>CAMWIJ010000022.1 GCA_947174275.1 uncultured Muribaculaceae bacterium
CTAGCACGCCACCCTCTCACGGTGGAGACCCGGGTTCGATTCCCGGATTCGCTACTCGGCTGAAGCAGTTGTCAATTTGGCAGCTGCTTTTTTTATTCCAAAAAATCTTAACTATTTATATATTTTGATATGGCGGTACTGTTGCAAGTTGACAAACTTACAAAAAGTGTAGGTGACCGGTTGCTGTTCGGAGATGTAACGTTTGGAGTCAATGAGGGTGACAAGATTGGCATTATAGCAAAGAACGGTACAGGCAAATCTACATTACTTCGCATAATAGCAGGAAAAGAAGCTGCTGACTCGGGAAGTGTGGTGCTCCGGACAGATATCAATATCGCCATCCTGGAGCAGACTCCTGTATTTGATGGTGACCCTACGGCTATTGAAGCATGCATCGACCACACTACAACGCGCGGAAGTCTTATTCTAAGCTACGAGCAGGCTCTCGCTGACGACGACTCCGAAAAACTGCAGGAGCTGATACCGCAAATTGATCAATTGCAAGCATGGGATTTGGAGGACAATGTGCGCCAGATGCTCACTCAGTTACATATTACCGATTTCAATCAGCGCATATCTACCATGTCAGGCGGACAGCGCAAACGCGTGGCATTGTGCCGTCTGCTTCTTGACAAGCCTGATGTCATTATTCTTGATGAGCCCACCAACCACCTTGATATCGCCACGATTGAATGGCTTGAAGGCTATTTGCATCATCAGCGTGTCACACTCATTATGGTCACTCATGACAGATATTTCCTTGATACCGTATGTGACAAGATTATAGAGATTGACCGGCAACAGATTTTTACATATAACGGCAACTACGACTACTACCTGCGTCGTCGTCAGGAACGTATCGAAGCGATGGCCGCCGAGCTGGCAAAGGTAAAAAACAGTTTGCGACGTGAAACCGAGTGGATGCGACGCCAGCCACAGGCTCGTGCCGGCAAGGCAAAATACCGTATTGATGCCTATTATGATTTGAAAGAGCGTTCGCGGGTTGACCTAACTGAAAAGCAGGTAAATCTTAATGTCGATGCGTCATATATCGGTTCAAAAATATTTGAGGCGAAAAATGTGGCTAAGCGATTTGGCGACAAAGTAATTCTCGATGATTTCAACTACACGTTTGCCCGCTACGAAAAGGTTGGTATAATAGGAGAGAACGGCGTGGGTAAATCGACGTTCATAAAATTGTTACAAGGTTTGATCGCGCCCGATAGCGGCCGTTTCGATGTTGGTGAAACCGTGCGTTTCGGTTATTACAGTCAGGACGGGATTAATTTTGACTCTGAGAAAAAGGTGATTGATGCCGTTACGGAGATAGCTGAGGATATTGTGGTCAACAATAAGCTACACTTCTCTCCGATGCAGTTTCTGCAGCATTTCCTCTTCACCCCGGCCGACCAGCAGAAATATATCCATACGCTTTCAGGCGGTGAGCGTGCGCGACTGCATCTCGCCGTAGTGCTCATGCAGTCACCTAATTTCCTTATACTCGACGAGCCTACCAACGACCTTGATATAGTGACACTCGGCATTCTCGAAAACTATCTTGAGGACTTTGGCGGCTGTCTCATTATCGTTTCTCACGACCGATTTTTCCTCGACTCTACGGTCGACCATCTCTTTGTCATGGAGGGCGACGGCAAAGTCAAAGATTTCCCGGGCACATATACTGAGTATCGACGTAGCAAAGAAGAGGAACGCCAGCGGCAGCAGAAGGCCAAACAGGCTGACGCCATGCCTGCGCAACTGCGTCAGCGAGCCGAACGCCCCCGCAAACTATCATTTAAAGAACGCAAAGAGCTTGAATCACTGACCGCTGAAATAGCATCATTAGAGGAAGAGAAAACACGCCTCGAAAAGGTGTTCTCCGGTGTGGCCGAAGGCAACATCAACGAAGCCTCTCGCCGTTATGATGAAGTCAAAAAACTCATTGATGAAAAAGAACTGCGTTGGCTTGAACTTTCCGAACTCGAGTGACCGTAAATTCCAATATATAACATCGGCGGCCATCTGCTATTTTGATAGACAGAATGACCGCCGATGTTATTTGATACTATCTGAAATATCGTTACTTGATAAGATATTGCGAAGATATTGACTGGTATTCATGCACGCGGCGGATTGTATCGGCAAACATGCGTGCGATTGACAGAACGGTAACTTTGCTGCAGTCTTTGTTGAAAGGAATTGAGTTAGTGAAAATCATTTCGGTCAGCCCGCTTTCATTTACGCGCTGGCTTGCCGGGTCACTCATGATTGCGTGTGAAGCAAGAGCTCTTACCGACTTGGCGCCTTCCGACAGCATCAGGTCAGCAGCTTTTGTGATTGTACCGGCCGTATCCACCATATCGTCCACGAGAATTACATTCTTGTCTTTTACATCACCGATTACGGTCATGGTCGCTACGACATTTGCTTTCGCACGCTGTTTGTGACAAAGCACCAAAGGCACATTGAGGTATTTGGCATAGTTGTTTGCTCGCTTGGCACCACCTACGTCAGGTGTTGCAATCACCATATCTTCAAGATTGAGAGACTGGATGTAGGGAATAAACACAGATGAACCGTAGAGGTGATCGACGGGCACATCGAAAAATCCTTGAATCTGGTCGGCGTGCAAATCCATTGTGATTACACGGTTGACTCCGGCGGCTGTGAGTAGGTTTGCTACAAGTTTTGCGGCAATTGACACGCGGGGTTTGTCCTTGCGGTCCTGTCGTGCCCAGCCGAAATAAGGCATTACAGCTATCACTGAGCGGGCTGATGCTCGTTTGGCGGCGTCAATCATAAGCAACAGCTCCATAAGATTGTCGCTGTTAGGGAAAGTCGACTGCACAAGATAGACTTCGTGGCCACGGATTGACTCTTCAAACGATACCTCAAATTCTCCGTCAGCAAAGTGCTGGATGTTCATTTGACCGAGTTCTACGCCAAGCTCCTTGCAGATTTCTTCTGCCATATAACGGGAGTTGGTACCGGAAAAAACCTTGAACGGGGGAAGTGATTTTGTACTCATTGGATTTTTTATTGAGAATGATTGATTTAATATTGTCGGATAAAATTTAAAATTCAAGAACGGTCCTGATTTGTTTTGGTTTTGCGTTTCTTCAGTCGGGGGGCGACGTTCTTATGCTCAATCTTCCATATCACAGCATTATATGGAGCGTCCAGATAAGTCTTGAACGGGGCGTCTGACGCAAATGCCTTCTCGGCGGAAATGCCTGAGAGCAATTCGGTCGCCTTGGCAATGCCCTGTGGCATGTCGAGCAAATCAAATGCGTGTTGCGGTATATTGATTTCAACCTCCGATGCTTTATGGTCAAAATTTACCACAATAAGAAGGGTCACATCATCATAACTGCGGAGAAAAGCATAATGACGGTGAGGATTAAACTTCGGATTATCGTAATTCACATACATAACATCAAAGAAGCGCCCCATTGAAAGAGCTTTTTCATTATTGCACAGACGCATTATCTTCCTGTAGTCGGCTCGCAACTGTTTCTCTTCATCTGAGAGCATCCTGCCGTCACACTTGCCCCGGTTACGCCATCTGCGCAATGTGGACAGCGACCAGAAGTCAAAGATTGTGGTTCGTCCGTCTTGTCCGCTGTAGCCTTCTGCTTCAAGAGCCTTTTCTCCGAGTTCCTGACCCATATATATCATATACGGACCGGTCGAAATCATTGTGCTGACAATCATTGACGGGAACACCAGTTTCGCATCATTGGCATATTGTGGAGAGGCAAAACGCTGCTCATCATGGTTTTCCTGGAAATTGAGCATCTTGTCGGAAATACCTTCCACTGTCTGCCAGCACGACGTTATATTTGCGGCCGATACGTTGTGGCACTGTATGCCGCGCAACGTATCATATAGGTTTACTTTGTCATACAGATAGTCAAAGCCCCCCGTATTAATAAAATCACGATATAGGTGTATGTCGTATATCTCGGCAATGAAAATAATATCAGGATAGCGCTCCTTTACATTTGCGATAGCCCACTGCCAGAATTCAATCGGCACCATGTGTGCCATGTCACATCTGAATCCGTCGATACCCTTTGACGCCCAATAGCGCAGGATATGCAGCATCTTGAACCATACCGGAGGTATCGGATCGAAGTGATGTGAATGGTCGCCATAATCAATCCCATAATTGAGCTTGACCGTCTCATACCAGTCATATTGATTCGGGAAAGCGTTAAAGCAGTCGTTGCCCGATGCCTTTGCCGGGAACTCTACGTATGCGTCATCACCTTCTCCAAGATCGATTGACGGAGAAAACTGCTGGCGGGTTATGTAATAGAAATCATTCGTAGGGGAGAAGAACATCGTGTGGTCGTCATCCGCGCCCAGATCCTTTATGCCCGACGGCTTAGCATCCGAATGATACTGACGTCCGACATGATTGGGAACAAAGTCGATTATCACCTTCATTCCTGCGTCATGAGTGCGTTTGACAAGTGCGTCAAACTCGTCAAGACGATGCTCTACGTCAACAGCGATATCCGGATCGACATCATAATAATCTGTAATGGCGTATGGCGAGCCTGCCTTGCCTTTTATCACATGACGGTTGTGGCGCGATATGCCGTATGCCGTGTAATCCACATCATGAGCATGCTCGATAACTCCGGTATACCATACGTGAGTAGCACCGAGATCCTTTATGCTTCTCAGCGTGGTTGGAGTGATATCGTTCATTTTGCCCGACCCGTTCTGTTCGATTGTCCCGTTAGGCACGCAATTTGCGTTATCGTTGGCAAACAGACGCGGAAGCATCTGATATATGATTGGCTTAGTTTTCATTTAATAATCTGATTTGTTTTGTATTGGTCGGATAACGGCCAAGATTTTAAGGCGCTTTTTGCAGCGGCATATCCTCTTATATAAACCTGCTGTATTTCTTTAAGATTAAAAACTTTATATGATGCGATCTCCGGAGTTTCCACCGCGAGGTCGCATAATTTCATATCATCTTTGACATTTGCTCTAAGCATCAGATGATATGTGCGAAGCGCTATGTCCATAACGCTGTTCCTTATATTGCGGTCAGGTAACGGACTGCAGTTGACTCCTATCAGACATTCGCATTTGTCTCTCAGTATCCATGACGGCATATTGCGCAAGACCCCTCCGTCCACATATCTCACCCCCCCGATTTCTACCGGCCGGAATAATATCGGGATACTGCATGATGCTGCCACAGCCTCGACAATATCTCCTTTGTCAAACATCGTGGCGGTGCCGTGATCCAGATCTGTCGCGCCAATATATAAAGGTATGGGCAACTCGCTGATGTCAGAATAATCGCCGAGAGTATGCTTCAGAAAACTTTTAAACTTATCAATTTTGAAAAATCCACCCCCTTTGACCGTAAGCTCACAGAAATCACGAAATTTAGCATCTGTAAATAATTTCATCATTTTAGTCAACGGAACCCCGGCGGCATATAGAGCCGCCACTATCGCACCGGCACTTACCCCGGCTATGATGTCGGGGCGGATACCGTTCTCCTCCAATGCTTTAAGCGCTCCTACGTGGGCAAATCCTCTTGCTCCACCTCCGCTCAATGCAATGCCTATCCGATAGGGTTTGGGACTGGTTGATGTCATCGGTCTCTGATATTTTTTGCAAATTTACATTTTTATTTTCATATTTTCAGCCAATATTCAGTTAAAATGGGCAATATTCATTGCAAATATTTTTGTAAATTTGCAGACGGATAACCGACAAGCCGGTTGTCCGGTTTATTTATATCCTGATTAGGATAACATATAAGTTTATACACCATCATTTTATAGCAATGGAAGAATTAGCCACAAAGTATAATCCTTCGGAAGTGGAGGATAAATGGTATGACTATTGGATGACTCACAAACTGTTTCGCTCGGTGCCTGACGCACGCGAGCCTTACACTATAGTAATACCGCCTCCAAACGTTACAGGTGTGCTCCACATGGGCCACATGCTCAATAATACTATTCAGGATATCCTTACACGTCGCGCCAGAATGGAAGGTAAAAACGCGCTTTGGGTGCCCGGCACCGACCATGCTTCCATTGCTACAGAAGCAAAAGTCGTTGCGAAACTGGCTTCTGAAGGCATTAAGAAAAGCGACCTTACCCGCGAAGAGTTTCTTAAGCATGCATGGGCATGGACTGAAAAGCATGGCGGAATTATCCTGCAGCAGCTCCGCAAACTCGGCGCATCATGCGACTGGAGCCGAACAGCTTTCACAATGGATGAGCTTCGTTCGAAAAGCGTCATAAAAGTATTTGTCGACCTGTTCAACAAAGGACTTATCTATCGTGGAGTGCGTATGGTCAACTGGGATCCGGCTGCACAGACCGCCCTGTCTGATGAAGAAGTGATTTATCAGGACGAACATTCTAAACTTTTCTATCTGCGTTATAAAGTAGTCGGGGAGGACAACAAATACATCATCGTAGCCACGACTCGACCCGAAACCATACTTGGAGATACCGCGGTTTGTGTCAATCCAAACGACGAACGTTATTCCTGGCTCAAAGGAAAGCGCGTCATCGTACCTCTTGTCGGAAGAGAAGTGCCGATAATCATGGACGAATATGTCGAGATGGAATTCGGTACAGGCTGCCTTAAAGTCACTCCGGCTCACGATGTCAATGACTACATGCTCGGCGAAAAATACAACCTGCCGTCAATTGATATCTTCAATGACAACGGCACTATATCCGAAGCCGGAGGCATGTATATAGGCAAGGACCGTTTCGACGTGCGCAAAGAGATTATAGATGACCTCAAAAAAGCCGACCTCGTGGAAAAAATCGAGGACTACGACAACAAGGTCGGATATTCCGAGCGCACGAAAGTAGTCATCGAGCCAAAACTCTCCATGCAGTGGTTCCTTAAAATGGATAAGCTCACGGTTCCGGCACTCAATGCAGTAATGGACGACGACATCAGATTCTTCCCCCCCAAATTCAAAAACACCTACCGTCATTGGATGACCGACACTAAAGACTGGTGTATATCCCGTCAACTATGGTGGGGGCACAATATCCCCGCATGGTATCTCCCGGAAGGCGGATATGTGGTGGCCGAGACTGAAGAGGAGGCTTTGAGCCTGGCCCGCGAAAAAAGCGGGAACAGTGATCTGCAGCTCAGCGACCTGCGTCGTGACGAAGACTGTCTCGACACTTGGTTCAGCTCATGGCTATGGCCGATAACCCTGTTTAACGGCATCTTGGATCCTGACAACGAAGAACTCAGATATTATTATCCGACCTCCGACCTCGTTACCGGCCCCGACATCATATTCTTCTGGGTAGCGCGAATGATTATCGCCGGATATGAGTTTATCGACGAAAAGCCGTTCAAGAATGTATATTTCACCGGAATTGTCCGCGATAAAATCGGTCGAAAAATGTCAAAGCAGTTAGGCAATTCTCCCGATCCGCTCGACCTTATCGCCACATACGGAGCCGACGGAGTGCGCATGGGCATGATGATGTCTGCGCCGGCAGGCAACGATATCATGTTTGATGACAAGTTGTGTGAGAACGGACGAAACTTCTGCAACAAGATCTGGAATGCATTCCGTCTTGTCAAGGGATGGGACGTTGCTGAATGCGACCAGCCTGAAAGCTCGCGGGTGGCGACAGAATGGTTTGAGGCAAAATTGTCTGCGACCATTGCGGAAGTCAATGACCTATTCACTAAATTCCGTTTGTCTGAGGCTCTGACCGCAATATATAAACTGTTCTGGGACGAGTTCTCTTCATGGTATCTCGAAATGATAAAGCCGGCTTACGGACAGCCTATTGACAAAGTGACATTCGAGTCCACGCTCGGCTACTTCGACTCTTTGCTTCGTCTGCTTCACCCGTTCATGCCATTTATTACTGAAGAGCTCTGGCAACACCTCGCTCAACGTCGTGACGGAGAGTCTGTAATGTACGCCTCTATGCCTCAGCCTGGTGATTTCAATGAGAATATCCTCGCACTTATGGAGACGACAAAAGAAGTGATTACCGGTGTGCGTGGTGTGCGCGCTGCTAAAAATATCCCCATGAAGGATATGCTGACACTCAACGTGATTGCCGCCAACGCGGGTATGTCTGATAGCCTTGTAAGAAAACTTGCCAATGTCGAGGCTGTCAACTACAATGCCACAAAAGACGCCGCAGCCGTAAGTTTTATGGTCGGAACTACGGAGTTTAACATTCCTCTGTCAGGCAAAATTGATACCACTGCCGAGATTGAACGACTTCGTAAGGAAGAAGCTTATCTTGAAGGATTTCTTGCGAGCGTAATGAAAAAACTTTCCAATGAACGTTTTGTAAGCAATGCTCCGGCAGCCGTAGTCGAAAGCGAGAAAAAGAAACAGGCTGATGCCGAAAGCAAACTCGCTAATATCCGTGCATCTATCGCAGCTCTTTCATAAGGGCCGGTTGCCATAACATAAAAACAAGCGGGAAATGTACGCCGGATAACGGCTCTAACATTTCCCGCTTGTTTTATTGATTGGTAATGTATTACATCTTTACCGGCTTCTCATTGAAATACTTATCTACGAGGCGTTCAAACTGTGGTGTCTCCTTAAACCGGGCTATCCATACGTTAAGACTGTCAAGCAACCGTGGCTTGTCAGGTGCGACGGCCCACGACTGAAACTGATTGAAAGAAAGTGTAAGCGATATGTCAAGCTGAGGGTAATCTTTCGCAATACTGCGGGCTGTCTGCTCATTGACCACGACATTTTTCAGCTGGCCGATTGCTGTGAGCAGCATCATCTGTTCCGGCCCATAATGTTTGTCCTGAAATACATAGATTGTATCACCGAGTTCTCTTGACAGATTTCGCAGTCTTGACATAAACGGCGACTGTGCTGCGATATAGACTGTGTCTCCCCGGAGATCTGACTGTGTGCGTATAGGGGGGAGACCGGTTAATGAATCGGTCAACTGCACGAGTGTCTGCCGATCTGCATATATGGGGTCGGTAAACAGATATTTGTCTCGTAGTTCTGTAGTGATCGGGATGTCGGAGATGACTATGTCGAATTTGCCGTCACCCAGATCGGTAAGCGCGTTTGTTACTTGCGTGAACCCTTCTATTTTGAGCGCCAGATGTTCTTTCTGCGCCATTTGTCGTATCATGTCATAATAGAAACCTCCCAAAGTATCCCCATGAGTTGATACTCCGATAGGCGAAATCTGTATGGCTACTTTCAGAGAATCTCGTGCCATTCCTGATGGTGAACTGTCTCCGCCGGAACTTCTTCCGGCAAGATTGCGTGTAAAAATCATGATAAGGAATACCCCCACAAGCAATGCGAGATATACAAACACATGACCCTTCTTTAATTTCAGTCGTTCCATATATCAGATAATTGAATATAGACAGCCGGTGTCCGCGAAAAGTGTCGACACTTTTTCCGGCACACCGTGATTATATTGATTATAACAATATTATAAAGTCTTTAGTTGGCGAAATCAATCGACAGGCCCAATTGGAAACGACGTGGATTAAGCGGATAACCCGGCATCGAGAACCAATTGTCGCCGCCAAACAAACCCTGGTTGACATGTGAGAACATCACATAGAAACGGGTCTTGCTCAGTTTGAAATTCATATATGCGTTTACAAACGGATAATTGCCGCATTCAGCTTCTCGTTGATTGTAAAATGACATTGTCGCCGGTTGATATGCCACACTCTTGTATCTGGTATAATAGTCACAATCCACGCCAAACTGCACATCGAGTGCGTTCGCTACCTTGAATTTTATGAACATGTTGGAATATACTGCCAGCTTAGGCAACGGCACCACATAATCATCTGATGATGTCTGATACGTAAGCCGGTTCTGCCAGTTGAATATTCCGAATTCAAAATTCTGCTCCAGCGAAGCACTGAACACCTGCACGCTCGAACCGCATTGTGTCGGTAATGCCTGTTCGTTGAAGTATACAAGATTTTGCACATTTTCCACCCCTGCGCTTATCGTGGTCGATGTGCGGGGCAGATTGATGCGCCCTCCCGCACGCAGACGTCTGGTTTTGTCGAAATCATTATCCCATGCGAAGTGGTTGCCGATGTAATGTTTCAGAAGATAAGGCACATTCGTATTGGAAAAATCACCGTAGGCAGTCACATTGAGAGTGTCTCCAAAGAGAGGTATATGTGTATAGATATTTCCGTTAAGCGATACTTCTCCCGCAGCTTCTCCGATTATGCCAATGCGGCCGGTAGCGTCGTAGTTGAGTATCCGTCCCTGTCTGCGAGTCAGCTGCGCGCCCACCCAGACGTAATTCTCTCCTTTGGTGGTCGGTATATTTGCAAAAGGCAGCGGGGTTAGAGTTTCGGGAAGAGGCTGAGCCCGGTCGACAGTATCAGCAGTTTGGGTATAATGCCGGTATTCGTGAGTGAGAAATGCGGCAAGTCCGGCTTTTGCATATTTGTGAAAGCCTTCAAGGAGACTTACTCCGAAAGTGTTGCGTATCGTGTAATATTTTGTATGATCGTTTGTTTCAAGCGGATTGAGATAGGTGTTTTCCCAGAATTCCCTCGCTTCATTGGCATTTTGATTTCGGAATGTGTGCCTTGCATTCTTGTAATCAAGCGTCCATATGAAACTCGACACCGGCACATACTCCTGTTTTACACTGTCTCCGTCAAGCACATCTTTGTAGAAACCGATTTTGTAACGTGAATTTAGATAAATCTGAGTTCCTGCCACTCTGTTGTGGGCATTGCTCAGGCGGGTCGGGATAGTCTTGTAGTCTACTGATGTCGAGCCGCCCTGTATCTCTGCCGGATCCGTTATATAGCGGTCATCTGTTATCCCGCCATTCTCTTTGTTTACAGCATTGTAATGTTGCATAAATCCCTGAAACTCAAAGCGGTCTCCGATATACGAGCCTGAAAGGCCCCACGACAGGTGTTTTGTCGCCTGATAGTTGTACGACCCTTTTGAATATAGATAATCAAGCATTGCACCGACCTGAGCGCGTGAATTGATATTGCCTGAGAAATCAGCTTTCAGTCGATCTTGAGCGGTCTCTTTGCCTCCGCCGAAGTTATATGATGCAAGCGTCATCGGTATGCGCGTATTATAAAAACGCTGGGTGGCAGCCGACGGTATCCAGGCCTGTAATGCATCTCTGAAAAAGAAATCTGAGGCTGCATCCCGCTCGAAATATATCAGATTGTACCCCTCGCTGCCAAGATTGCCGGTCGTGGCATACGCTATACTGCGTTCCGAGGGCACCGACCGCTGTCCGTAATTGAGGAAACATGTATCGACCTCGGCTTCTACACGTTCACCCAATGGAGATATGATGCGCCATGACGATATCTTCTGCGTGACCTGAGCCGATTTCTTTGCCGTCGGTTCCTGTGCTGAAAGCGACGCAGTGCTGATTATACCTGATAGGAATATTATGGATATCCGTTTCATTATGTTGTTTCTATATACTTTTGCTTCCGATGTATGTCCGGCATGCTTCGGAAATGCCGCTTTTGAATGTTCTGCTGCCGGGTAATTCCGGAGCTAAAAGTTCGTTGATATTCTTTAACGCCACGTCAAGTTCCTCATTCTTGTCTGCAAATTCCAGATAGTCTGTGACAGTTTTGCCAATGCCCTTATATAATGTTTCGGAGAAATAAAGCAATTGCTCCATCTGAAGTGCCCGCCTTATTATATGGCGGTATAATTCATGACGATAAATGATGTCGGGATGAAAACTTCCGAATTCTTTCACAAGTTTCTTTATTACCGATATTCTGGCTTTTGACCGACTCCATTTCGACTTGGCAAATTCCTTGTCTACCGCTTTCTGATATTTTTCAAAAAGTTTTTTTGAATTCGGATCAAGAAAGAAATCAAAATAATCCTTTACATCCTTGCGGGCTGCATACAAGTCGAGAACTACTTCGATGAGTTGCTCTTTCGTATAGCCAGATAGTTCCTTTTTCAGTGAGGTTTTCGACATGGATATGATGCATAAGCCGTTTTGCATCACAAAATAACAAAAAGTTGGGCATATATACAAAAAAGCTGCCGTCTTTTACCTCGACGGCAGCTCCTTTATATCGGAATTGTCTGTTATGATAAATCTTTACTCTTCCGTCTTGTCAGATGACGCAAGGAGTGACGGATTTGTATAATCCACGCCTTTCAGCCATTTGTCGAGCCAACGGAAGAATACCCTCTGCCACAGTATTGCATTCTGGGGTTTGAGTATCCAGTGGTTTTCATCCGGGAATACAACCATCTCGGCCGGAACGCCGCGCAGACGGGCTGCGTTGAATGCCATCATGCCCTGTGATGCCAGAATACGGAAATCATACTCGCCATGTGTAACAAGTATCGGAGTGTCCCATTTGTCAATGAATTTATGGGGCGACGATGCGAATGTTCTCTGGGCTGCCGCATTGTCCTTTTCCCAATATGCTCCACCCATATCCCAGTTGGCAAACCACATCTCCTCGGTCTCGAGATACTGCGACTCGATATTGAAGATACCGGCATGCGCTATAAGGCATGCAAAGCGACCGTCGTGGTTGCCGGCAAGCCAATATACCGAGAAGCCGCCATAACTTGCTCCGACAGCTCCGATATGTTCAGCATCGACATACGGCTTTTCTTTCATGAAATCGACAGCCGAGAGATAATCTTTCATGTTCTGCCCGGGGTAATCTTTTGATATCTGGGCATTCCACTCTGTTCCGAAACCGGGCAGACCGCGGCGGTTCGGTGCAATTACGATATAACCGTTTGCTGCCATAAGTGCGAGGTTCCAGCGGTAGCTCCAGAACTGACTTACTGCCTGTTGCGGGCCTCCCTGGCAATAAAGTATAGCTGGATACTTCTTGTTGGGATCGAAGTTCTGCGGATACACTACCCAAGTTGTCATCTCCTTGCCGTCAGTAGTCGGAACGAGAACTTTCTCTACCGTAGGCATCGTCAGTTGACCGAATATATCCTTATTGATATCGGTGAGCTGACGCACCTGACCGTTTTCAACCACGCAAAGTTCATTTGGCTGCAACATCGAATGGCGCATGGTTACGAGTATATTCTCATTTACCGGACACAATGCAGCGTAATCAAACAGCCCTGCGTTATCCATCACCGGATTGATTTCTCTGGTTGCTATCTCCACATTAAATATCGGTTCTTCACCCATGTATGGAGCAGTGAAATAGATGCTCTTGCCATCCTTGGCCCATGCGATAAGGTCGGCAGAGAAATCCCAGTCAGAAGTCAGATCTGTTTTTTCTCCGGTAGTTGTGTCAAGAATGAAGATGCGGTTCTTGTCGCTTTCATAGCCGTCATGCTCCATGCTGAGCCAAGCCACATACCGTCCGTCAGGTGAGTAAGCCGGAGCGGTATCATAACCCATCATCCCCTCTGTCAGATTTTTCGTTTCCTTTGACTCAAGATTATAAAGGTAGAGATCGCTGTTGGTCGACAGTGAGTAGTCCATGCCGGTTTTCTTGCGGCTTACATAAATCAGTTGTTTTGAATCAGGCGACCACGTAAAAGATTCCGAACCGCCAAACGGGCGCATCGGTGCCTCAAACGGCTCATCCTGCATGATATCGGTAACGTTGGTGACTGTGCTGCCGTCGAAATCGCCGATGAAGGGGTGGGGGATTTCCGTAACCCATTCGTCCCAATGCTTGTACATCAGGTCATCGATGATGCGGGCATTGGCTTTTGGCAGGTCAGGATATACATCGGCCGGCGTACGATCATATTTCACTCGTCCGATCATCACTACTTTCTTCTCGTCGGCAGAAAAAAGGAATCCTTCAATACCGCCTTCCACATTGCTGACTTTGGTTTTCCCTTTTCCATCGGCACCCATTACATAGAGTTGCGTGGCTTTGCCGTCAGATGCGAGGTAGGCTATTTTGTTGCCGTTGTCAATCCATACTGCCGCGTTTTCTGACTCGGCAGTGTGTGTCAGACGTTGTGGCTCCCCTCCTTTGATGTCGACTACATAAAGTTCGTTGTTGCTTTTGTTCTGCTCCACACTTTCGTATGAGATGCCGAAAAGCACTTTGCTTCCGTCGGGCGAAACCTGCGGATTGCTTACTCGTCCCAATGCCTCAAGAGCATCGATTGAGAACACGCCGTCGGCCGATTGAAATTCCGGCCTTTCGATGATATTCTCCTCAGGCGAACTGCATCCGGTCGCACCAGCTATCAGAGCGGTCATTGCAATTGTTGTTAATGTTTTGTTCATGATTTTTAATTAGAATTACTTTTTATTATATCTGTTTCTGTCTTGTCGGTCTGTTCTATAGCTGTTTTTATTCTGTTTATCGTTGCTTCTGAATTTTTGGGGATTTTGCGTGACATTACGGTTTCGAGCCTGTGGTATTCCTTTGGGGTACAGCATGGCAAGCAGATCCTCTCGGTGCAACGATTTAAGTGAATTGACAATATCACGATGATAATTTTGGTCGTACCAGAAGAAATATTTACGCTGCGCAAGTTTCTGCTCGGCGTTATGTGCCGTATAGACTTTTTCTCCCGTATAAGGATGTATCCCTGTATAGTAAATCTCAGTAGAAAGAGTCATTGGGGTGGGGGTGAAGTCCTGCACCTGCTCAAGATGCATGTTCAGCCGCTGCGTTTTCACCGCAAGCTCAGCCATGTCAACCTCTTTGCATCCCGGGTGCGACGAAATAAAATAAGGTATCAGTTGCTGGTTCAGACCATGCTTTGCATTCACCCGGTTAAATATGTCGCGGAACTCATAATATAATTCAAAATCAGGTTTCCGCATCATGTTGAGCACTTGAGGCTCGGTGTGCTCTGGCGCGACTTTGAGCCGTCCGGACACATGCCGTGCTATCAGTTCTTCGTTATACCTGGCATTAATGTTGTCAATTCGCTTGTCGCCGGTGCGGTGCATCGACAGGTCATATCTGACGCCGCTGCCCACAAAACTCTTTTTCACTCCCGGCAATGCATCTACTGCATGATACACGTCAAGCAGTTTGCTGTGATCCGTATTCAGATTTGGACAGACCTTAGGATGAATACATGATGGACGCAGACATTTCTCGCATATTCGCTCATCGTTGCCTCGCATTGCATACATATTGGCCGACGGACCGCCCAGATCGCTGATATACCCCTTGAAATCCGGCATATTGATTACTGCCCTTGCTTCTTTGACTATCGACTCTTTTGATCTTGATGCGATAAACTTGCCCTGATGCGCGGAAATCGTACAAAACGAACACCCGCCGAAACATCCGCGGTGCATATTTATCGAATGCTTTATCATCTCGTAAGCCGGGATTGTCTTGCCCTTGTATCGCGGATGTGGCAGACGCGTATACGGAAGATCAAATGAGGCATCAATCTCATTTGTTGTCATTGGAGGGTACATCGGATTGACTTTCACTACTCGGCTGTCATCAGTCTGCTGCCATAGAATCGCTCCATGGCGACGGTTGCTCTGTTGCTCTATATGCTTGAAGTTTTCCGCCTGACAACGTTTCGACTTTGACACTTCACGCCAACTGTGTAATATTATATTATCGGCATCTGCAACCGGCATTTCATCTTTAAATAGAAGCATGGCCGTCTGCGGCAAATCTTTAAGGTCTCCAATCTCCGCCCCTGACGCAAGTTTGTCGGCAAGCTCGACAATCCCTTTCTCTCCCATGCCATACATAAGCATATCCGCCGGAGCATCCACGAGAATTGACTGCCGCAGCGCATCCTGCCAATAGTCATAATGCGAAAGTCTGCGCATCGACGCCTCTATGCCGCCTATCACTACCGGAACGTTTCCATATAACTCACGCAAAATCTTTGTGTAGACAATAGTTGGATAATCCGGCCTCATTCCGGCTTTTCCCCCTGGGGTATATGCATCGTCCGACCGACGGCGGCGGTTGGCGGTATAATGGTTGACCATAGAGTCCATCGCTCCGGCAGATACACCGAAAAACAAGCGCGGTCTGCCAAGTTTGCGGAAGTCTCGCAGGTCATCACGCCAGTTTGGTTGTGGCACGATAGCCACTTTATAGCCGTGAGCCTGAAGCACTCGTCCGAGCACAGCAGCGCCGAATGACGGATGGTCAACGTATGCGTCTCCCGAAAAGAGTATGACATCAAGCTGCTCCCAGCCCAATGCCTCGATCTCCTTTACAGAGGTCGGAAGGAAACTTTGGATTGATGTTCCTTTATTATTTGATATTGGCAATGCCATTTCCGAATTCTGATTGTTATATTTTTTTTTGAGAGAAATTGATTTTATTGCTATTCAGCCGACATCTCACTTATTGACACTGTCGGCAAGCAACTCCTCCAGTTTGATTATCTCGTCGCGCAGGCGGGCAGCCTCTATAAATTCCATGTTTTTTGCCGCCTTGCGCATCGCTGAACGCTGTTTGTCGATATGTGCCTGCAGTTCGACATCCGACATATACGGAAGCACCGGATCTGCCGCGATGTTGGCCGGAGCTGACTTATATTCGCTCTCGTATGGTATCGGCTGACGTGTCTGCATTGACGGCTGTGCCACATCCGCTTCATCCGCTTCAAATCCGATAAGGGCATTGCGGGCCTTGATTATAGCCTTTGGCGTTATGCCGTGCTTCTCATTGTAGGCAAGCTGGATCGAACGCCTGCGGTTTGTCTCGTCAATCGTAAGCTGCATTGAGTCGGTCACCTTGTCGGCATACATTATTACCGCACCGTTAAGATTGCGTGCAGCGCGACCTACGGTCTGTGTCAGTGACCGGTGCGAACGCAAGAATCCTTCTTTGTCTGCATCAAGAATTGCCACCAACGACACTTCCGGCAAGTCAAGTCCCTCACGGAGGAGATTGACCCCGATCAGCACATCATATACTCCGGCACGCAGGTCATCGAGTATCTTTATGCGGTCCATTGTGTCGACATCTGAGTGGATATAGGCTGCCTTGATATCAAGTTTGCCGAAATATTCATTCAATTCTTCCGCCATTCGCTTGGTAAGAGTGGTGACGAGCACGCGTTCACCAAGCTCTCGGCGACGGTCAATTTCCATTATCAGATCATCAATCTGATTGAGCGTCGGTCGCACGGATATCGTCGGGTCGAGAAGCCCGGTCGGGCGTATTATCTGCTCTACAACCACACCTTCGCTCCTTATCAGCTCATAGTCGGCCGGAGTCGCGCTGACATATATTACTTGCGGAGTGAGCGACTCAAATTCCTCAAACCGCAGCGGGCGGTTGTCAATCGCCGAAGGCAACCTGAAGCCGTAGTCCACAAGCGTGCATTTGCGCGAAAGGTCACCGCCGGCCATTGCCCTTATCTGCGGAAGCGTTACGTGGCTTTCATCTATGACAGTGAGAAAATCGTCTGGAAAATAATCCAAAAGACAGAATGGCCGCACGCCAGGCTCACGGCCGTCAAAATATCGGCTGTAGTTCTCTATTCCCGGGCAATGCCCAACCTCACGTATCATCTCTATATCGTAACTCGTGCGTTCATATAGCCGCTTGGCTTCAAGAGGCTTTCCTTCCTGATTGAACATATCGACACATCGCCCGAGATCGAGTTCCATTTCGGCCAACGCCGATGCCTGACGCTCCTTGGTGGTGACAAAAATATTCGCAGGGTAAATCTTGAAACTGTCATGAGTGCCGAGCGACACGCCGTCAATCGGGTGCAACGTCTGTATTGACTCTATTTCGTCTCCCCAGAATACAATCCGCAACACAATTTCCTCGTAAGCCAGACGAATATCCACAGTGTCCCCCTTGACCCGGAATGTGCCTCGTGAGAGTTCCACTTCATTACGTGAATACAACGCCTCCGTGAGACGGCGCAGAAATGCATTGCGGGCTATTTTCTGACCGACCTTAACATCAATGACGTTGCTGTGAAAATCATCAGGATTACCGATGCCGTAAAGACACGACACCGATGACACCACAATTACATCACGACGACCCGACAGCAGGGCAGAGGTTGTGGCAAGTCTCAGTCGGTCAATCTCGTCATTTATCATCAGATCCTTCTCTATATATTTGTCAACCGACGGAATATAAGCTTCGGGCTGATAGTAATCGTAGTATGAAACAAAATACTGTACCGAATTTTCAGGGAAAAACGCTTTGAATTCACTGTACAGCTGCGCGGCAAGCGTCTTGTTGTGGCTTAGTATCAGAGTCGGCTTATTGACACGCTCTATCAGATTGGCAATGGTGAAGGTCTTGCCGGAACCTGTAACGCCAAGCAATGTCTGCGCCGAAAGATTGTCAATCACCCCCTTGGCCAACTGCTCGATGGCCTGAGGTTGATCGCCGGTAGGGTTATATTGGGAATTGAGCTTAAAATTCATCTGCTATTGGAAATGTTTCAACTTACAAATATACAAAATTTTTAGCCTGAATCCAAATAAATTCATGTCAAATTTTGCGTGGTTTTATGCGCGATTTCACTTAGGCCGAATGCTATTAAAAACCTGATTTAATTAAGATTCAAGCTCTGACAAGTGTAATAAAAACGGAGGCTTCGTACAAATGTTAAAATCATGAAAGATTAAATAGATAAAATTAACATCAAAATTCACATTCGCAACGTTATAATTATATAACTTTGTAAATACGATAAAATAGCGTCTGACAATCAGAGTCATTTTCCTGTTGTTTTATTAGGAAAATGGGATGTCAGGCATTGTATGAATTAAAAAATAATCAACATATAAATTAATCCGGCCCACATGAGCACAATACCAACCAAAATGGTCAACATTCGTGAGTTAAACGATTTGGTCGCAAGCAAAAACGACTTTGTCAAGCTTATTACAAAAGGGATGGACCAGACAATTGTCGGTCAGAAACATCTTATAGAATCACTGCTTATAGCGCTTCTTTCCAACGGTCACGTCCTGCTGGAAGGTGTGCCCGGTCTGGCGAAAACCCTTGCCATAAAGACCCTCGCCCAGCTAATCGACGCGAAATACAGCCGCATACAGTTTACGCCTGACCTCCTCCCTGCCGACGTGCTTGGCACGATGATTTACTCAGTGCAGAAAGAGACATTCCAGATTAAACGCGGCCCCATTTTCGCCAACTTCGTGCTTGCCGATGAAATAAACCGTGCTCCGGCCAAGGTTCAGTCTGCGTTGCTCGAATCGATGCAGGAGCGCCAGGTGACCATCGGTGACACCACATTCCCCCTTGACGAGCCATTCCTCGTAATGGCGACACAGAACCCCATCGAGCAGGAGGGTACATATCCGCTTCCCGAAGCACAGGTCGACCGTTTTCTTTTGAAAGTGGTAATCGGTTACCCCTCGCGCGAGGAGGAACGGTTGATTATCCGTCAGAATATCTCAAATGAAAAGCCTCAGATAGTGCCGCTCGTGCGACCGCAGGAAATTATCGAGGCGCAGAAAATTGTCGAGATGATATATGTCGACGAAAAGATTGAGAAATATATCATAGATATCGTTTTCGCTACACGCTATCCCAAGGAAGCCGGACTTGCCGATCTTTCCAACATAATAGCCTTCGGCGCATCTCCGCGTGCTTCGATTTCGCTTGCAAAAGCAGCCAGAGCCTATGCGTTCCTCCACAATAGAGGATACGTGATTCCGGAGGATGTGCGTGCCGTATGTCACGATGTGATGCGCCATCGTATCGGTCTTACATACGAAGCTGAAGCAAATAATATCACAGCTGACGAAATTATCTCAAACATACTCGACAAGGTCGAAGTGCCCTGATTTCACTGCTTCCAGCTGACTGCGGCAACTATTTTAGAGGTTGCTTGTATCCGAGTGGAAAAAATTATAAAATTGAAAGCGAAGCAGCACGACTATTTTCAGCCGTGCTCGACCGCAGCACTTTGACTACAAAATTATGGACGCTAATGAACTCCTTAAAAAGGTAAGACGAATAGAGATAAAGACACGAGGGCTTTCCCGCAATATTTTCGCGGGAGAGTATCACTCCGCTTTCAAGGGACGAGGCATGACATTCTCCGAAGTCAGAGAATACCAGTATGGCGATGACATACGTGATATTGACTGGAATGTCACCGCGCGCCATAATCATCCTTACGTGAAAGTCTACGAAGAGGAGCGCGAGATGACTGTCATGCTGCTCATTGACGTATCCTCGAGCCGCTATTTCGGCGCCGTTGGAGAGGAGAAAAGGCAGATGATAGCTGAAATTGCGGCTACCATTGCATTTTCCGCCATACAGAACAACGATAAGGCGGGCGTGATTTTCTTCTCCGACAAAATCGAGAAATTCATACCTCCAAAGAAAGGGCGAAAGCATATATTGCTGATAATCCGGGAACTTCTCGATTTTACTCCCGACAGTCAGGGCACCGACCTGTCAGTCGTGCTGAGATATTTCTCCGACGCTCTCAAAAAGCGTTGCACAACGTTCCTTATGTCGGACTATATCGATTCTCACGACTATTCAAAGGCATTGAGCGTGGCTGCAAACCGACACGACATTTATGGTATTCAGGTCTACGACAAGCGTGACAGTAAATTGCCTGACGTCGGACTTATGCGCATTGCTGACCTCGAGACCGGTGCTGACAGATGGATCAACACCTCATCGAAAAAAGTACGGCAGTCGTTTGAAAAATGGTGGTATTGCCGCCAGCAGACAATGGTCGAGACCCTGCGCAAAAGCAGAGTCGACTTCGTGTCAGTAACTACCGATGAAGATTATGTCGCCCCGCTTATGAGTTTGTTTAAAAAACGCAGTTTCAGGTAGCGCCGGCGATAATCACTATTTATTATTACAAGCTGTGATATGCGACATATAGCGATAAATAAAAAAATAATGGCATTCGTGCTGATGGCTTCGTCAGCTGTCTCAATGTCGGCCGCGCGCCCGGTAGTAAAGATGAGCGTTGACTCCTCTTCGATATTGATGGGATATACTGTCGACCTGCGCCTTACAGTCAACGATGCTGATGCCTCCGACATGTCGGAGCTTATCATACGTCCTGACTCCGCTGCATCTGCACAGGAAAACAAGTCCGGCTCAGGCATTCTGCAGATGACACCGGGAGTGGAAGTTGTCGAAGGATACGAAAAACCCACCGTCAACATAACCAAACGCGCTGATGGAAGCAGCGTGCTCGAATCAGTCATAAAGATACAGTCGTTCGATTCCGGAAATTATATAATCCCACCTGTCCTTTATACCAACGGACATGACTCAGTGCTTTCCAACAGTGTGGCGCTCCGTGTATATCCTGTCGACACGATAACAGCCCAAAGCGACCTGAAGCCATTGAGCACGATATTACCGCCATATAAGCGTAAACTTGTCGACTACCTGCCGGACTGGCTTGTCGACAACTGGATATACCTGCTGATAGCCCTGATAATTATAGTCGGTGGAGTATGCGCATATCTAATCCTCACCAAGAAGGTTAAAATCAATATCATTCCTCAGAAGAAGCCGGAACCTCCGTATGAAGTGGCCGTTGCCAAGCTCGCACGCCTTCGTGAGGAACAACTTTGCGAGCAAGGTCTGCAGAAAGAATATTACACTCGTCTTACCGATATCTTGCGTGAATATCTCGATCGTCGCTTCGGCATCAACGCAATGGAAATGACCTCGACACAGATTCGCCGCGCACTTGCGGATTCGCGTGACGAGATAATGTCAAAACAACTTGTGGAGCAAGTGCTGGAGATTGCCGATTTCGTAAAATTCGCAAAAGCACAGCCGATGGGCGATGACAATGTCAAGGCATTTGAAGCCGCGCGCCGTTTTGTCGAGGACACCCGGCCGGTGGAAGTCTCTGATGAGAAATCCAAAGATGACAACACAACGGGCAACGAGCATCCCGTAGATAAAAATGATGCCTCACAGTCTTGACCTGTAATCCGTTAAAATGAATATAACAGAATAAAACATGCAGTTGGCTTATCCTAAAATATTATGGTTGTTTCTGATATACATTCCGCTTATAGCATGGTATATTCTAAAACAACGCAATTCATATCCGGCGATGAAAATTTCATCGTTGACTCCGTTTGCCAAGCTGCCGCGTTCATTCAAGGCAACCTGCCGGCACATATTGTTCGCGTTTCAGCTTCTCGCACTCGGATGCATAATTGTGGCACTCGCGCGGCCTCAGACCCACGACCATTGGCGCAAATCATCGGTCGACGGCACTGACATTGTCCTCGCCATGGACATCTCAGGCTCAATGCTTGCCCATGACTATTACAATGGCAAGCCTGAGAAGAAAAACCGTATGGAGGCTGCGAAAGAAGTTGCAACTCGTTTTATCTCCAATCGTCAGAACGACAACATCGGTATAGTCATATTTGCCGGAGAAGCCCTTACCGGAGTCCCCATGACAGTTGACAAAGCCACGTTGATAAATTATCTCAGCACCGTGCGTGAAGGAATGCTGGCTGACGGCACGGCAATAGGCGATGGCCTCGCCACTGCCATCAACCGCATCAAATCGGGCAAAGCAAAGAGCAAGAGTATAATATTGCTGACCGACGGCACCAACAACTCCGGCATGGTTGCGCCACTGACTGCCGCGGAAATAGCAAAAGAACTCGGCATCAAAGTATACACAATCGGCATCGGAGCCAACGGCACGGCTGACTTCCCACAGATTGACTATTTCGGTCGTGTCTCATACGTGCCGTCTCCTGTCGTAATTGACGAAGCCACGCTACAGCAGATTGCCGCACTTACCGACGGAAAATATTTCCGCGCTACCGACCAGAAGGTTTTAAACAACATATTTGAAGAAATTGACCGGCTCGAGACAACAAGTATAGACGTAAACCACTTCACTCACACAGAAGACAATTACGAGCTGCTTGTCTGGATTGCGCTTGGTCTGATTCTCGCGCAGGTGCTCCTTCGTCACACATATTTGCGTTCAATTCCCTAATATCTACTGACTCATGGACTTCGCTAATCCTAAAATATTATATCTGCTGGCGGCGCTGCCTGTCTTGCTCGCGCTTTATCTGCTGGCTCGCTATTCGCGCAGACGCAAACTCGCGCGTTACGGCACCCCTGAAACTCTTGCACCTTTAATGCCGGAAGCATCAAAATATAAGCCTGCAATAAAAATTACCCTGCAGATGCTCGCTCTAGCATCGCTCATAATAGCGCTTGCCCGGCCGCGTCATGGAGAGCGGGAAGTGGCGGAAACGCGTGAAGGCATAGAAATCATGATTGCCGTCGACGTGTCGCGCTCAATGCTTGCGTCATCTACCGACGATGCAAAAGGCATATCGCGCCTCGACCGCGCCAAATATCTTTTCACCAGACTTATAAACAACCTTGAGAACGATAAAATCGGACTTGTGGTATTTGCCGGAAACTCTTCATTGCAGCTTCCTATCACCAATGACTTCGTATCGGCAAAAATATATATCAATGACCTGTCTACATCAATGATCAACGAACAGGGCACCGACATAGGAGCGGCCATCGACATGGCTCTTCAGGGATTTTCGTCAGATGAGGATGTAAATAAAGCAATAATACTTCTGACTGATGCCGAGGACCACGAAGAGCAGGCCGTGGCAATGGCCGACAAAGCTCGTCAGGCCGGCGTGCAAGTCAATGTAATCGGTGTCGGCACTGCGAAAGGTGCGCTTATACCGGTTGATGGCAGTTCGTCTGAATTCCTCAAAGATGAGAACGGCTCTCCGGTCACTACTCGATTTAACGCCGAGTCCGCCAAGATGATTGCACAGAGTGGAAACGGAAATTATATCAATGGCAATGACGCTGACGCCGACAAACAAATGATCGACCTGCTCGGTCAGATTGACAAAGCGACACTCGGGTCTGTCAAATATAAGGCATCAGCCGAACGTTTCTACATATTTCTGTGGATAGCTTTCGCACTTATAATAACCGATATTTTTGTTCTCGACCGTAAAATCGGTTGGCTGAGTAAAATTAACTTCTTTAGCAAGTCAGTAAAATGAAACGCCTTTTTATATCAATCATATTAGTTTTGTTGTGCGCCTCAGCTTCAGTTGAACTGATGGCCTCCGAACCGGCGACAACCCGCAAGGAGCGCAATATGATATTGAAAGCAAATGAAGCATTCAATGAAAAAGACTATGAAAAAGCCATCGAACTTTACAACATGGCGCTTGAGGTAAATCCCGCAAGCGAACGGGCTAAATACAATCTTGCCGTAGCTATGGTAAAGCGGGCCGATGAGATTGGCGGCGCCGGTGGAAATGAGTATGGCATTAGTCCTGTTTCACCCAATGCGTCCGACTCACTCAGTGTCGGGCTCAAACAAAGTGCCAACAAAATCTTCAATGAACTTTATTCCGGAAGCACCGACTCGCAGACAAGAGAAAAGTCTGCCTACAATTCAGGCAATATACTTTTCAGCGAAAACGAGCTTTCCCAATGCATCGAACAATATAAAAGAGCCTTACGCCTCAATCCTGCCAACGACAATGCCCGACACAATCTGCGGGTAGCTCAACTGCGGATGCAACAGCAACAGCAGGACCAGGATGACCAGGACAACCAACAGCAGGAGGACAAGAAAGACCAACAGCAGCAAGAACAAGAGCAGCAACAACCACAACAACCGCAGCCCCAGCCGCAACCTCAGCAACCTCAGCAGTCAAGCTCAGAGAATATACTTAACGCAGCGCAACAGAATGAATCAAAGACGCGGCAACGTCTCGAAAAACAACAGGTGCCGGTCGCGCCAAGGTATCACAACAAACCGTGGTAATACGATACAGTTTTTTAGTAAATAATAATTATCATCCTGATAATGAAACGTTTTAGCTTTTTATTACTATATATATGCCTGACAGCCCTCAGCGTGGCGGCGCAAGTGTCATTCACTGTCATTCCTCCACGCAATGTCATAGCTGGTCAGCGTTTTCAGGTCGTATTCCGACTCGCAAACGGACAGGCCGGAAATCCCACCGTAGGAGAAATCAAGGGGTGTCAGCTTCTCTATGGTCCCTCGCGTTCGACAACTCAGTCATATCAGATTATAAATGGAGTCTCGACCTCCAATTCTACAATTGACTATACTTATGTCTATCGAGCGGATAACGCAGGCACATTCACTATTCCGGCGGCAACAATCGACGTTGACGGCAAAAAATTCCACACCGGCGAAACTACTTTCTCTGTGTTGCCGGCCGACAACAGCACCTCCTCCGGACAGCCGACCGCACGTCCCGGCGATATATCAACCCAGACACCTGACCAAAAAATAACCGGCAATGACATTTTTGTCAGAGCCACACTCAATAAATCGTCTGTCTATGAGCAGGAAGCTGTCGAATGCACGTTGAAGCTATATACAAAATATGACGGCATTTCGTCGTTCGCCCAGACCACACCTGAGTCATACGAAGGATTTCTTATCGAAGAGGTTGACCTGAAAAATAATCCGGTAGATATCGAGCACTACAATGGCCAGAATTATAGGGTAGTGGTGCTTCGAAAATATATCATATTCCCGCAGAAATCAGGCAAACTGACACTCAAGACGGGAGCATACGATGTAGTCGTACAGCAATATGAACGTATCGACAACGGGTACTTCTACATGACCCGACCTGTCGAACGCAATGTCAAACTCGCATCAAGCGATGTTACAATCAATGTAAAACCGCTGCCGACTCCGGCTCCGGCCGATTTTAATGGCGCTGTAGGCAAATTTGATGTGAAAGGCAATCTGTCCTCAAACGAGTTGCGCACCAACGAGGCCGCGTCGCTTAAATACACAATATCCGGTACCGGCAATATAAAATACATTAAAGCGCCGACTGTTACATTCCCCGATGAGTTCCAACAGTATTCACCATCTCAGAACGTCGAAGCCAGAATATCCGGTTCCAACGTCACAGGCAAGATGGATGTAGAGTATACTTTTGTGCCAGAAGCTGTCGGAGATTTTGAGATTAAGACTTCTCCGTTTGTCTACTTCGACCCGTCAAAAAATGAGTATGTCACAATACCTCTGCCGTCATACGACATAAGCGTGGCCAAAGGAGTCGGCTCGGGAAGCCAGGATTGTGATCAGCAGACCGTTAAAATCAAGAATACTGATATCAGACATATAAAGACCGGAGACAAAGATCTTTCTCACGACCATACGCTGTATGCAAAGACATTATTGTACTGGATGATATATCCTGTGCTGGTACTGTTGCTCGTGGTGATAACTATGATAGCGGTCAAGCGACACAAGGCGAATGCTGATGTTACGGCTATGCGCAGATCTAAAGCCGGCAAAATGGCAAAAAAACGTCTTGCGGCTGCAGCCGCCCTGATGAAGAAGAACGACAGCTCGGCTTTCTACGATGCGGTGCTTAAAGCATTATGGGGATATATAGGAGACAAGCTCAGTATCCCGGCATCGGCTCTGACAAGAAGCAATGTAAGCGAGGAACTGATGCGATATGGTGCCGACGAAAACACCGTAGCGCACATCATAGGAGTGCTTGACGAATGCGAAATGGCACGATATACACCCGAATCGCTCAATCGTCCGTTGCAAGAGGTGTATGACTCGGCCTTCAGCGCCATGAATGAGCTCCAGTCAGTAAGTAAATCGGTAAAATAATTCCATTGCAATGAAATCTATATACAGGATATTGATATCACTTGGCCTTCTGGTCGCCGCAATTCAGGTTCACGCGATAGAAAACGAACCGACCAACGACAGTTCAGCGACAGTTCAGCGAAACAACGCCGACTCAATCGCAGTATCAGATCCGGCAACGGATCTCGACCGTCTGGCTGATGAAGCCTACATGCGTGGCACTCCACAGGATTACATCGAAGCTATCCGGCTTTACAATATGGCGATAGAGAAAGATGGCAGCTCTGCCGCCATATACTATAATCTCGGCAATGCCTACTACAGAGCTGATTCTCTGGCAAAAGCCATTATATGTTACGAACGGGCTTTGCGTCTCAATCCCACCGACAAGGATATCCGTGCAAATCTTGATTTTGTCAACAGCAAGATCATTGATGCAAAATCTACTGACGGCATAAGTAATATAATCGTGGAGAAATCAATGCAGATGTTCTCGCCAAACGGTTGGGCAATAGTGTCAATCGCATTGTTTGTAGTGGTGTTATTGCTTACTGCAGGATACATTTTCAGTAGAAATGTACACTTGAGGAAAGTGTTCTTCTTTGTAGCCCTTGTATTGCTTGTAGTAAATGTCGTCAGCATCATCATAACGATAAACGCATCGGCTGTGGCAGGAGGCAATAATGAAGCGATAGTCACAGCGCCGTCTACGCAATTGTCAACGTCTCCATCAACTCCGCTTGATGAATCGCAGAAGGCTATGCTGCTCCATGAGGGGAGCAAAGTCAGAGTAATACGTGAGCTGGCCACTCCAAATGACCCACGGGTCAAGAAGTGGATTGAGGTCGAGGCCGCAGGCGACAACAGGGCCTGGATTGATGCAGATGCAATCGAAATGATATAATTACTAAAAAGAGCGAAATCACTATGATTTTGCTCTTTTTTAATGATAATGAATGATCTATTGACGGCCAAATCAGCCATCTCGGCCAAAATATGTCGTAAAACATAAAAATCTATTCCAACTTTTTTTGGCAAATTCAGATTATATTAATAATTTAGAGCGTAAATAAAATATAAGATTTGTTTAACAGCATCAGTTGCTCTCAAACATATAGAAATATTTACTAATTAAAATTTAAATATCATGACTAAAACAATCACATTCAATGAACTTCGCCGTCTCAAAGACAGTTTGCCTGACGGCGCGACACATCGTATTGCTGATAAACTCAATATTACGGTTCAGACCGTCAGGAATTATTTCGGTGGCGTTAACTACGAATTCGGTAAAAACTGCGGCGTACATATCGAGCCTGGTCCCGACGGAGGCATAGTTGTCCTCGATGACACTACTATATATGACATGGCTGTAGAAATACTGCAAGAGCAAGAAAACAACTGATTTTACGACTACAAATTTATCAAAGCGAAAGGCATTAATGTCTGCGACGATCTGCCGATATGGAAGAGGATAGATTAATAACCGTAGCCATACATACTTACGACCACGCTGTCGCGCTCAAGAATATGCTTGAGCGCGAAGGCGTGTCAGCTGTGTTGCATAATGTAAACCTCTCCACACCGGTAGTATCATCGGGAGTTCGCGTGAGAATAAAGGAGGCTGATCTTCCGCAGGCACTCCGGATTATCGAGCACTCCGAAATTTTTTCAACTGAAAAGGATTGCGCGAAATCTTCGGCAAATTCCGAGCCCGTAATTCTTGTGCCGGTCGATTTCTCCGATTATTCGATGAGGGCTGCTATAATGGCGTTTGATGTTGCCTATAGGCACAAGGCTCATATATTGCTCCTGCACTCCTTTATCAATCCGGCATTATCAAAACGCGTGCAGCTTACCGATTCGTTCTCTTTCGAGCTTGCAGAGAGTCAGGAAGTAGGCAATGCGCTTATGAAGGCTGCCCGCATTACAATGGATTTGTTTGAGTCACAGTTGAGAGAGCGCATCAAAAACGGAGAAATCCCGCCGGTCAAATTCAGCAATCTCATCACTGAAGGAGTCCCGGAAGATGTCATCAATGAGACGGCGAAATCCGTATCTCCCATATTGATTGTGATGGGCACGCGTGGCGCCGAGCGAAAAGAAGAAGAACTGATCGGAAGCGTAACCGCAGAGGTGCTTGACTCCTGCAAATTTCCTGTATTCAGTATCCCCGAAAATGTTACGCTTGAACATATCTCCGATATTTCACACCTGCTTTTCTTCAGCAACCTCGAGCAAGAGGATTTATTGGCACTTGAAGCAATTCACAGACTGTTCAGGCATGCTCCGATTGAAGTCACCATTGTGCACGTTCCCGGTAAAAAAGAGTTGTCATCCAATGATCGTCGGGCAATAAAATCGCTTGTAGAGTATTGCCGTAACCACTACCCGTCATTCACTTTCAACTCCGACGAGTTGACGCTGGGTAATCTCGGCAATGATTACCGCCGTATCGCACGGGAGCATCAGGTTAATCTTGTGGCACTTCCCAACAAAAAACGTAATGTGTTTTTCCGCTTCTTCAATCCGAGTCTCGCTCATAAGTTGCTATTGCATGCCGACATCTCAATGCTCGTAATTCCTGTATAAATTATAGATGCAAGCAACGCACGCCTGACCACAGAAATATACTAACTCGAGACGCCACGCCGGCAACCTCCGATCATTTTTTGTGACCGGATATTTCCTGTGATTTTTTAAGAGCTTTATTGATGCTGTTTCTGTCATTAGCATCAATGTCATATTTATCAACATCAGGAATACGCACACGTGTGCCTGACTCTACTTTGTCGGGATTAGAGATCACATCTCTATTTTCTTCGTAGATATATACCCAGAATTCATAGGAGCCGAAGTGCTTTCTGGAGAGTTGTGCCAGAGTTGTAGTGACCGTATCATATACGACACTATCCTTTTTCTCCGTTTTTTCAGCCTCCGTATTTTCAGCCTCCGTATTTTCCGCTGTGGCAACTTCAGGCTGAACAGCAATCGTATCAATAGGAGCAACAGGTGATATCTCACCTAATTCTTCAGCCACTTCCTGCTCATTTTCACGAATCTGATCATTTGTCTCTGATTTTGCCCGTGGAGTTATAGCAATGTATGTAGCCGCAGCGCCAATAATAGCACCGACGGCTACGCCACAGACAAAAGCCCATAATGTCCGCCTACGCTTGGCCGGGTATTCCGTATTTTCATCTGAAATCGCTTCATCAACTCCGTCATTGGCAGGCAATTCGACATCTTCGTGCATTTCTGCATTTTCTGAAGAAAGCATCAGAGAAGCCAATCCCGGCTCAGTGGCCTCGTCTGCACTTTCATCATTAGGACAAATAGTGGTGTCAGAGATTGTTTCTGTCGGCATTTCTGTCGTTTCTGCGGTACTATCGACTTCGATATCCTCGACATAGCTATCGTCATCAGATACGGTCGGGGTCTCAGATGGTTCTTCAACAATATCTTCCTCTGCAACAACAACCCGGTCATCATCTTCTCCTGACGACAGCATGTCATCTGTAATATCATCATCAAGAGGCTCAGGCTCGAAACATTCAAACGGAGCATTTACATCCGCAGCAAAAGCAGGGTCGGGAGTAAATTCTACATTCCCGGCTTCATCTGCAGAAAATTTACCAAGGCCTTTTATTGAGACCTCATTTGAGTCTTTGAGGGCATCAGCAACCGTCTTGAACATTTCTGCGACAAAACGTTCGCAGAAGTCGGCGGTATAGCCCGACTGACGCGCAAGCATTCCTGCGAATGTGGATATGGCTACTGTCTGTTTCATTGCTGGTTACCGATTGATTTCGTCAATATTGTACCCGGAGTGAACTTAACTGTAATTGTCGGAGGGAAAAGCATCCGTTGTCCAGACTTTTCGTCAACGCCGATATACTCGTCACGCTTTTCTGTCCCGAATGTTCCGAACGCAGGAATTGCCAACATGTCGTCTTGAGAGAGAACTTCAGTAATCATAGATATCGCAGATGCGACAAGCTGTTGCGTTTCTTTATAATTTAATGTGGCGCGACGCGACAGCCGCGTGATATATTGCTTATTGTCCATATTTCGGTCAAAAATTTTACAAAAATAAACAGAATATTTCTTTTATAAGGCAAAAAAGTATACCTTTGTACCGCAGTTAACATATTTTATAGGGGTGCTTATCTATGAGCTGAGATCATACCCTTAGAACCTGATCCGGATAATACCGGCGTAGAGAATAAAAAAATGGAAAAATTGTCAATTCTGACGATTGCTGCAATGGCTGGCTGTGTGCCTGCATTGGCGGCAATTGAGCCGGAGACTCCGGCCATCGAGACCGACTCTCTGTCGGCAATCAATCTCAAAGAAGTTGCGGTAGTGGCTCAACGAGCCGATGCACGTACGCCTATCGCTTTCAACAACGTCACGGCAAAAGAGATCGAGCGAATAAATCAAGGTGTCGATGTGCCTTATCTGCTATCGATGACGCCGTCTGTTGTGACAACATCTGATGCCGGCGGCGGAATAGGCTATAGTTCTATCCGAATAAGAGGCACAGAAGGATCGCGCATAAATGTCACCACCAACGGCGTTCCGGTCAATGATTCGGAGAGTCACAATGTATATTGGGTCAACCTCCCTGACATTGCCTCGTCAGTAAAAGATTTTCAGGTGCAACGCGGAGCCGGCACTTCAACAAACGGAGCGGGAGCTTTCGGCGGCTCTATAAACATGGTTACCGACACTCCGTCTCGCAATCCGTATGCATCATTCAGCGGTTCATACGGCATGTACAACACCCACAAGGAGACAATCAAGGTTGGTACAGGTATTATCGGCGGACATTGGGCCGCCGAAGCGCGGTTGTCAAATATCGGGACTGACGGATATATTGACCGCGCTTCAGCCGACATGTATTCATATTTCGCCCAGGCCGGTTACTATTCAGGCGCTTCATCTGTGCGCCTACTTGCTTTCGGAGGCAAGCAACGCACATATATGGCATGGGATTATGCATCGAAAGATCAGATGGAAAAATATGGACGCCGATATAATCCGTGTGGAGAATATACCGACAAAGACGGGAATACCGCATATTACCCCAATCAGTATGACAACTACATACTTCACAATTTTCAGTTGCTCGGACGTCATCGCTTCTCATCTGCGCTTACCATAGATGTTGCGTTTCACTACACCAAAGGCGACGGATATTATGAACAGTATAAAACCAACCGCAGCCTTGTGGAATACGGACTGTCACCGTTTAATATCACAACAACCGAAGCCGACGGCTCCATCTCAACTACAACAGTAAAAAAATCGGATCTTATCCGTCTCAAAAAAATGGATAACGGATTTGGTGGAGGACTCTTCAACCTGTCATATACGAAGGGGCGCGTCAGCGCTGTTGCCGGAGGCGCTTTAAACGCATATCACGGGCAGCACTTCGGTCAGGTGGCATGGGTGCGCAACTATATCGGCGAAATTGATCCGCTGCAGGAATATTACAGGAACACCGGTCATAAGATTGACGGTAACATCTACGCAAAAGCCAACGTTGACTTGTATAGTGGTCTGTCAGTTTATGCGGATATGCAATACCGCCATATCGATTACACAATAAAAGGAATTTCCGATACATACGATTACAACATCGGTGAAATGCAGCCTCTCGCCATTGACAGGAAATTTGATTTCTTTAATCCGAAAGTCGGATTAAACTATGCTTTTGCCGACAGACACCGGGCTTTCGCATCGTGGTCGGTGGCTCATAAGGAACCTACACGAAACAACTTCATTGATTGTGCTCCCGGACGAGACCCAAAAGCCGAACGCTTGTTTGACTATGAAGTTGGCTATAACTATGTCGGACGGTTTTTTACAGCCGGAGTAAACCTGTATTATATGGACTATAAGGATCAGCTTGTGGCGACCGGCCAATTGTCGGATACAGGTAATGCAGTCTCGGAGAATGTTCCTTCGAGCTACCGTGCCGGCATCGAGCTGCAGTTCGGTCTGAAGCCGTGCCGTTGGTTTGACTGGACTATCAATGCCACACTATCGCGCAATCGCATAAAGGATTTTGTCGAATATATCTATGACGACAACGACTATGCAAGTCACATCACTGTCAATCATGGCTCAACCCGCATATCATTCTCGCCCGATTTCATCCTGAACAATGCATTCAACTTTGACTGGAATGGATTTGACGCCTCGCTTCAGTCGCACTACGTGTCACGGCAGTATATGACTAATTCCGAACAACGTGACCAGTCGCTTGATCCGTATTTTGTCAGCAATCTTCTTCTGGGTTATACATTTTCCACTCATGGACTCAAAAACGTGCGCGTGGGCTTCACCGTCAACAATATTTTCAGCGAGAAATACGAAAACAACGGTTATGCCGGTTCCGGATATTATGTCGACAACTCCGGCGAAAAGGTGATATACCGTTATTCCGGTTACTCCGCCCAAGCCCCGATAAATGTAATCGGATCGGTGACAGTCAACTTTTAATAAGTATTCAAAATTTATACAGTGGATACCGTTATGACATTTTTGGCCGAACACGCAATCGAAATAATCGGATTGGTGCTCGGCCTGTTTTATCTGTATTTTGAATACCATGCCAGCATCTGGGTATGGCTTTTCAGCCTGCTTATGCCTATGGTGTCGATGATTGTGTACTTCGACGCAGGGCTGTATGCCGATTTCTCAATCAACATATATTACCTGCTTGCCTCGGCATACGGACTGGCCAGATGGCGAGGAAACAAACGTAGAAAAGGTGCTTCAATATCTCATATTCCGCCCGCTTTTGCACTTATGTCAATGGCGGCAATGCTTGTGATATGGCTTGGGATATATCTTGTGCTGCACAGTTTCACCAACTCCAATGTGCCGGTAATGGACTCCCTCACCACTGCCCTCAGCATCGTGGGCACATGGATGCTTGCCCGCAAGTATATCGAGCAATGGGCAGTATGGATTGTTGTCGATGCCATCTGCGTGGCACTTTACATCTATAAAGAAATTCCGTTTTATGCCGTCTTGTATGCCGTGTATACAGTGGTTGCTGTTTTCGGCTACCGCAAGTGGCGCGCAATGATGTCAGCGCAAACTTAGGCGAACCACATTTTCGACATGGTGAGTGTGGGGGAACATATCAACCGGCTGCACCGCTTCCACCTTATAGGCTGTGTCGAGCAACTGCAGGTCACGTGCCTGTGTGGCCGGATTGCAACTTACATAAACGATACGTTTCGGCATCGCCCGTAAAATCACGTCAACGACATCGTGATGCATACCGGCGCGGGGCGGGTCGACAATCATTACATCGGGATGTCCATGCTCCGCAATAAAACCGTCGGTAAGCACATCTTTCATGTCGCCGGCATAAAATTCTGTATTGGTAATTCCGTTAGCCTGCGAATTTATTATAGCATCGTCGATAGCTTCCTTGACATATTCTATGCCGATGACATGTCGGGCGCTGTGGCTTACAAAATTGGCAATTGTGCCGGTGCCGGTATACAGGTCATAGACAAGTTCATTGCCGGTCAATCCCGCAAAATCACGCACCACCTTATAGAGCTCGTATGCCTGAAGCGAGTTTGTCTGATAAAATGATTTCGGCCCGACACGGAATTTCAGCCCTTCCATCTCTTCTTCGATATAAGGCTTGCCGGAAAAATGGATAACATTCTGGTCGGCAATCGAATCGTTTACTTTGAGATTTATGACATAATGAAGTGACGTTATCTCCGGAAACTCTGCATTCAAGGCATTGAGCATAGCCTCCGTGCGCTCCACATCGTCACTGCCGACAACTGCCACAACCATAACTTCTCCTGTCGATGCTATGCGTATCATCAGAGTCCGCATAAATCCATGCTGCGCGCGCAGGTCATAAAATGGCAGGTTGTTGTCCTTGCAATATTTCTTTACGAAAAGGCGCAGTCTGTTGCCAAGGTCATCCTGAAGATGGCATTTTTTGATGTCAAGAACCTTGTCAAACGCGCCCGGGATATGAAAGCCTGCGGCATCGCGGTCGGGAAATTCCTCGCCTGAGCGCATCTGCTCGAATGTCAGCCAGCATTTGTTTGAGAAAGTATATTCCATCTTGTTGCGATAACCATAGATCGAATTCGACCCCAGTATCGGCATTATTCCGGGATATTCAATTTTGGCTATGCGGTCAAGTGCATCCTTTACCTGGTGTTGCTTTGCCTCAATCTGAAACTGATAGGGGAGATGCTGCCATCGACAACCGCCGCAGGTGCCGAAATGCTCGCAACGCGGCTCAACACGTATAGCTGAGGGTGTGACAAGTCTGTCAATATGTCCTTCAGCATAAGAATGCTTCTTTCTGTCGATTTTGATGTCAGCGACATCTCCCGGCGCTCCATAAGGAATAAAAACCACCATATTATCAACGCGGGCAATGGCATTGCCTTCTGCCGCAACATCTGTTATCTCTATACCCTCAAGCAAAGGGAGTTCTTTCTTTTTACGTGCCAATGTCTGTGATTTTATAATGAATAATCGGGGCAAAATTAATTATAATTATGGAATAGAACCAATAATTTGACATCAAAGCTGATAAAATTTTGAAAAATTCACTAAAATGAAAATTTGTTTTGCGGTTGACGACATATTGATTATATTTGCAGATAGGAATGCTGACCGATAGCCTGAATTAACCAGTATCAGTCCTTGATTGACACCGTTTCTCTCCACTGCTGATTTAAGAAACGATATTTATACAATTAATATATTTAAACATAATCCACAATGAAAAGAGTTTATACTTTTGGCGATGGAAAAGCTGAAGGCAATGCCGAGATGAGAAATATACTCGGCGGCAAAGGCGCAAACCTCGCTGAAATGAATTTGCTTGGCATGCCGGTTCCTCCCGGTTTCACCATTACTACCGAAGTGTGCACAGAGTACACCCAATACGGCAAAGATGAAGTAGTAAAACGCATCAAAGCCGATGTAGAGAATGCTATCGCACACGTAGAAAGCCTCACCGGCAAGAAATTTGATGACCCCGCAAACCCGTTGCTCGTTTCTGTTCGTTCAGGTGCTCGCGCTTCAATGCCCGGCATGATGGACACCGTGCTCAACCTCGGCATGAACGACGCCACGGTGGCATCTCTCGCTGAGAAAAGCGGCAATCCGCGTTTCGCATGGGACAGCTATCGTCGTTTCGTACAGATGTATGGCGACGTGGTTCTGGGTATGAAACCCAAAAGCAAAGCCGACATCGATCCCTTCGAAGCTATAATGGAAAAGGTTAAAGAAGAGAAAGGTGTAAAACTTGACACTGAACTCGAAGTTGAAGACCTTCAGGCTCTCGTACGTCTCTTCAAGGCAGCCGTGAAAGATTTCACAGGCAAAGATTTCCCCGACAGCGCATGGGAACAGCTCTGGGGTGGCATCTGCGCCGTGTTCGACAGCTGGATGAACGAGCGCGCCATCATCTACCGCCGCATGAACCAGATACCCGAAGAATGGGGTACAGCCGTCAATGTTCAGGCTATGGTATACGGCAACATGGGCAACAACTCCGCAACAGGTGTGGCATTCTCACGCGACGCTGCTACCGGCGAAAACATCTTCAACGGCGAATATCTGATCAATGCTCAGGGCGAGGACGTCGTAGCCGGCATCCGCACTCCGCAGCAGATTACAGTTGAAGGCTCTCGTCGCTGGGCTGCTCTCCAAGGCATATCGGAAGAGGAGCGTGCATCAAAATATCCTTCTCTTGAAGAATCGATGCCTGTATGCGCTGCCGAACTCATCGCCATCGCCAACCGTCTCGAAGATTACTACCGTGACATGCAAGATATGGAATTTACCATTCAGGATGGCAAACTGTGGATGCTCCAGACCCGTAACGGCAAACGCACCGGCGCGGCTATGGTTAAAATCGCAATGGATCTCCTCCGCGACGGCAAAATCGACGAAAAGACCACACTGAAGCGTATGGAGCCTCAAAAACTCGACGAACTTCTCCACCCGGTATTCGACAAAGCCGCTCTCAAACGCGTGAAAGTAATGGCAAAAGGTCTTCCCGCGTCACCCGGCGCAGCTACCGGTCAGGTTGTATTCTTCGCTGACGAGGCAGAGGCATGGGCCGAGAAGAAGAAAAAAGTTGTACTTGTGCGCATCGAGACATCTCCTGAAGACCTTCGTGGTATGGCAGTTGCTCAAGGTATCCTTACGATGCGTGGCGGTATGACATCGCATGCAGCCGTTGTAGCCCGTGGCATGGGTAAATGCTGCGTGTCAGGCGCCGGTGAAATCAAGGTAGACTACGAGAAAAAGACCGTTGAAATGGGCGGTAAAGTTTACAAAGAAGGCGACTGGATTTCTCTCAACGGCTCGACCGGCGAAGTTTATGACGGACAGGTTCCCACTACCGAACCCGAGCTCGACGGAGACTTCGGCGCGATAATGAACCTTGCCGCAAAATATACCAAGACACTCGTACGCACAAATGCCGACACACCCCGCGACGCAAAACAGGCACGTCACTTCGGTGCCCAGGGCATCGGCCTCTGCCGCACGGAGCACATGTTCTTTGAAGGTGACCGCATCAAGGCCGTACGCGAAATGATCCTTGCTTCCGACGAAGAAGGACGCCGTCATGCACTTGACAAACTTCTTCCCATGCAGCGCGGCGACTTCGAAGGCATCTTCGAGGCAATGAACGGCTATGGTGTCACCATCCGCCTCCTCGACCCGCCGTTGCACGAATTCGTTCCTCACCAGACAGCTACCCAGAAAGAACTGGCCGACGAGATGGGCATCACCCTGGCGGAAGTAAAAGCCAAGGTAGACTCTCTTGAAGAATTCAACCCCATGCTCGGACACCGCGGTTGCCGTCTCGGCATCACATTCCCTGAAATCACAGAGATGCAGACCCGTGCGATAATCGAGGCTGCGCTCGCCTGCAAGGCTCGCGGCATCGACGTACACCCCGAAATCATGATACCTCTTGTAGGTTCACTCAAAGAGATACAAAACCAGGCCGATGTTATCAACATCACCGCGGCTAAAGTATTCGAGGAAAAAGGTCAGAGCATACCCTACCTCGTAGGAACAATGATTGAAGTGCCCCGCGCAGCTCTCACAGCCGACCAGATTGCAACCGTTGCCGACTTCTTCTCATTCGGCACCAACGACTTGACCCAGATGACATTCGGTTTCTCTCGTGACGACGCTCCCAAATTCCTCAAATTCTACAAGGAACACGGCATAGTCAAGACCGACCCGTTTGAAGTTCTCGATCAGGAAGGTGTAGGCCAGCTCGTTGAAATGGGCGTAAAGAAAGGCCGCGCCACCAAACCCGAACTCAAAGTAGGTATCTGCGGCGAGCACGGAGGCGAACCCTCGTCAGTTAAATTCTGCGCCAAACTCGGCATGAACTACGTAAGTTGCTCACCCTTCCGCGTGCCCATCGCCCGCGTAGCCGCGGCGCAGGCAGCAATAGAGGACTAAGACTTAGTTCTATCACATAATAAAGTTAGGCTGTAATGCTCCGATAAAAAGGAGGTTACAGCCTAACCTGTTCTTAGGGGGTTCGTACACTTGGAAACAGAAATCGAGCCAAATGAACGGGATTTGCATACACCTCTGCATACACCTCCAAAAGGGACCGCATACACCGAGCATACACTAATACATACACCACAAAATCTGATGTAAATGGCAACACTTAAAGCAGTTGTGAGAAAACAAAGAGCCGACGGGTTCTATGCGGTGTATATACGCATCGTCCACCGCAGCCGAATGGGCTACATCAAGACCGACAAGATAATTAGCCCGAAGAATGTAACCGCATCTGGAGAATTGAAAGACCCGGTGGTAAATGAGTATTGCAGTCGTATGATTCTCAAATATACCGACATGCTTAATCGAAAGGACTTGACGCAGTACACGGTCGCAGAGGTTATTGAATATCTTACTCGCGATAGTGGCGTGGAGAGTTTCAGCGACTACGCAAGACTCCACATCGACCGTATGAAGAAAAGCGGTCATGCCCGAAATGCTAAGGATTACGAGTATGCAGTTCAGCATCTCGAAAGATACCTTGGCACAAACCAAGTTCTGTTTGCGCATCTATCGTCCACAGTGCTTAACAAGTGGATAGAAACGATGTCGCTAACAAACAGGGCAAAGGAGAAGTATCCTATCAACGTGAGACAGATATTCAAGGCGGCATTGATTGAACTGAACGACGAGGAAAAGGGGATTATACGAATAAAGTTTAATCCATGGCTCAAAGTGAAGATCCCGAAGTCTGACAAGGCTGCTCAACGCGCTATAAGTGCAGAAGCTTGTCGGGAGTTCTTCAATCGTCCGCTACCGCAGACCAAAATGATTTCTTCCTTGCCCGAACTTGGCCGCGACGTTGCTATGCTTGTGTTGTGCCTTGGCGGCATCAACACCGCAGACCTTTATGCATTGAAGAAGTCTGACTATAAGAACGGCGTTATCGGCTACAAGCGAGCTAAAACGCGCCACAGCCGTAAGGATGAAGCCTACATAGAGATGCGCGTAGAGCCGTTCATTCAGCCTATCTTCGACAAGTATCTTGCAGATGAAGATGACGAGTTCCTGTTCACGTTCCACAATCGCTACTGCGACACCGATAGTTTCGGTGCGAATGTGAATAGCGGCATCAAGAAAATCTGCAAGGATATGGGTTTGGCGAAGGAGGATTACTACTGCGTCTATACGTTCCGCCATACATGGGGGACGATAGCACAGAACGATTGCGACGCCAACCTTTATGAGGTAGCGTTCGGTATGAACCACAGCCACGGCTTGAATGTAACTCGTGGCTACGTCAAAATTGACTTCTCACCGGCGTGGAGACTTAATGCGAAAGTTATAGACTTCGTATTTTTCAGCGACAAGCCGAGTAAACAAGGTGTGGCGCGAGACATAGAAGATACGGAAAACAAACTTTTCCGTATCTCTCCAAAGATGATGGTACAAGGCCGAGCCTATTTCAAAGGCAAGGTCATAGCAGAATTTACCGACACTGGTTATGGCACTGTAAATGCAGTCATAGAAGCCCTCGTAAAACAATTCCCGTCAGACATTCCGGAAGGATGCGCTGTGCAGTTCAGAATAACAAACTGCGACAGCCAAAAGGAGATTGTCTATGAGAGGACAAAAGGCAAAGGGTTTTAGTCCTCGA
>CAMWIJ010000023.1 GCA_947174275.1 uncultured Muribaculaceae bacterium
AATTTATAAGCTCTCTCTTTCTTAAGTTAGTGACATTGCACGGCTCGTGCGTCCGAAGTTAGTGCTTGATAATCAGAGTGTTGGCGGACGCACGAGCCGTGCGTCCATACATTTTGAAGTTCAGCAACACTCTCTTAGGGGTGGAAAAATCCTTATTTTGTTTCGGTAGATGTCGTTGAACGTCAGGTGGATTACAGGTCGCGAAGTATCAGTGAGTTGGCTCTGTCGATTGCTTTGGAGGAGAGGCTTGCGAGGTAGATTTGTGTCGTCATTTCTGAGTCGTGGCCGAGAGCGTCGGAAATGGTAGCGGTAGGTATTCCTTTGGATTTTGCTATCGATGCCCATGAGTGACGGCTTACGTAGGTGGTGAGCGGAGTGCGGATACGAGCCATCGAGGCTATCTGTTTGAGCGATTTGTTGGTGCGCCGCAATGCCGTTTCGTATTTTCTGCGGATGTTGCCGCTGTCGTCGTGTTCCGACAGAATCGGCAGGAGATGGTGACCCGAGGCCGGGCGGGAATGCCACTTGTCGAGAAGGCTACGTATGTGCGGATTAAGTCCGATGCGAATTTCCTGGCCGGTCTTGTGGCGGCAGTAGACTATTTCGTCGCCAACGATGTCGGAATGAGTCAGATATGCGGCGTCGATGAAACTCATGCCCCGGCAGTAGAAGAGAAACAGGAATATGTCGCGGGCAAGGTCGAGTGCGGGAAGAGCGGCGAGGTCGAGAGCCTTGATGCGTCTGATTTCGGCCAGAGAGATGGCGCGTTTGGCTGTTTTCTCGATGCGGGTGTAGGCTTTGCGAAACGGATGGCGATCGGCGGTGAGGCCGAGCTCGACGGCATGGTTGTAGGTGGCGCGCAGATTGCGCATGTAGAATGATATGGAGTTTGATTTTACGCGTGTGGCAATGAGCCATGCCTCGTATTCTTCAATCAGGTCAGGGGTGAGCAGCGAAAATCTGATGTTGTCAAGCGAGGTGAAACGGAGGAAACTGTTGAGTGTGGAGCGATAGTTGTGTGCTGTGCCGATTTTGCCGAGCTGTAGTTTGCGGGCTATAACAGATTGCATGAATTTTGAGAATGAATGTCTGATAGAATGTTGATTGACAGAGTTGTCTGATTGTCGGGCGACGGCATTTCTGCGAATTGCGGTTGTCATAGATTGTTGTGTTTTTTATTGTTGTGTAAAAATAATTATTGCATTGCCTGTATTTATTCACTATCTTTGTGTTTCGTTAAAGCTTTAAATCCGCGGGTCGGCGGTGTAAGCCGTGCAGAAGACGGCGATAAGCCTGACCTGCCTAAAATGAATGATAATGAAAGGTGCGACAATATTTCGATTGCTGTGCATTGCTGCGCTATGGGTCATAATATGCATCTGGTATGTTGACCGTCTGGTGCGTACCGGAACGGAAATCAACCTTCGTACGCTTTTCCCGATAGTGGCGTCAGGCATCATAATAATCGTCCCTCTTTATAAGAAATATTTCAAAAACGCAGACAATGGTCAAAAAAAAGGTAAATGACACAAAGGCGCCTTATGCAGCCCCGGAGGATACACCAACGCCGTTGCTCGACAAAATCGTTTTGCCTGACGACCTGCGGCGTCTGTCTCTTGACGAGCTGCCACAGCTGTGCGGTGAGCTTCGCCATTTCCTTATCCATAATCTGGCCGGCAACCCCGGGCACTTCGCGTCGTCGATGGGCTCGGTGGAGCTGACAGTGGCGCTCCATTATGTGTTTGACACCCCCTACGACCGCATCGTGTGGGACGTGGGGCATCAGGCTTACGCCCACAAGATATTGACAGGCCGACGCGAACGTTTTGCTGAAAACCGCCGTCTCGACGGCCTGAGCGGATTTCCCAATCCTGCCGAGAGTCCGTATGACACCTTTGTGGCCGGACACGCCTCCAACTCCATATCCGCAGCGCTCGGCATGGCGGTGGCCTCGGAGCTCAAACATGACGAACCGTTGCGCAAGGTGGTGGCCGTAATCGGCGACGCCTCCATTTCCGGGGGACTCGCTTTCGAGGGGCTCAACAATGCCGCAAATACGCCCAACGACCTCCTTATCATACTCAATGACAACGATATGTCAATCGACCGCAATGTCGGTTCGCTAAATTCATATCTGGCACATCTCACCACGTCGCCGGCCTATAACGCGTTCCGTTACAAGGTGTATCACGCTCTGCGCAAGATGCGTCTGGTGAGCGAGCGCCGCCGCGGGTCGATACTTCGCTTCAACAATTCGCTGAAGTCGCTTATAACCAAGCAGCAAAATATATTCGAAGGGCTCAATATTCGTTATTTCGGTCCGTTTGACGGTCATGACATACGCCGCATAGTGCGGGTGCTCAACGACATCAAGAATATAAAGGGACCCAAGCTGCTGCATCTGCGCACGGTCAAGGGAAAAGGCTACGCCCCGGCAGAGGCCGACCCCGCCGTGTGGCATGCTCCAGGCCGCTTCAACCCGATGACCGGTGAGCTGCTCAGAAGCAAAGGCCCGCGTCCGCCGAAATATCAGGATGTGTTCGGAAAAACACTGGTTGAGCTTGCCGAGGCCGACAGCCGGGTAGTGGGCATCACCGCCGCCATGCCGTCGGGCACATCGATAAGCGAGCTTCAGGCGGTCTATCCGCAGCGCACGTTTGACGTGGGGATATCGGAGGGACATGCCGTGACGTTTGCCGGTGGTCTCGCCAAATCGGGCATGCGTCCGTTTGTGGCGATATACTCGTCGTTTCTGCAGCGTGCCTATGACCAGATAATCCATGATGTGGCGATAGCGTCGCTGCCGGTGGTGCTCTGCATCGACCGCGCCGGACTTGTCGGAGAGGACGGCGTGACCCACCACGGAGTCTATGACATGAGCTATCTCAATCCAATTCCTGGCATTACAATCGCTTCGCCGTCTGACGAGATGACTCTGCGCAATCTTATGTTTACGGCTCTGCATCATCAGGACGGCCCGTTTGCCATACGCTATCCGCGCGGCGAAGGACGTAATGTCGAGTGGCACAGTGAGATGCAAGAGCAGCCCGTGGGGCGTGGCAGAGTGCTTGCCGAGGGCGATGACGTGGCAATCCTCACGATAGGCCCGATTGCATCAGAGGCCGCAAAGGCTGTTGAGATGCTTGCCGGGCGCGGCATCAAGGCGGCTCATTACGACATGATATATCTCAAGCCGATCGACGGCGCCCTCATCGAGAAGGCCGCACGCAAAAACTGTCTTATCGTTACGGTCGAGGACGGCACTGTCAACGGCGGACTTGGAAGCACTGTGCGTCAGTGGCTCGACGACAACGGCATGAGCCGCAAGCTCGTCAATGTCGGAGTGCCTGACCGCTTTGTCGCCCAGGGCACGCCCGCCGAGCTCTACAGGCAATGCGGCATGGATGCCGGCAGTATTCATGATATTATAGTCAGCAGCCTATGAAGATAGTAATAGCAGGAGCGGGAGAAGTGGGACAGCACATAGCTAAGCTGCTGTCGTCGGAGGAGCAGGATATCGTGCTTATCGACAGCGACGAGACGAAACTCGAGCGCATCGACGCCAACTACAATCTGATGACAAGCGTGGGCAGCCCGACGTCGTTCAGGACGCTCAAGGGAGCCGGCACACAGCATGCCGACCTGTTTATTGCGGTCACGCCGTCGGAAGACAAAAATCTGATTGCCTGCATGATAGCAAAAGGATTGGGCGCGGCGCGCACGGTGGCGCGAATTGACAACTATGAATATCTGCGCGCCGACAACCGCGAATATTTCCTGCGTCACGGAGTCGACGACCTGATATATCCCGAGCAGCTGGCCGCCCAGGAGATAAAGACTGCACTGCGGCGCTCATGGGTGCGGCAGTGGTTTGAGCTACACAAGGGAGAGCTGGTGCTTGTCGGAGTGAAGGTGTATGAGAACGCCGCGATTGTCGGCACGAAGCTGCGCGACATGACATTCACGCACCATGACCTTCATATAAGCGCCATCACACGCCGGCACGAGACCATCATACCTGGCGGTAACGACGAGATACTTGCCGGCGACATCATCTTCGTCACGACAACGCCAGAATATGTCGACACACTCAGGCAGGTGTGCGGCAAGAGCGAGCATGTGGTGCGCAACATCATGATAATGGGCGGCTCGCGCATAGCGGTGCGCCTTGCCTCTATGCTCGGTTCGGAATACCGCATCAAAATCATCGAGAGCAACCGCGACGTGTGCCGCCGGCTTCCGGAGAAGTGTCCGAACTGCGAGATCATCTACGGCGACGCCCGCGACAACGACATACTGCTTGACGAGGGCATTGAGGACATGGACGCTTTCATAGCGCTTACCGACAGCTCGGAGACCAATATCCTCGCCAGTCTGTCGGCCAAGGAATTCGGTGTGGAAAAGACTATCGCCGAGGTGGAGAACATTCAGTTCATCTCTGAGGCCGAGGGGCTTAACATCGGCACCATCATCAACAAGAAACTGCTTGCGTCGAGCAAGATATTCCAGATACTTCTCGCGGCCGACTCAGAGTCGTCGAAATTCCTGTCGCTGGCCGATGCCGAAGTGGCTGAGCTCGAGGTGAAACCCGGTGCAAAGATAACACGTGCGGCGGTCAAAGACCTCAAGCTGTCGCGCGACATGACTATCGGCGGACTCGTGCGCGACGGGCAGGGTATGCTTGTCACCGGCAATACGCTCATACAGCCGGGCGACAGGGTGGTGGTGTTCTGCCTGTCAGGGGTGATACACAAGATAGAGAAGCTGTTCGGCTGACGCCGGCTGACTGACGTTTCAACCAAAAAGATACAAAAGATACAGGAGATGGGTTCAAGAACAATAAAGCGGCGTCGACTTAACATCAATGTCCCCGAGCTGGTGCGCATCATCGGGTTTCTTATCCTTGTCGAGGCGGTGTTCATGCTCGTCCCGCTGGTGTATTCGCTTATCGCCGGAAGCAGCGACACCAAGGCATTCGCGATATCTATTTCGGCGAGTGTGGCGGCGGGGCTTTCGCTTGTGCTCGGAGTGAAGCCGCGGGTCAGAGAGTTCGGCAAGCGCGACGGCATGCTGCTTACGGCCCTGGTGTGGGTAATATTCTCGCTTTTCGGCATGCTTCCGTTCATGCTCAGCGACATACGGCTTAATTTCGCCGAGGCTTTTTTTGAATCGATGTCAGGGTTTACCACAACCGGCGCGTCGGTAATCGACGACATCTCGTGGCTGCCGCGCGGAGTCAATCTCTGGCGGTGCATAATGCAGTGGCTGGGGGGTGTGGGTATCATCATCTTCACTGTGGCGCTGCTGCCGATGCTCAATTCGTCAGGCGGAATGCAGATGTTCAATGCCGAGGCCTCCGGCATGATACACGACAAACTGCGGCCGCGCGTGAGCCAGACGGCCAAGCGTCTGTGGCTGATCTACAGCGTGCTCACCGTGACGCTCGTCATCATATTGTGGATAGGTCCGCTGCCGCTTTATGAGGCGGTGTGCCACTCGCTGTCGACGGTGTCGACCGGCGGCTTCACGTCGTGTACAGACACTGCGGGAGCTTGGAGCTCGCTGTCGGTGCGCATACCGGTGATAATCTTCATGTTTCTCGGCGGTGTGAATTTCGTGCTGATTTACCGTGCGTCGCTCGGCCAGATGAGAAAGGTGTGGAGCGATGTCAATTTCCGCACCTACGTCTTTGCCGTGCTGTCGGCCACGCTGGCGATAGTGGCAGTGCTTGTGGCCGGAGGTGAGCGCGATCTGATAAAAATCACCGTCGAACCGCTGTTTCAGGTTGTGTCGACCATAACCTCGACCGGCTATACGGTCGACAGCATGTCGTCGTGGAGCGAGGCGGTGATACCTGTGCTGCTCGTGCTGATGCTTATGGGAGCGTGCGCCGGCTCTACGTCGGGCGGCGTGAAAATCGACAGAGTGATATTCCTGGTGAAGAATGCTGTCAACGAGTTCAAGAAGGTGATACATCCCAACAGATATTATCCGCTGACAGTCAACGGCGTAGTGAAGCCACCGGAACTTGTGCTCAAGGTTACGGGCTTTTTCGCGTTCTATGTGCTGATACTCGTGTCGGGGGGTATAATAGTGGCGGCTATGGGAATGCCGCTGGGCGACGCTTATTTTGCCACGGTGTCGTGTCTGGGCAACACCGGCCTTGGTATCGGGGAGACTGCATCGTCGTATGTCGCGGTGCCCGACGCCGGAAAACTGCTTCTGTCGTTTATCATGCTTGTGGGGCGACTTGAAATCTTCACGGTTATAATATTGCTGTCGCGCAACTTCTGGCGTCGCTGACCCGGCCGGTGCAGGTCGCAGTGTAAGTCGCAGTCGAAATTTTTTACATTACAGTCAGCTGAGGGTTGTCAGGTACGTAAATATTCGTTATATTTGCATAGAAACGTTATATATAAAAATCTACAGGCGTGTTTAATTTTTTCAGCAAGAAACCCAAGGATGGCGAGAAATTGTTTTTCTCGACCGATATACACAGTCATGTTGTGCCGGGCATTGATGACGGTTCGCCGTCGTTGGAGCGCTCGGTTGAGCTTGTCGGCAAGATGAAGGGGTGGGGGCTTGAGAAGCTCATTGTCACTCCGCATGTCACTCAGGATACATTCGAGAACACCCCGGAAATCATCTCGGAGGCGTACGGTGTGCTACGGTCGGGGCTTGACGAGGCCGGTATCGAGATAGAGACTGATTATTCGGCTGAATATCGTATCGACGAGATGTTTGTCGAGCAGCTTGAGGCAGGGCAGGTGCGCCGGCTTCACGGTGATTTTCTGCTTGTTGAAAATTCTTACATACAGGAACCTTACAATATCGACGAGATATTGTTTCAGATCAGCATGAAGGGCTTTCGCCCGATACTTGCGCACCCTGAGCGCTATATCTATTATTATGAAAAGACTGAGCGCTATGACGAGCTTCACGGCAAGGGCATACTCTTCCAGGTCAATCTGCTGAGTCTTGCGGGATACTATGGCAAGGAGCCCAAGAAGATTGCCGAGATGCTGATAGACAAGGGGTATGTCGATTTCCTCGGCACCGACCTTCACCGCCGTGCTCACACCGAGATGATTGACAAGTATCTGACAACAAAAGATTACCGCCGTCACCGTGAGAGTCTTGAGGGACGCATCATGAATGACGAGCTCAGGGGCGTGTCGCCAAAATGACCGGCGACATATAATTGTTATGTCTCCCGATTTAGCAACTGTTTGGCGAAAAAAACATCGGAGCAAGCATTTAAAATCCATCTCAAAGTCCGTATCATATAAATTTAAACAGTTTCTAAGATGACATAGCTTCAGATTGTAGGGACGCACGGCTCGTGCGTCCGATGTTTATGGCTGTAAATCAGGGTGTTGGCGGACGCACGAGCCGTGCGTCCCTACTTTTGGGGGATATTTTTTCGAGTTCTGCAACACTCCATTCGGCAAGAGGGCACTCGGCAAGTTTCCATTTTTGGGGTGTGGCTTGCATGTGACTTAATTGAGTCCGGAGCCGATTACGAGGAGTATGAGGCTGAGCAGAAGCAGGGTGAGATCGATGAGTTTGGCGCGGACATTCTTTTCGCGGAGTATGATGACGCCGTAGAGAAACGGGATGATGACGCTGCCGCGGCGTATCATAGATATTATTGACACCATCGAGCCGTCGACCGACAGCGAGTGGAAGTAGGCGAGGTCGGCAACGGTCAGAAACAGAGCGATGCACGGTATGGTCCATCGCCATTGAAAACGGTCGGACGAGCCGTGGCGGCTACGCATCAGCGCCAGTAACAGCAGTGTCATCATCAGGCATTGATAGAGGGAATACCACGCCTGCACTTCGAGCGGGAGATAGCTGCGCAGCAGGTATTTGTCAAACAGGGCGCTTACGGCTCCGAGCATCATTGCGCCTATCGACATCCACAGCCAGCGCGAATGCCTCAGCGAAAAGCCTTCACGGGCTCCTATGCGTGATATGAAATAGAGCGAGGCGAAACCGATTGTGATGCCTATCCATTGCAGGGTGTTGAGGCGCTCGCCGAATATGCAGAGCGCGCCCACGAGCACGAGCACCGGTCGGGTGGCGTTGACAGGCCCCTGTATGGTGAGCGGCAGATGCTTGATGGCGAAGTAGCCGAGTATCCATGACGAGAGCACTATTGCGGCTTTTATGATAATGAGCAAATGGCCGCGCAGAGTATCGCCGAGGCCGAAGTGTCCGTCAGCGAGGTTTGAGATGATGACCGGCGATAGGTAGAGGGCGCCGAATATGGTGTTGAGCAGGAGCACCATCAGCACGTTGTTGCCCTTTACTGACAGTTTTTTGAAGATGTCGTAGACACCGAGGCATGTGGCCGACAGCAACGCGGGCAGTATCCACTCCATGCGTCAGGCCTGTGTTACGTTGTAGACGATGCGGTGAAGCAGAAGCGATGCTTCGGCGGGTGAGAGCGAAGCATCGGTCGACATCAGCCAGAGGTGAACGGGCGGGAGATATGTGTCGTAGGGAGGCTGCACATAGCTGCGGTCGATGATGTGGAACCCGAGCCGCTGATAGAAACGGATGCGGCTGAGGGCCTGCGGCGACAGGTGTTCGGGCTCGGCCTCGAGGAGTATCGGCATGGGGCTGCACTGGCGGCGCAGCAGGTTGATGGCGGCGCTTCCGATGCCCCGGCCACGCAGGGTGGGGTCGACAACGAAGTGCTCCACATATATGAAACTGTCAAATTTCCATGTCGTAATCATTCCGACGAGGTGTCGGTTGAGGTATACTCCTGTCAGATCGAGTTTTCCGTCGCATCGTGACACGATTTTCTCCCAGGGGCGTTGCTCTGCCGGCGGGAATGCTTCGAGGTATATCTCTTTTGCGGCTTCGATGTCGCATGTCGCATCGAGTGGCGCGATCGTTACTTTGCTCTCATCAATAGCTGTCATTGGCAGTCGATTGGTTATGTTTTTTGTTATTGGGCTGTTGCCTATAGGCATAACCGGGCCGGTTATGCAAAATCTTCATGCGAAGAGAGAGTCACGAGATGGGTATCGTGAAAAGGAAGTTGGCGCCTTTTCCTTTGTGAGAGGTGTCGACTCTGACTGAGCCGCCGAGCAGGTCGGCAATCATGCGGCATATCGCAAGTCCCAGACCGCTGCCCTGTGTGGTGCGGTCGAGTTTGCGGAAACGGTCGAAAATTTCCTCTTCCTTACCCTCCGGAATGCCTATTCCGGTATCGGAGACTGCAAAGGTAACAGAATTATTCGGACGGTCAATGATGTAAGACAGGGAAATTGTGCCTTCGGAGGTAAATTTCGCTGCATTTGAGAGCAGATTTATCAGAACTTGCTCAACACGGCGGGAATCGGTGGTGATGTAGACGTCGGGAGCGTTCTCTTGTTCGAATGATATAGTGACGCCGGGCTGCAGCCGCGGGCGCATGCTGCCGATGGCCAGGCTGCAGAGGTCGCCGAGCAATACGGGATAGCGTTTTACCGAGAGGGTGGGATCGTCGAGCTCACCGACGTCAAGGAGGTCGCGCACGGTGGTGCTGAGCAGTTCGGTGTTGAGCCGGACAATGTCGGCGTAGCGACGCAGATATTGTTTCTTGTCGTTGTCGGCGCAGTCGACGATAAGATGGGAGTATTCGACGATGGCGTTGAGGGGATTGTTTATCTCGCGGCTTATGTTGTCGATAAAATCGGATTTGTATTGTTCGGCGCGCTTGGCTTCGTCGCGTGCGGCAATGAGTTTTTTCTGTGTTTCGAGCAGGTTGGCCCGTTCGGATTTGAGTGCGTCGTTAGATGATGCGAGCGAACGTGCGAGTGTGCGTGATTTGTTTATGACTTTAATGAGAATGCCTACGATGATAAGCATTAATGCGAGGCAGATTATTCCGTATGTCAGGAGGTTGCGCTGATGTCTGACGCGGCTTTCGGCGTGGTCAAGCTCAAGGCGGGTGTTGCGCATCTGGAGTTCGTTGACGTTGTAGATGGTCTGCAGCTCGTTATATGTTTCCTGGGCGGATAGGCGGGTGTAATCTTCAAGTGCGTTGTTGTATATGGTGGTGTACCGGAGCAGGGCGTCGTTGTCACCGGTGGCTTTTGCCGCGATTATGATGTTGCGCAGTGCGCGCATCATGTTGAAATTGTCGGAGCCGGTCTCGATGATGTTTTCAAGCATAGGGAGCGCGCCGGCGTAGTCTTTTACGGCCATCAGATAGTAGGCGTTGGCGACATTCTGCTTCATGTCGGCAGCCACATCGGCATTGCGTGCGGCGATGGCGTTGATGCTGTCGTAGCACTGTTGTATTTCGCGGGAGGAGAGTCCGGGATAGTTCTGCAGGAGGTTGCGGTAGGTGGAGTAGCGTATGGTGTCGTAGTTGCGGTATCTGCGTCCTTTTTTGTGGTAGAACCGGGTCATGTCGTCCATTATCGACAGGAGTTCCTTGTCGGCGTCGATGGCTTTTTCGGTCTGGTTGATATTGGTGTAGATCGATGATGCCTGGTTGTAAATTATATTGCGTACCGCGAAATCGGTTTCGGGCAGGGATTTCACCATGTCGAGCGATTTGTCGATATAATCGGTGAGCATGGCCATGTGTGTGCCGTTGCCGAGAAGAATGCAAAGGGTGCCGAGGCGTTCGATGTTCTGATATGGAGTGGCATCCGGGGTCAGTTTCTGGTATTGGCCGATTGTCTCCTTGATTTGTTTCAGGCGCTCGGCTTCGGAGGCGTAGCGTGCGATGAGTCCGGCACGGCGGAGCGAAATGAAGGTCCGGGTGGCGGCATGGTCATCACTTTCGGGATAGAGTTTGCATTTCTGCTGCAGCAGCTGCAGCACGGAGTCGTTGCGGGTGTAAATGTTGGCGAGATGGCGCAACATGTCAAGTCCGAGCGCATCGTTGCCTGAGCGTTCGGCTATGTCGAGCATCTGCCAAGCTACCGGGGCTCTGTCATTTCTGTCGGAGAGGTCGTAGATGTCATACAGTATTGTGATGCTGTCGGCGGTTGTACCGGCTGCACTGAGTCGGGAGCGCAGGCCGTCGATTGCGGATGTGGCGTGAGTGGATGAGACTGAGAGCATGACAGAGAGTGCGGTCAGTGTCCCGACGATGAATCTTTTCATTACTTATTAAGGTCTTGTTGTTAAGAGTATGTTTACTTTTAAACCAAATTAAATATTTGAGTATGTCCTATTAATTTTTGATTTCATCACAAAGGATCTTTTGGGCTCTTTTTTAAGATTTCATCAGTCACGATGCTCGCATCGCTCCCTCTTCAACTTTAAAAAAGCCCTCCAAAATCTATCTTTGCGCTAAAATCATTTAAAAGTAAACATACTCTAAAATTGCAGCTGCAAGGTGTGATTGATGCAACAAAAGCTGTGGCAAATATACGCAAACGGTGTGGCTTTAACAAATTTTTTCTGTTTCTGCGTGAGCGATGCCAGTGAGAAAAAACTGACCGCCGTCAATAAGAGCCGGCGGTCAGCTATGGTTAGAAGTCGGGTGTGACTGTGTCGTTATTGCTGCTGCCCGGGGTTGTTGATGCGTTGGTTGAGCAGGCGTGTTGCGAGCTGTATGTAGCCGTCGTAGTAGTTGTCGGCGTTTGCAAGGATGCCTTGCAGTTCTTCGATTGAGAGGGATGAGACTTCGTTGATGAAGTCCTGGTTTTCACGGGCAAGGAGCTCCATTGAAGCGGCATCGAGCACTTCGGGGGCAAAGCCCTGAATGTTGTCGTGAACTACGCTAAGGAGCTGTTGGTCAGAGAAGTCTTTGATTGCTTCCCATCCCTGACGCTTGGTGAGGGTGCGACGAGCTTCGTCGACAAATGCCTGGTTGGCGTAGAGGGCCGGGTTGTTGATGATGTTAGTGAGCTCGTTGTCAGTCATGCCCATGAGGAGTTTTTTCTGATCGGGGGTGATTGATGACATGGATCGGGGCGCGAATGTCTGCTGCGGCTGTTGCTGCGCGGGGCGCGGAGTCTCAGCGGCGGGAGTCGCGGGAACGGCGGGAGTTGCCGGTTGCTCAACGTAAGTGGTTTCGGCTGTGAGATAATCAGGCTCGTCGGCGTTGTCTTCTTCAATCAAGCGGGCATTGGAAACAGCTTTCCACCAGCCGGATACGGCAACTATAGAGAGCACGAGCGGCAATGCTGAAAGGAAAATCATGAAGTTTCTGAACGCGGAATAAGAACTTATGCTTGATGCGAATATCTTTACAATGATGAATACAATCAGCGGAAGGAATGCGAGAAGCAGATACGCAATGCCTGATTTTTTCATTGCGCTGAGGCGTCCCGACATCATAAAGGCTCCGATTGAGATCGGGAGGTTGATACAGAAGGTAATCAACAGTATGATCATCAGTTTTGACTCGAAGTCATGAGTGAAAGACAGGCAGGTTCTTTGGAATGTTTCGTCAAAAGCAAATATCACCTGAATGATGCCGCCGAGTAAAACTCCGATAATGCAAAGGCATAACGCGCCTGACTTTATGTCAAGTCTTTTTGCTGTGCCGGCGGCGCTTGTGAGCCCTCCGGCCCATATCAGACAGCCGGCGAACTGTATGACAATCAATGCTCTTTCAACTGATTCTTCCGGCTCTTTGAATGCTTTGAGGAAAATGAGAAGCGTGATGACGGCGAGTGGCAGCATAGCGATTGTGGCGCCAATGGCGGCGCATCGGAGCGAGCCGCTGATTTTTGCAGGTTGGTCCATGTGTTTTGTTTTGAGGTTATTTATGTGATTGATGATTTGAATTGGCTTATTAAGTTCGTCAAATTTAGTAAAATATGGGGATTAAAGCAAAAAAACAGTTAATTTTGTGGAATAATTATGGAAGCAGGAATAAAAACAAGACATATAGCGATAGTCAGTTCGACGCGAGCCGACTGGGGTCTGCTCTCGCCGATAGCCAAAGAGCTGCGGCGACGCGACGGCGTCAGACTGAGTGTTGTGGCGACCAACATGCATCTCGACGAGACACGGGGCATGACGGTCAGCGAGATACGTGATGACGGATTTGAGCCGGCTGCACTTGTGGCAATGCGATATGCATCTGACAGCGAGGTAGACACTGCTGTGGCTATGGGCGAGCATCTTGCCGATATGGCGAGAACGCTTGGCGAGTTGCGTCCGGATCTGCTGCTTGTGCTCGGCGACCGTTTCGAGATGCTTGCCGTGGCGTCGGCCGCCACCATGCTGCATATCCCGATAGCGCATATATCGGGAGGTGAAATCACCGAGGGGGCTGTCGATGACAACATACGTCATGCGATAAGCAAGCTGTCGTCGCTGCATTTTGCAACGACAGAGCGGCATCGCCAGCGGCTTATAGCGATGGGCGAGCAGCCCTGCAATGTGCTTAATGCCGGAGCGCCGGGCGTGTGGAACATGAATCATGCGTCGGTGATGGAGCGTGAGGCGCTGGAGCAGTCGTTAGGGTTCGGTTTCGACGGCCGTGTGCTGCTTGTCACCTATCATCCCGCCACGAATGACACGGAGGCTCCGTCGGTGAGATTCGGTGCTCTTCTTGAGGCGCTTGACCGGCATGCCGACTGCAAGGTGCTTATAACATATCCTAACAACGACCCTAACAGCGGGGAGATCATCGAGATGATAACCGAGTATCAGCGGCGACGCGGCGATGCGGTGCTTGCCGTGCCGTCATTGGGCGCGTTGCGTTACCGCTCGGCGTTGCGCTGTGTGACGGCAGTGGTCGGGAACTCGTCGAGCGGAGTGGTAGAGGTGCCGTCGGCCGGCGTTCCGGTGGTGAATATCGGAATGCGGCAGCAGGGGCGCACCGCGTCGGAGGCCGTGATACATTGCGGAGATGACGCCGACTCCATCGATGCGGCGATAACCGAGGCACTGACAGAAGAGGCCGCGCAGAGGGCGCGCGTCACCCCCAACCCCTACGAGCAGGAGGATACGATAGAACTGATAGCCGGGCGGCTGGCCGAGTGCGACATCACACTTCTGCTGCCCAAAAAATTTCATGATATATGAAGCCGTTGATAATCATACCCGCCAGAGGCGGCAGCAAGGGGATACCCAAGAAGAATATCGCTATGCTTGACGGGCGTCCGCTGATAGACTATACAATCAAGGCGGCGCTTGCCACTGCGGCGCCATGTCAGATAATATTGTCGACCGACTCAGAAGAGATAGCCTCTGTGGCCCGGGACTGCGGGCTTGAGACGCCCTACCGCCGTCCTGCAGAGCTTGCGACAGATACGGCGGGCTCGCGCGAGGTGATACTCGATGTGATGGACTGGGCGCAGAAAGAAGGCCGGGAGTATGACGCCGTGGTGCTGCTTCAGCCGACTTCGCCGTTGCGCAAGCCTGTGGATATCGCCGGAGCGATGGCGCTTTATGACGACAGCATAGACATGGTGGTGAGTGTGGCGGAAGCGCGCAGCAATCCATATTACAACTGCTTTGAGGCAGATGCCGACGGTTATCTGCATGTGAGCAAGGGGGACGGGTTATACACGCGGCGTCAGGATGTGCCGCCGGCTTTTGAGTATAACGGAGCGGTGTATGTGATAAATCCGCAGAGTATCAGGAAGATGGCAATGGGTGAATTTCCGCGGCGCGTGCCGTATCTGATGCCTGCGGAGCGTTCGGTTGACATCGACACGCCCATTGACCTTATAATAGCCTCGCATCTGCTTGCGGCTGCGAAACATTGATTTTTTATGGAAAAATTGTAACTTTGCGGATATGCAGAAGTTTCAACGACATATAATACCCTCCACGGCTACAGTCAGAGAGGCGATTGAGGCGCTTGACCGACTGTCGGGCGATGCCATGACACTGATAGTGACCGACGGAGAGGAACGCCCGCGCGGCACTGTGACCGACGGCGACATAAGGCGAGCCCTGATACGCGGCATCCGGCTTGACGACAATGTCGGAAAGGCAATGAACAAGGCATTCCGTTCGGTAAACCGCCGCAATGCCGATGTCGGTTTTATCAGGTATATCAGAAATGCCGGCATCCGGCTGCTCCCGATAATTGATGACGAGGGACGGCTTGTGGAGATAGTTGACCTGTATAAGGTCAGTTCGCTGCTTCCGCTGAGTGCCCTGATAATGGCCGGCGGAAAGGGTGAGCGGCTTCGCCCTATGACACTGACGACCCCGAAGCCGCTGCTTGCGATCGAGGGTAAGGCGATAATCGACTATAACATAGAGGCACTTGCGCGTGTAGGTGTCGACGAGGTGGTGGTCAGCACCGCCTATCTTGCCGAGCAGCTCGACGCGCATTTCTCCGAGCCTGTGGCCGGGATAAATGTCAGAACCATCAGGGAAGAGCAGCCGCGCGGCACCATCGGTGCGCTGGCCGATGCGCTGCCGATGCTGACCAACGACACAGTGCTGGTGATGAACTCCGATCTTCTTACCGATATAGCGCTCGACGAGATGTATATACGTCACAGAGAGGAGGAAGCGGATATAACGGTGGCCGCGATACCGTATACGGTGTCGGTGCCTTACGCCATACTGTCGACAGAAGGGAGCTGCGTGACCTCGCTTGAGGAGAAACCGACATATTCGCTTTATGCCAACGGAGGTATCTACATGATATCGAAAGCGGTGGCCGCTCTTGTGCCGTCAGAACGGCGCTACGATGCGACAGACTTGATCGAGGACGCTCTTGCCCGCGGAATGAAGGTGGTGTATTTTCCTATCAACGGCACGTGGATAGATGTGGGAACGCCGGCTGATTTCCGTCATGCGGCGGATATCATGAAGTATCACGGAGGAAAACATCGGCAGGGCGCCGGACGTTAATATACCGGACGTTAATATATAGGTGACTGCCCGTAAAAAAATTAGAAACAAAGAGAAAAGTTATGCCCGAATCGAATTTCATTGATTATGTAAAGATATTGTGCCGCTCGGGAAAAGGCGGTGCAGGCTCGCGCCATTTTTATCGTGCGAAATATGTGCCCAAAGGGGGGCCTGACGGAGGAGACGGAGGCCGTGGCGGCCATATAATACTCCGCGGAGACCGTAATATGTGGACGTTGTTGCCACTTCGTTACCGCCGCCATGTGTTTGCCGGAAACGGCGAGAGCGGTTCGGGCGGACGCAGTTTCGGCAAGGACGGCGAGGATGTCGTGATAACGGTGCCGTGCGGCACGGTGGTGTTTGATGCCGATACGGGCGAGTATCTGTGTGAGGTCACCGATGACGGGCAGGAGGTAAATCTGCTCCGCGGCGGCCGCGGCGGTCTCGGCAACTGGCATTTCAAGTCGGCCACGAACCGCACTCCGCGTTATGCGCAGCCGGGTGAGCCGGCGATAGAGAAGAGTGTGATACTTGAGCTCAAACTTCTTGCCGATGTGGGTCTTGTAGGTTTCCCCAATGCCGGAAAGTCGACTTTGCTCTCCGCGCTGTCGGAGGCGCGTCCCAAAATCGCGGACTATCCGTTCACCACAATGGAGCCGCAGCTTGGCATTGTGGGGTATCGCGGCGGGCGGTCGTTTGTGATGGCCGATATCCCCGGCATCATCGAGGGGGCGAGCGAGGGTCGCGGTCTCGGACTGCGATTTCTTCGCCATATAGAGCGCAATGCAGTGCTGCTGTTTATGGTGCCGGCTGATGCTGATGACATAGCAGCGCAGTATCAGGTGCTTGTCAACGAGCTTGAACAGTTTAACCCGCAGCTTGCCGACAAGCCCAGAGTGCTTGCTGTGTCGAAGAGCGACATGCTTGACGAGGAGCTGACCGAAGAAATCGAAAAGACGCTGCCCGAGGGAATACCGTCGGTGTTTATCTCGGCTGTCACCGGTCAGGGGCTTACGGAGCTGAAGGATATATTGTGGTCGGCGATAATCGATGACCGCAACCGCATCGAGACTGTGCCGATAACACATCGTCCGCTTGATGTGCGCCACCGCGTGCAGGAGGAGGATGAGTTTATCTTCGAGCCGACTCCGGTGGCCGATGACGATTTCATCGAGGATGAGGACTGGGACGAAATCGGCTGGGAATATGGCGATGACGATTTGCCTGAAGATGACAAGTAAAACGGTCGGTTGACTATGGATATTATAAGACTTGATGCAGGGTGCGGAGCTTTGGCTTTCAGCACCCTGCGTGGCGACAGTGGAGGCGATGACGCATACGCCGCATTCAATGTGTGCCACTATACGGGTGATGACGCGGAGCATGTGGCGCGTTGCCGCGGGGAGCTCGCGGCTGTTGCAGGGGTGGATGCCGATAGGCTCGTCATTCCGCGGCAGACGCATTCGGTGAATGTGGCTGTTGTGGGCGATGTGATGCCGGATGTGGAGAATATCGATGCGTTGGTTACGCGGCGAAGCGATGTGGCGCTGGTGGTCAACACGGCCGATTGCCTGCCGATAGTGCTGAGTGACGGTGCCGGAGGCGTTGTGGGTGTGGCTCATGGCGGCTGGCGCGGACTGTATGGCGGAATTATCGAGGCGACAGTGTCGGCGATGAAAGGTTGCGGCGCTGAGACGGAGCTGGTCAGAGCGGCGATAGGACCGTGTATATGCGGAGGCTGCTATGAGGTCGACGAGGAGTTTGCCGGGATGTTTGCCGCCGCATTCGGAGAGGAGGTGCGGATTGTCTCTTCGGAAGGTGGTAAGCCGCATGTTGATTTGCGTGAGGTGGCGCTGCGTCAGCTTGAGCGCTGCGGTATCGGCCGGGAGCAGGTTTTTGTGTCGGAGCTGTGCAGCAGATGTGACGAGCGGTTGTTTTCGGCGCGTCGTCTCGGGGTGCGTTCGGGTCGTATTGCGACGGTCGTGAAGAGGGTTTTGATATGATTCCCCTTAACTGAGGCAGCTAATTTCGTTTGTGAAACTTTAACAGTCAAATACTTGTGTAATTTGTTATAAAGTTGTACCTTCGAAAGGTATTGTATAAAAACTCCTACTTATGGCACGACCTATTAAAGAGACCCCCGAACTTCGAGGGAACGATGCGGTGAGATTTGAAACACTTATCTCCACCCCAAAACCTGTGTCCAAAGAGGAGAAGGAACGTGCCCGCAAGGCTTATGAAGTAATGAAATCCATAAGCAATTTCCAGTGGTGAAAATTGATTTCAGCAAGTTGCGACAGTTCCAACTCACAGAGGACTCCGACATAAAGCCGTTCAAATGCGCTGATGGCGATTTGAACGATTTTCTCTTTGAAGACGCAAAGCATTTTCAAAGAGAACTTATGGCTGTGACTTATTTGCTCGAATATATGGAGCAGAATAAGACCGCAGCCTATTTCAGTTTGCTTGCTGACAAAATTATATTCAATCCTGATGAAAAAGGTGTTTGGAATAAGCTGAACCGCAATATTCCAAACTCAAAACGTCGCAGAAGCTATCCCGCCGTAAAGGTTGGTCGCCTTGCGGTGAATGAAGATTATTCCGGTCAAGGTCTTGGAACATTCATACTTGACAACATCAAGTATGCATTCTCTAATGTAAAGCGTCTTGGCTGCCGATTTATCACGGTAGATGCCTTGAAAACTGCGGTGCCTTTTTACGAACGTAACGGCTTTCAATGTATAACAGAATCAGACAAGGATGATGAAACACGCTTGATGTTCTTCGACCTTAAAAATTTCATAACAGAATGATGCCTCTGAAATAAATCTTTCACAGACACATAAGATATAAGGCGTTAGATTTATTCTTGCTTCCTAAAAATCGGCAAAATTTCAAGAAGCAGTCAAGAGTAAAAGTTGATGAGACTGCGCCGTAAACTTGAATTACGAACTGCCTCATTTTTAAATTATTTTTCTTCCCACCTAACTGTCAAACTCCCGTGTGAAAAGTTCCCTTACCACGACAGCTTCGCTCTCTCTGCATCTGGCGTATCGTGATATGATTTGAAAAATATTTTTGAAAAAAGTTGCGAAAAAGTTTGGTGGTTAAAAAAAAATGCGTAACTTTGCATCGCAATTCAGCAAAAGGGCGCTTAGCTCAGCTGGTTCAGAGCATCTGCCTTACAAGCAGAGGGTCGGGGGTTCGAATCCCTCAGCGCCCACCACCCTTTTTAAACCATCAGCTTTCACAAGTTGGTGGTTTTTTTATTCCCGTAGGCTGACCCGCGAAATGTTATGTCAATACCACAGACCGCCCTTCCCGGGCTTGTGATGTAATGACGTCGGATAGCCGGGGTCTGCGCCCGCTCCGCGTTCTGCGAACCCCAGTTAATCACGGGCTCGAGCCTCCGGCTCTCCGTGGGTGGGGGTGCAGGGGTGAGGGTGTCTCGCCTCCGTGGAGGTGGAGATGTAGGGATGCACGGCTCGTGCGTCCGGGGATGGTGTTGGTAATCAGTGGGTTGGCGGACGCACGAGCCGTGCGTTCCTACAGTTTGGTGGGGATGTAGGGTCTTTAAGGTCGGTTAGGGTCATTGGGGTCATTAAGGTCATTAATGAATGATGTGGTGGGGGCGTGGGTGGCGACGCGGTAAGGATAGCCGCTCTGTGGATGTGTGGGAGGAGGGTGAGTTTGTTTGAAAATTTTTTTATTGATTTTTTTGTGATATGAGTGGATTTAAGAGTTTTTTGTGGCTGGTGGCTGTCGGGGTTGCTTTTTCGGTGATTATGGCCGGGTGCGGGACGAATGAGGCTAATTACAAGAAGGCATACGACAAGGTTCAGGAGAAGGGCGCTGACGGTATTGAGAGTACTATCTATAACCGTATCAGGGAGCGGAAGCAAGAGGAACGGGTTGTGACAGACGGAGATACGGTGGCTGTTGTGTCGGAGTATGTGACCGCTGTGAAGGAGGCCGGTTTTGATGCGGGAGATCTGCACAGGTATAATGTTGTCGTCGGTCAGTTCAAGCAGCTTTTTCACGCAAAATCGATGCGTGGACGAATGGCTTCAGCGGGATATGACGGAGCGATAATTGTGGCAACGGGTGAGCCGTTGTATTATGTGGTGGCGCTGTCGTCGGAGTCGCTTGCAGAGGTTAAGGCGATGGCTGACAGTCTTGCGAAATCATCGCCGGTGAAGCTGGGGGAAGGGTATCCGTGGATATTGCGTGCGGCCAACCGCAGGTGAGTCAGACGCGAGGGTGCGGATTTTGGGGACATCTTAAATTGCGGTGTATGATTTTGGCGCATTTTTATATTTGTCATTCAGTAAATTTGCGTATATTTGCGTGTTTAAATCAACTATTAAAATGTCAGCTTTACAAATCAGTGAGATATATAAGGCACAGCAGGTGCTTAAAGATGTGGCCCGTCATCCTAAAATCATAGGTCCGACGGATTTGTCGAAGGATTGCACGGTGTATCTGAAGCCTGAAAATCTGCAGTATACGGGTTCGTTTAAACTGCGTGGCGCGTATTACAAGATATCGCAATTGTCAGACGAGGAGAAGGCGCGCGGAGTGATAGCGTGTTCGGCGGGCAATCATGCTCAGGGAGTGGCTCTCGGAGCGAAGCATAACGGCATAAAAGCCCTGATATGTCTGCCGGCGGGAGCGCCTATCTCCAAAATCGAGGCTACGAAGCGTCTTGGCGCTGAGGTTTGTCTGGTGCCGGGGGTATATGACGATGCCTACAACAAGGCGGTTGAACTTAAAGAAGAGTTCGGTTACACGTTTGTGCATCCGTTTGATGACCCGTTGGTGATTGCCGGTCAGGGCACAATCGGACTTGAGATCATCGAGGAGCTTCCGGAAGTTGAGGCTATAGTGGTGCCTGTCGGCGGCGGCGGACTGATATCGGGAATCGCGTTTGCGGTAAAGACATTGCGTCCGGACATCAAGGTTTATGGCGTTCAGGCTGCGGGCGCGCCGTCGATGGAGCGGTCGATGTCGGAGAAAAAGGCAGTGCATCTTGACAGCGTGTCGACGATAGCTGACGGTATCGCGGTGAAAGAGCCGGGTGTGAACACATTTGAGATGTGTCAGAAATATGTCGACGAAATCGTGACCGTCACTGACGACGAGATATCGGCGGCCATACTCGCACTGATCGAGAAGCAGAAACTTATAGCGGAAGGCGCGGGCGCTACGCCGGTGGCCGCAGTGATGTTCGACAAGCTGCCGGTCAAGGGAAAGAAGGTGGTTTGCATGGTGTCGGGCGGCAATATCGATGTGACGATACTCAACCGCGTCATAACGCGAGGCATGATGATGGGCGGCCGCATGTGCATGCTTACGCTTGAGCTTGATGACAAACCCGGACAGCTGTCGGCTGTGAGCGAAATCATAGCCAAGTCCGGCGGCAATATCATATCGGTGACGCATGAGCGCACGAAGGCCACCAACCATATCAATTCATGCTCGCTGCATGTGGAGTTGGAAACCCGCGACAAAGAGCATGTGGCGATGATCAAGAAAGCCCTCGAGGATGCCGGATTTCCGGTAGTGCACGGATATTGACAAACTGTTTGACCGCTGAGTTGTTCTGTATCAGAGAAGGATTGCTGATTTAAGTCCCTTCACGATTATCAACCTTATCATCAAAGCCCTGTATTATGATAAAAGAAGATTTGACGACGATATATGCCCGGAGTTTCAGAGAGAACTGGAGCTTGCCGGCTCTTACAGATTACGGCGACGAAGGGTCGACCGTGACGTATGGCGATATGGCGAGGCGTATAGCGCGTCTGCATATTTTCTTTGAGAGCCAGGGAGTGCGTGAAGGTGACAAGATAGCGCTGTGCGGGCGCAATACGGCCACGTGGGTGACAGTATTTATAGCCACTGTCACATACGGGGCGGTGATAGTGCCGGTGCTGCAGGATTTTAATCCGCAGGATGCGCAGCATATCATCAATCACTCAGAGGCGACGCTGCTTTTCGCAAGCCAGTCAGTATTTGAAGATATTGATTTTGATGAACTGCCGGCGCTCAGGGCAGTGTTGTCGCTTGACAATCGGCGGGTGCTTGCGGAGCGCGCCGATGACAAGAACCAGCCGTCGAAGGTGCTGAAAAATCTTACCCGCAAACTGAAGTCGCGTTATCGTGACGGCTTCGGCAAGAAGGATGTGAATTACGCGGTCAGGGATAAGAATGCCGTAGCAGTGCTCAACTACACATCGGGAACAACCGGATTTTCGAAGGGCGTGATGCTGACGCACAACAATATAGCCGGCAATGTGGTGTTCGGGATAAATTCGCGTCTGCACTATCAGGGCTCGCGTGTGCTGTCGTTTCTGCCGCTGGCGCATGCCTACGGGTGTGCGTTCGACATGCTTACGCCGCTTGCCGTGGGTTCGCATGTGACGCTGTTCGGGCGTCTGCCGTCGCCCAAGCTGCTGGTGAAGGCATTTCAGGAGGTAAGGCCCAATCTTATAGTGACCGTGCCACTGATACTCGAAAAGGTTTACAAGAACCAGATTGTGCCGATGATAACGAAGCAAACGATGCGTTGGGCGCTTGCCATACCGTTGCTTGACAAGGCAATCTACAGCAAGATACGCAGCCGGCTTGTGGAGGCATTCGGCGGAGCATTCGAGGAGGTAATAGTTGGCGGCGCGCCTCTGAACAAGGAGGTAGAGGAATTTCTCCACCGGATAAGATTTCCGTTTACGGTAGGCTATGGCATGACGGAGTGCGGTCCGCTTATTAGCTACACGCCATGGCGACAGTTTGTGCCTCAGTCATGCGGACGTACGCTTCCGGGCATCATGCAGTCAAAGATATTGTCGGACGATGAGGAGCATACAGCGGGAGAGATCTGCGTCAAGGGGGAGAATGTGATGAAAGGATATTTCAAAAATCCGGACGCCACGGCCGCGGTGCTTGACGAGGACGGCTGGCTGCACACCGGCGATATGGGAGTGCGCAGTCCTGACGGCACTCTGTTTATCAAGGGGCGCTACAAGACAATGATACTTTCGGCCACGGGTCAGAACATTTATCCCGAGGAGATAGAGTCGAAGCTTAACAATATGCCTTACGTGAGCGAGAGTCTGGTAGTGGAGCGCGGCAAGGGACTGTCGGCGATAGTATATCCGGATTACGAGCAGATGGACCGCGACAAGCTGACGATACATGACATGGATCCGATAATGGAGAATGTGCGTCAGGATCTCAACAAGATAGTGGCTCCTTACGAACGGATAGAGCATATACAACTCATACCTAATGAATTCGAGAAAACGCCCAAACGCTCGATAAAACGCTATCTTTACCGATAGCCGGATGCCGGCCCGACGCCGGCTGACCATATAAGACACAAACAATCAGAAAAATATAATAGATTAGTGGACAATAATAACAAGATCAATCGATGAAAAAGTATTTAGTAACCGGTGGTGCCGGATTTATTGGAAGTAATTTTGTGGATTATCTGATAAAGACACACGGCGACGATGTGGACGTGCTGATACTCGATGTCCTTACGTATGCGGGTAATCTGATGACTATCAAACCTCTTCTTGAACTTGACAATGTGAATTTCATAAAGGGCGATATCGGAGACCAGGCGCTGGTTGAGAAAATCATGGCTGAATATGATCCCGACTATGTGGTGAATTTCGCAGCAGAGAGCCATGTAGACCGCTCGATTACCAATCCCCGCCTGTTTCTGGAGACGAATATACTCGGCGCGCAAAATATGCTTGACTGCGCCCGCAAGGCATGGTATGAGGGAAAAGATGAAAACGGCAAGCCCAAATACCGCGAAGGGAAGAAATTCCTTCAGATTTCGACCGACGAGGTGTATGGCTCGCTTGAGAAGAACTATGATGAGGCACAGGAACTGCATCTGAGCGATGATGTTGCCCGTGTGGTTGAGGGACGCAGCGACCTCAAGACGTTCGGTGACAAATATTTCACAGAGGAAACGCCGCTTGCACCGCGTTCGCCTTATTCGGCATCTAAAACGGCCGCCGACATGCTGACGATGGCCTATCACGAGACATACGGAATGCCTGTAAACATCACACGTTGCTCTAACAATTACGGTCCGTATCATTTCCCCGAAAAACTTATACCGCTGATTATAAAGAATATCACCGAAGGCAAGAAGCTGCCCGTGTATGGCAAGGGAGAGAATGTGCGTGACTGGCTTTATGTGGCCGACCACGCCAAAGGCATCGATATGGTGCTTCGCAAAGGCCGTATCGGCGAGGTTTATAATATCGGAGGTTTCAACGAAGAGAGCAACATCAATATCGTAAAAACGATATTGAAGCTGGTGCGCGAGGCGCTTGATGCGGAGCCGGCTTACCGCAAGCTATTCGCCATAGCACCTGAGGAAATCAACGAGGACATGATTACATACGTAGCCGACCGTCCCGGTCACGACATGCGTTATGCCATCGATCCGACCAAGATAGCTACGGAGCTGGGATGGTATCCGGAGACACCGTTTGTCGAAGGCATACGCAAGACACTGAAATGGTATCTTGACAACCAGCAGTGGGTTGCCGATGTTGTGTCGGGCGACTATCAGAAATATTACGAACAGATGTATAAAGGCCGCTAACTGTAACGATTATGAAAGGAATAGTATTGGCCGGAGGTTCCGGCACGCGACTTTACCCTATAACCAAGGGAGTGTCGAAGCAGCTTATCCCGGTGTATGACAAGCCGATGATATATTATCCGGTGTCGGTGCTTATGCTTGCCGGCATAAAGGAGATACTTATAATCTCGACCCCTGACGACCTGCCGATGTTCCGCCGACTGCTCGGCAGCGGTGAGGATCTGGGAGTGAAATTCTCGTATGCCGTGCAGCCGCGTCCCGAGGGACTTGCACAGGCATTTATCATCGGACGTGAATTTATCGGAGATGACAGTGTGTGTCTTGTGCTCGGCGACAATATTTTCTACGGCCAGGGCTTTACGGGACTGCTCCGCGAAGCGCTTTCCATCGCCGAGAAGAAAAACGAGGCAACAGTATTTGCCTATCAGGTGAAAGATCCCAACCGTTACGGCGTTGTTACGCTCGACGAGACCGGACATGCCACTTCAATCGAGGAGAAACCGCTTGAGCCCAAGAGCAATCTTGCCGTGGTCGGATTGTATTTCTATCCCAACGATGTGGTGGATATCGCTGCCAACGTGAAGCCGTCGGCCCGCGGTGAACTTGAGATCACTTCGGTGAATGACGCTTATCTTCAGGCCGGACGCCTGAATGTGAAATGTTTCGGCCGCGGATTTGCGTGGCTTGACACGGGAACGATTGACTCGCTGATGGAGGCGTCGGCCTTTATCGAGGCGATACAGAAGCGCCAGGGCTTTTATGTGGCAGCGCTTGAGGAGATCGCATTCCGTCGCGGTTTCATCAATGCCGACAAGCTCAGGGAGATAGCCGCGCCTATGGCCAAGAATGACTATGGTGCGTATCTTATAGCGCTTGCCGATAACGGCGTAGCCGAGTAAGGCGGGTTACATATTGAGACATCTGACCCCGCACGCCTCGATATGCCCGGCGTGCGGGGTTATGAATAACCGGAGGATGTCACATCCTGCTTCGAGCGAAAATTTCTCGAAAAAACACTCGCTGATAATATAAAATAATTTTTCGACTTACAGTATATGAATAAACCTGAGGTGCTGTCGTTGCCAAAAATATTTGATCCGCGCGGCAATCTGACATTTATACAGAATGGTGCGCAGATACCGTTTGAAATCAGGCGGGCGTACTGGATATATGATGTGCCCGGAGGCGAGGAGCGCCACGGACACGCATTCAGGAGCGCGTCGGAAATGATTGTGGCGCTGTCGGGCTCGTTTGACGTGGTTGTCGACAGCGGCGACGGTGAGGAGAGGATACATCTTAACCGTTCGTTTTATGGCGTGCATGTGCCTCCGATGACGTGGCGCAGGCTTGATAATTTTTCGACCAATTCAGTAGCTCTGGTGCTGTCGTCGACATGTTATGACGAGAGGGATTACGTAAGAGATATTTCAGAGTGGCGCAGGCTGCTGTCGGAAGGTGGCGGCGCCGGTTCAGCCGGAGCCATCTCGCCGTCGGCAGTGTATGACAGCTCCCTGCGTCACAGTCTTGACGATTGCAGGATTGTGGAGCTTTCGCGTCATTGCCATCCTAACGGGTCGCTTACGGCCGTTGACAATATTGACAATATTTTTCCTGTCAGGCGTGTGTTTTATCTCTATGATGTGCCCGGTGACTCGGAGCGCGGAGGGCATTCGCATTTCAAGGCTCATGAATTTATCATCGCGGCGTCGGGCTCGTTTGACGTGACGCTGACCGACGGGGTTGACGAGCGTAAGTTTTCGCTCAACCGTCCGTATAAGGCGCTTTATATACCCAACGGGATATGGCGGTCGCTTGACAATTTCTCATCGGGTTCAGTGAGCCTGGTGCTTACATCCGAGCTTTACAGTGAGGATGATTATTGCCGTTCGATGACGCGTTACAAAGAATTATACAAGCAGTAATGAAGAAATATACATTTCTTGACCTCGGCATGATAAACTCGCCTTATATGGCAGAGGTACAGGAGGCTGTGGCACGGGTCATCGCCTCCGGCCGGTATGTCGGCGGTGAAGAGTGCCGCCGCCTGGAGTCAGGCCTGTGTGAGCTGACCGGAGCTCCCGAAGCAGTGGGGGTGAGCAACGGACTCGACGCCCTGAGGCTTATATTGAGAGCATGGGTTGACCGCGGCGATCTTGAGAAAGGTGATGAGGTGATAGTGGCATCGAATACGTATATCGCTTCAATTTTAGCTATCATAGACGCCGGGCTGAGGCCGGTGCTTGCTCCGGCTGACCCCGCGACGCTCAATCTCGACACATCGAGGCTTGACGAGGCGCTGACACAGCGCACGCGTGCCGTCATGCCGGTGCATCTCTACGGGCGCGCATGCTGGGATGAGTCGCTTAAGGATTTTGTAAAACGCAACGGACTGCTTGTGATAGAAGACAACGCGCAGGCGATAGGGGCGCGGGCCGTTACGACAGGAGTGTCGGGAACATACGTGACCGGCGGTCTCGGTCATGCCGGAGCATTTTCGTTCTATCCGACAAAAAATTTAGGCGCGATGGGCGATGCAGGCGCAGTCGTCACCCATGACCGTGACCTTGCCGAGAGGGTCAGGGCATTGTCAAACTACGGCAGCGATTACCGTTACCATAATATCTATATCGGCGGCAATTGCCGTCTTGACCCGGTGCAGGCTGCTGTGCTCAATGTCAAGCTGCCTTATCTTGAGCGCGAGAACGAGCACAGACGCACGATTGCCGGAATATATGACCGTGAAATCAATAACGAAAGTATAATCAAGCCTTTGGTTGGCGGCTGTGACATGGTGTGGCACCAGTATGTGGTGAGATGCGCCGTCCGCGACCAGCTGAGAGATTATCTTTCGGAGGCAGGTGTGGCGACCGATATACATTACGCCGTGCCACCCCACAGGCAGCCTTGCATGGCCGGGGCGGATTACGGAGTGGCGGGCGACGCGGCATGTCAGGCAGAGGGAATAGGTGAGACAGTGCTATCACTTCCGATATCGAGCTGCACGACGCAGGAAGATGCCCATGCCATCGCCGACATCATCAATCGCTTCAGATAAGTAGCCCAGGAAACGGGGGCGTAATACGGAAAATTGCCAATAAAAAGTAAGGGCGCACAGTCTGTGCGCCCTTACAGTATGAAGTCTTTACGCTTATTTATTGCCTTTGAGGACGGAGATAGCGGCGTCGTAGTCGGGTTCGTCGGTGATCTCGCCCACGAGCTGTGAGTAGATTACTTTGCGGTCCTCGTCAAGAATTATTACGGCACGTGCGAGGAGTCCGGCGAGCGGTCCGTCGACAATCTCGAGACCATATTTCTCGCAGAACATCGGCGAGCGGAAAGCCGATGCGGCAGTGACACCCTCAATGCCTTCGGCCGAACAGAAGCGTTTGGCTGCGAATGGCAGGTCCATTGACACGCACAGCACCGAGGTGTTGTCAAGCGAGGCGGCAAGCTGATTGAAGCGTCTTACAGATGCGGCGCATACCGGAGTGTCGAGTGAGGGGAATATGTTGAGGACTACGCGGCGTCCGCAATAGTCGGAGCAACGCAGTTCCTTCATGTCAGGGTCAACGAGAGTGAAACATGGTGCCTTTTCTCCGGCTGACGGCATTGTGCCGTAGGTGTGACATGGTGTGCCTTTAAAGAAAACAGTTTCCATAATATCGTAATTTTAGTTTAATCGGTTGACAGGCACTTTACATAAGTGCCACCTTCTGCATAACAATCTCGATAAGATTTTTGTTGGCTCCGATATGTACGGATTTGATTGTGCCGGTCTTGTCGATGAAAATCATGGCCGGGAACGCCGTGATGCCGCAGTCGCGTATGATTGAGTTTGCGCCGGTGAGTATGGTCTCGCCTTCGCGCAGGCCGTAGCCGAGGAGTTGCTCTATAGTGTCGATATGGCGTGATTTGACTGCCCAGATGATATCCGTGGCCGACGGGAGGGTGTTGACGGCATCGCGTAGGGATTGAACTGTTGACGCGGCCGATGCCACTTCGGGATCGATGACAGCGATAACGGTAGGGCGTATGAACGGGTCGCCGCGGCGATAGGTGTAGCGCTCTCCGGTTGGAGTGGGCAGCGAGAATCCGGGCATAGCCGTGCCGGGCAGGTTTTCAAGTCGGAAATTGCCCTGACGGAAACGTTCGAAAACGTCGGGATAAAGGCTTATCAATGTGGCCTCGGAGAAGTCGGCGACAGGCGATCCAAGGGGAGCGCCGTAGTCAACTGTAACAGATTGCTCGGAAATTGAGCCGGGGTTGCTCTCTACAGAAATGCGGAGCGGAGAGCCTGTCATGGCGTCGAAAATATAAGACAGTTCGCGGGCGGTATAGCCTTTGACCGACTCCACGGCATCAAGACGGACAGCCGTGTGTCCGGAATAACATGCATCGGGATTGAATGTGAAGGTGTATGCGCTGTCGGCGGTCATACGGCCTATTTCTCCGGCAATGAAAGCCGGAAGGAGAGAGGCGAAGCGGGCATTGCGCTGCACACCGCCGCGACCTGTGACAAACGGCAGGGAGTCGTTGTCGAAGTGATATTCCTGAAGGCGCTCGTCGGAGTAGCTGAAGTGGTTGCCATCGGAGTAGGATGTGAATCCGGAAGATTTGCCCGACGGGGCGTTGACGCTCCATGATATCAGATAGCAGCATGGCGACAGGGAGTCGGTCGGTGCGGCCGACTGCAATTCCACATTATAGACAATCTCATTTTCGGCCGACGGCAGGAGCACGCTGTAGGTGGCCGATGCGGAATAATCCTGCAATCCGGCTAGTCGCTCCCGCAGCCCGTCGACAGATGTGATACGTGACGCGGCGCTGTTGTCGGAGTTCTCAAAAAAGCTGTTGGCAGCCGAAACGTGAAAGGCTGCCACAGCAGAAACGATTAAAAGTAAATTCCCTCTCATGACATTATAACGCCTCGACGGTGAAAAAGGTTTTGCCGCAGATGCTGATTACGGCTGCTGTGCGAGAGGCAGGCAGCGCACCATATACTCGCGCGCCTCGCTCCAGGGGATGTAGATGCGCTCGTCGTTGGGCATCAGGGGTATGGGATGCTCGTTGAGGTCGAAACGCACGTAGTAGGCGCCGCGGTCGGATTTAAACAGTATCATCTGCAGGTTGGCAGCCATCGGCACGATGTCAAAGTTTTTGAAATGCTGTGCGACGGTGTCGTAGTAGTTGGTAAGATAGTATGCTCCTCGCAGTCGCAGCAGCGAAAACAGGGGCAGCAGGGTCTCGGCATGGCCGAAGCGCAGGCGCACGGTGGCATCGGAGTTTCCGGCCACTGCTGCGTCTGTGGTGCGTATGAGGTCGAGCACGAGAGGCGACGCTATGTCTGCCGGCACCGATGACAGCACCGAAGCAGTGCGCTGCAGATACTGACGCAGGTTGTAAACGCTCCAAAGAGCGTTTATCTCATCGCGTGAAAGGAACTGACTGAGGTCGACTTCGATGCCCATGGCTGCAAGGCCGCCGAGGAAGTGGTATTCGTCAATGGCGAGACTGCGGGTTTCGGCGAGCGTCAGGGGATAGTTCTTGCCGAGTATATTGCGAAGCGGAGCGGCGGTGATGCGGGTGTCGGCGTAGTCGCTCCAGGGAGTCTCCCACACTTTTGAGCGCATGAAGTCGATATAGTCGGTGTCGAGGTCGAACGGACGCATGAGCTGCGAATTCTGACGCCCCGATGAGGTTATGATCTCAACCTTGTTGTTGAGGCGGTCGAGCTGATGGGTGAAAGAATACATCGACATCACGCAACGTGGTGAGTAGGAGGAGATTGCTGAAACGTTGCCGTTGACAAACAGGTCGGGGTAGCTGATAAACATGCGTGATGCTATGCCGCGCTGTTCGGCCATGCCGAGCGAGTCGAGGGCACCCCAGTAGTTGTGGGCGCGCTGCGACACATAGCGAGTCAGTCCGAGCAGGCGGGTGCCGGCTGGAGTAATTGTGCCGAGCGAGTCGGCGCGTTCGAGAGCTCTGCGCAGGGCGTAGGTGGAATTGGGTGATGACGGGAAGCGTGCGCCGTGGCGTCCCACATGGTTGATGAACACGGCCGTGAGCGAATCGGGTGTGTCAATCGCATTGTCAGGCGCGGGGTAAGGCAGCCATGAGCCCATGCACTGGGTGTAGGAATAGTCGGTGGCGGTGGGGTCGGCTCCTTTTGCGGTAAATGCTGACAATGCTATAAATAATGTTAGAAAACTGAAAAACCTTGGCATAATAGTTGAACTTTTTGTATTTTCGTGTAAAATTAATACTTGATGACCTCTTTACCAAATATACAACAATTAATTGATGAAAATCGTTTTGCCGAGGCGGCTGCGGAAATAGATCTGTATCTGCTTGATAATTCCGGCGATGACGAGGCTTATTTTGTGCGCGGGAAGCTGTCGTGGCGAATGCAGAACTATTCGGCGGCAGTAACCGATTTCGAGACGGCGGTTTCAATCAATCCGGACAGCGGTGCGAAGCATGCTCTCGAGCTTGCCCGCGATGTGTTTGACTACTATAATCCCGATCTGCTCAATCCCTGATATCAGAATATTCGTGCGACATTGGCGAGAACGGAAATTTTATTATTTTTGCAAAAGAAATCAAAAATTAATAGAACATACTCAAATATTTAATTTGGTTTAAAAGTAAACATACTCTTATAATATAAACTGATGATTACGGCATTTTTAGGCAATCTGCGCGGTTGGGAATGGATAATAATACTTGTGGTGACACTGTTGCTGTTCGGCGGCAAGCGCATACCGGAGCTGATGCGCTCGATAGGCAAGGGCATCAAGAGTTTCAAAGCGGGGCTCAACGATGTCGCCGATGAAATTAAAGATGACGCCGCCGGCAAAAAAGACAGCGGCAAGGAGTGAACGCGCTACTGCGGTCGCAGGCGGATAACCGTTATTAAAGGGATATAAAGTGTCGGCTGAAGGCAGCGGTTCGATGTCGTTTTGGGCGCATTTCGATGTGCTCAGGGGTGTGCTGTTTCGTATCGGAGGGCTTATTATAGTGCTGTCGGTGCTGTTTTTTATATTCATGCCACAGATATTCGATGCGGTGATACTTGCTCCGTGTCATGACGGTTTCCCGCTCTACCGGCTGTTTGACGCGATATCCGGCGCTGCCGGTGAGCCGTTTGAGATGTCGCTTATCAACACCCGGCTGGCATCACAGCTGTCGATACACCTGTCGACGTCGTTCGAGCTGGCAGTTGTGGCAGGATTTCCGGTGGTGATATATATGCTGTGGGGGTTTGTGCGTCCGGGTCTTTATCCGCGAGAGCGGAGGCATGCGGTGCGGGCGTTTGTGGCGGGCAACGTGATGTTTTATCTTGGGGTTGCCGTCGGTTATTTCCTGATTTTTCCGCTGACATTGAGATTTCTGGCTACATATCAGCTCAGCGAACTGATACCGAATACGATAACGATTGACTCGTATATGGATAATTTTACGGTGATTATCCTTGTGATGGGGGTCGTGTTTGAAATGCCGTTGCTCGGGTGGCTTCTGGGGCGAATGGGTCTTGTGTCGCGCGAATTTTTCGGCAAATACAGACGCCATGCCATAGTGGTGCTGCTGGTGCTTGCGGCGCTGATAACCCCGACGGGCGATCCGTTTACACTTTTCGTAGTGTTTGTGCCACTGTATATGCTTTACGAGGCGACGGCGATGACAGTCAGGCCGCGGTCAGACGAGCATCACGGTCAGTAGTCCCCATATTACAAGTAGAATATTGCTTACGGCGTAGGTCACGGCATAGCCGATGGCCGGGATGGTGCTGCCCAGAGCGTTCTGCACCGCTCCGAGCGATGCCGTGCAGGTGCGGGTGCCGGCGCAGCAGCCCAGCGTTATCGCGGGGTTAAATCTGAACACTTTATGTCCGAGCCAAAGGCCGACGAGGAGCGGTATGGTAGTGCCGACAGCGCCTGCGACAAGCAGCATAGGTCCTACGGATTTCAGCCCTGCAACGAAGGTCGGCGCCGCCTCGATGCCTATGACGGCGATGAATACGTTAAGACCGAGATTGTTCATTATCCACAGTGCGCCCGGAGGAATGTGGCCGAATGTGGGACGCCGTGTGCGCAGCCATCCGAATATCAGGCCGGCAAGCAATGCGCCGCCGCTTGTGCCGAGACTGACGGGGACTCCGCCAATCCAGATGCTCATGGCTCCGAGTATGCCCCCGACGGCGATGGCGAGACCTACGAACATCAGGTCGCTGGATATGCTCGGGCGGTCGATATGGCCTATGTGACGTCCGGCGTTGCTGACTCTCTGCGGCTGGCCGACAACTGTGATGCGGTCGCCACGACGGAATGTGGTGTCAAGGCCGATGTCGATGAATTTGCCGTCGCGCACGGCATCGCGCACGACTACTCCGCGCATATATTTGTTGCGGCGTATCGTAGATATGGATTTTCCGATAAATTCTTTTTTCGTCACGAGAATGGCTACACGGTCGAGCTGGTAGGAGAGGAGCGTGGTGTCGTCGCTTTCCTCGCCGATAAGCTCTTCAATGCCTATGATGAACTCGCGCCGGCCGCACACGACGATGCGGTCGCCTTTGACAATCTCGACGTCGAAGCGCGGCGCCGAGATGTCATCGTCATGGCGCAGGCGGTCGATATATACTTCACGGTGGTGGCCGCGGAGATGTCGCTCGACTTCCTTGACAGTGCGCGGAGTGTCGAAAAATTCGGATGTAGCGGTGTAGACGCGGTAAACGACTGCCCGCAGAGCATCGATGCGCGCAGGGTCGTTGCCGGAGTTGCCGGTGGTGTTGAGCATACGTTCGAGCTGTGCGGTCTGCTGCCTGACATTGGCGAGGCCGCCGAGAAGACGAGGCCCGAGGCTGCCCAGTATGACGACAGTGCCGAGTGTGCCGAATATATAGGTGACGGCGTAGCACACGGGGATGATATTGAGTTGTCCGGATTTTATGTCGTCGGGAATGTCAAGACGCGATATCACCTCAGTGCCGACACCCAGCAGCGCGGAGCATGTCTGCGAGCCGGAAAACAGGCCGACGCTTTCTCCTTTGGTGTAGCCCATTACTTTGGCTATCAGGAGAGTGGTGGCGAAGCAGGTGAAGCTCATGCATACCGCAAAAAGAGCCTGTCGCGCTCCCTGTCCGCGAAGAGACTTGAAGAAGTCGGGGCCGACGCTGTAGCCTATCGAGAACAGGAACAGCATGAAGAAGAACATTTTGATGGGCCCTGCCATCGGAATTTCGAGCTGTCCGACCAATACGCCGACGAGAAGCACGGCCGTCACGCTGCCGATGGTGAAGTTGCCTATACGTATCTTCCCGATAAGAAAACCCGCTCCGACGGTGAAAAACAGTGCTATAGTCGGATAATCCCTCAATATTCCAGCCAATGTATCAATCATAGCCTTTGTCAGTTATAGAATAAAACTATAACGCCGACAGAGGTGAAATTGATTTTGGCTGTCGGAAGTTTTGAGGGCATTTTCTTATGCAACCCTCGATTTGCGGGAATGTGGTCTTATGCCGTTACTGATCGTGTAATCAGAATTTCTGCATGTCGACAAGGCGGCGGTAGTAGCCGTTGAGGGCGAGGAGCTCGTCGTGTGTGCCGCGTTCGACAATGCGTCCTTCGTGGAGCACGCAAATAAGGTCGGCATTGCGTATTGTCGACAGTCGGTGGGCGATTACAAGCGTCGTGCGGTCTTTCATAAGGCGGTCGAGAGCTTCCTGCACCACTTTCTCGCTTTCGGAGTCGAGAGCAGAGGTAGCCTCGTCAAGAATGAGCATCGGCGGATTTTTGAGAATGGCGCGGGCTATTGACAGGCGCTGGCGCTGGCCGCCTGACAGACGGCATCCGCGGTCGCCGATATTGGTGTCGTAGCCATGTTCCGACTCAATGATAAATTCGTGGGCGTTTGCAATCTTCGCGGCCTCCACCACCTGTTCCATCGTGGCGTGCTCCACGCCGAAGGTAATGTTGTTGTAGAAAGAGTCGTTGAAGAGAATTGCTTCCTGGTTGACGTTGCCCATGAATGAGCGCAGGTCGTGCACGCGCATGTCGCGCACATCGACTCCGTCGACGCTGATTTTGCCGTGCTGCACGTCGTAGAAACGGGGCAGCAGGTCTGCGAGAGTGGATTTTCCCGAGCCTGACTGGCCCACGAGAGCCACGGTGGCGCCGGCAGGTATTTCGAGGTCGATGTTGTGGAGCACTTCATTGGCGCCGTAGCTGAAACTTACGTTCTTGTAGCTGACATTGCCTTTGAGTCTCTTTATTTCAGTGGGGTTGGCCGGGTCTTTTATGGGATTGTCGGCCGAGAGTATCTTGTCGACACGTTCCATCGACGCCATGCCTTTCTGTATCGAATATGCTGCTTTCGACAGCTCCTTGGCCGGGTTGATGATGTTATAGAAAATTACCAGATAGTAGATAAACGACGAGGCTGTCATCGATGTGGCGCCGTTGAGTATCAGCGAACCGCCGAACCACAGCACGATGGCTATCGCAGTCGTGCCGAGAAACTCGCTCATCGGGTGGGCGAGCGACTGACGGCGGGCTACTTTGTTGCTGAGATTGTAGAGCTCCTGGTTTTCCTTATGGAAGCGGCGTCTGACCTTTTCCTCGGCGTTGAATGCCTTGATGATGCGCAGGCCGCCGAGAGTCTCCTCAATGTTTGACATGAGCACACCCCACTGATTCTGGTTTTCAAGCGACTTGCGTTTCAGTTTTTTGCCCACTTTGCCCATTATCGTGCCCGCAATCGGCAGCAGGATGAACACAAACAGGGTCAGCTGCCATGATATCATGCACATGGTGAACAGGCACACAATAATCATGATAGGGTTTTTGAAAAACATGTCGATTGACGCCATTATTGAACTTTCGATTTCGGCCACGTCGCCGCTCATGCGTGCCATCACGTCGCCTTTGCGCTCTGACGTGAAGAATGATATCGGCAGTCGCACGATTTTGTCGTAGACGTAGTTGCGGATGTCGCGCACGATGCCCGAGCGCATCGGTATGATGAAGTAGGAGCTGAGATATGTGACGCCTGTCTTGAGCAGAGTCATCAGCACCAGCATCACGGCAAGAATGGCAAGGGTTTTTGACTGTCCGAGATCAGCGATTGCCTGTTGCACGTAATAATAGAAATTGTTGACAACGACATCTTTGAGCGAGGCGCTGCCCATTTCCATATATTCGTATGTCTGCTCTTTCACCTGGAAGAGCATCTCCAGAATGGGAATGATAAGTGCGAATGAAAACAGTGTCAGGAACGCCGCCAGTATATTGAAAAATATGTTGAGTATCAGATACTTCTTGTAAGGCGGCACGAAACGGCGCAGTATTTTGAAAAATTCCTTCATTAATGGCGTCAGTAAAGTGGTGTTGTCAGTTCAGGCAGACAACCGCGCCGGAAGCCGTATCTCCTTTGCTTTGATTGCGGGATGACGGTCCGGCTGTGATGGTTATGTGAGATTGAGATAAGTATAAATGATTGGTGGAGAGAGTCGCTGATATCTCTTACAGAAGGCTCATGCCCTTGAGTATGGCCTGCTCGTTGGCGGGTATCAGATGGTGATGGCGCTCCGGAAGCGCTTTCTTGAGTCCGCGGAGCACATCATCGAGCGATACCACAGGCTTGAGTTTAAGCAGTGCGCCGAGCAATATCATGTTGTAGCCTTTGGCGTTTCCGAGTTCGATTGATGCGTCCATGGCGTTTACCTTTACGATATTTATGTCGGTGCGCGCCGGGCTGCGGTGTATGCCGTAGGGGTCATATATCAGTGTCCCGCCGGGTTTTATGTGGCTCTCGAATTTGTCGAGACTCTGCTGGTTGAGTATCACGGCAGTGTCGTAGGTGTCAACGATTGGCGATGAGATCTCCTCGTCGCTGATTATGACGGTCACATTGGCAGTGCCGCCGCGCTGTTCGGGTCCGTATGACGGCATCCAGGTCACTTCCATATCGTTCATCAACGCCGCGTAAGCAAGTATCTTGCCCATCGAGAGCACTCCCTGTCCGCCAAATCCGGCTATGATTATTTCTTCCTTCATTTCGATTTCGGTATTATTTCTCCGGCATCTTTGAGGTCGCCGAGAGGATATTTCTCAAACATGTGCTGCTCCATCCACTTATTGGAGGCGTCGGGCGTCATTTTCCATCCGGAAGAGCAAGTGCCGACAACCTCCACCACAGAGGTGCCTTTTCCGGCGAGGGCGTTCTGAAACGCTTTTTTAATGGCGCTTTTTGCTTTTCTTACGGTCGCCGCTGTGTGCACTGCCTGACGGGTGACATAGTGGGTGCCGTCGAGCTGCGCGAGCAGATTTGATATGTTGAGCGGGTAGCCGTTGAGGTCGACACGACGTCCGTAGGGGGTTGTGGCGGTTTTCTGCCCTTCGAGAGTGGTGGGTGCCATCTGTCCGCCGGTCATGCCGTAGATTGCGTTGTTGATGAAGATGATGGCGATGTTTTCGCCGCGGTTGGCCGCATGGATGGTCTCTGCCGTGCCGATTGCCGCGAGGTCGCCGTCACCCTGATATGTGAACACGAGTTTCTCGGGGTTGAGGCGCTGAATGGCTGATGCCAGAGCGGGGGCACGTCCGTGGGCGGCTTCCACCCAGTCGACGTCGATATAGTTGTAGGCAAACACGGCGCAACCAACGGGGGCAACGCCGATAGTGTTTTCCTGCAGCCCCATCTCCTCGATGATTTCAGCAATTATCTTGTGCACCACTCCGTGGCTGCAGCCCGGACAATAGTGCATTGTGTTGTCGTCAAGCAGAGCCGGACGGGCATATACCCGGTTGGCGGGATTTATGATCTGGTTCAGTTCCATGTCTAATTTGTTTGGTCGTTGAATTTCACCCCGAATTTATCGGTGAATGCGCCGAGCACCTCCGCGGGATTTGGCACTATGCCTCCCATGCGGCCGAAATGCTCCACCGGCACGTTGTCGTGCACCGCAAGACGCACATCCTCTATCATCTGCCCGGCGTTAAGCTCGGCCACGAGTATCCCCTTTGCATTTTCCGATGCCTTGCAGATAGCTTCGTATGGGAACGGCCAGAGGGTTATCGGGCGCAGCAGTCCGATTTTCACTCCTGCTTTGCGGGCTTCTTCAACCGCTTTGAGGCAGATGCGTGCCATCGAACCGAAAGCCACGATGAGATATTCGGCATCGTCGAGATGATATCCCTGATATCTCACTTCGTTGGCTTCTATTTCCTTGTATGTGCGCTGGAAACGCTCGTTGTTTTTCTCCATTATTGCGGAGTCGAGTTCAAGCGAGGTGACGACATTGCGTTTTCTGTCGGCGGTCTTTCCGGTGAGCGCCCACGGGCATTGTGTGCGTATCTCTTCTGCGGTGCGGCGCTGACGCTGCTCGGGAAGCACAACTTTTTCCATCATCTGTCCGACAACTCCGTCGGCAAGTATCATGGCAGGAGTTCTGTATTTGAATGCGAGGTCGAAACCGAGGCCAACGAAGTCGGCCATCTCCTGCACCGACGAAGGTGCCAGCACGATAAGATGGTAGTCGCCGTGGCCGCCTCCTTTGGTCGCCTGGAAATAGTCGCTCTGAGAAGGATGGATGGTGCCCAGTCCGGGACCTCCGCGCATCACGTTGACAATCAGGGCAGGAAGCTCTGACGCGGCAAGATACGATATCCCTTCCTGCATCAGCGACACGCCGGGACTTGACGACGATGTCATCACTGCCTTGCCTGTGGCGGCTCCGCCATATACCATGTTGATGGATGAAATCTCGCTCTCGGCCTGCAACACGACCATGCCGGTCGTTTCCCACGGCATGAGCGCCTCAAGGGTCTCAAGTACTTCTGACTGGGGGGTGATGGGATAGCCGAAATAGCCGTCGACGCCATAGCGCACGGCCGCATGGGCTATCGCCTCGTTTCCTTTCATCAGTCTGATATCTTCATTCATAATTTTTCTGTCTTTTTAGAGTTACTTCTCGACCACCCGATATACTTCAATGCAGGCGTCAGGGCATACTGTGGCGCAGGCTGCACATCCGATGCATGCTTCCGCCTGAGCCATATAGGCATAATGATAGCCGCGGTCGTTGACCTCTTTGTCTTTGAGCAGCAACACATTGGTCGGACATGCCACGACACACAGGTCGCATCCCTTGCAGCGTTCCTCGTCAATCACAACGGCTCCGTGAATCTTTGCCATGATATTTATTGTATTGTGGAAATAATGTCTGAATTTTGTTTTCTATGCAAAAATAGTAAAAAAATCTGAAAAACATGTTCTTTAACACAACCTTAACCTTTTGCACACTGATTATGTTTTTGAGCAAATTGCCATGCGGCATGGCTCACATCCTTTTTTAACGGAAACAGGGGGCTGTGTCAAAATAGGCGCAGCCTCTTTTTATAACATGCTGAAAAACATA
>CAMWIJ010000024.1 GCA_947174275.1 uncultured Muribaculaceae bacterium
ACTGAGAGCTACAAGCTCCTAAATGCTAAAACTCGGAAAATGAGCGGGTAACCGCGGCAACGTCGTTCGGACATTTGTGGGTAAAGGCTAGCACGGCTCGTATGTCCGCGTTTAATGCCTGATAATAAGGTTATTAGCGGACGCACGAGCCGTGCGTCCCTGCATTTTGGAGGCATTTCTCTGAGTTTTGAACGCCCGCTTTATGACATACTACCCGGCACGCCTTGATGCTCTCGGCGTGCCGGGTTTCGCATAATCCGGGGGCTACGGAAGCCTCCGAATATCGCAGAAGCTTATATTGCAGGGGATGTGTGACTTGGTTGCTTAATTTAACACCTGATAATCAGGGCGTTGACGGACGCACGAGCCGTGCGTCCCTACAATATGGTGTCGGTGTCATGGGGGGGTGAGGTGTTTTTGCTGATGCTTATGTCGGGGTGATGAAGCGTTTTACCTGACGTTTCATTATGGCGTCGCCGAAATTTTCTGCGACATAACGGCGGGCACGTTGGCCGTATTGATGGCGCAGAGAGGGGTCGTCGAGCAGTTTCAGGCATGCAAGAGCCATTTCTTCATCATTTTGCGCTATGACGAATGCACCCGAGTCGCCGTCAAGACCTTCCGCACCAATCGGAGTGGTGACAACGCAGCATCCGGAAGCCATTGCCTGAAGAACTTTGTTCTGTATGCCGGAGCCGGAAAACATCGGCGCCACCACAATAGAGGCAGAGCGGTAGCAGGCCGACAGGTCATCGACAAAGCCTTCGACTGAAATATTTTCAGAGCTTTCAGCCAACTTCGTTATCTCGGGAGCAGGAGACGAACCAACCACACGAAACCGCACCCTGCCGGCGACTCCCGCTATACGGGGCATGACAGATGTTGCAAATCTTTTCACTGCAACGATATTAGGGGCATAGCCCATATTTCCGACAAACAAAATCACACTGTCATTGTCATGACGGCACATGTCACTGTCAGGAGATAAATCAACCTTGTTGCACACAATAAACTGTCGGCCACCGTCTACGTCAATATAGTCACGGTCAACCTCAGATATAAAAGCAACAGATGACACCTCGGCGCGCCATCGAGCCTCGAGGCGACGCATGCGACGGGCATTCAGCCTGTGCCATAGTCTTTTAAAGCCGGAAGCGAGAGCGGCTTCGTTGTCGAGATTCATCGTCGGTGAGTCTGTAAGATCAAGAGCGACTGCAAGTCCGGACGCTTTGAGGTCAAAGGCGTAGTGCGCGACAGCAAGACCGCCAAGCACAACCAGGTCATAACCCTGAGCCTCAAACATAAGGCGACGGCGAAAAGCATTGCTCCAGTAGAGACTCACCAGAAACGGGAAACGGCGCGACACCATGCTTGCGAGGCCAAGGGCGCGATGCAGACGGCTTACGTGAACCGCAATTTCCCGCCCAATGGCAGGATTATGGCTTCTGAGAGTCGCGGCACCGGCATTGCCGGTCATGTATATCACATCGACATCACCATACGCGGCAAGAGCCTCGAGCATCTGCGACATGCGCACACAATCACCGCCGGTGACCGGATACATCATTTTATGGGTGACATACAATATCTTCATCGCTCAGTCAGATCGCTCGTGGAAATATTCCGCTAATTTATAAAATTTTCGTCTAAACGCCACGGAACGATTATTTTTTAGTCAGATTTTTGTCGAAAGTAACATTTTCGCGCATTCCATATCTGTTTTTTTTATTATATTTGCAATAAGTAAACGACTTACTTATCAACCCCATCAGATTATGAATCAGGACGACATATTGAGCGAGAACACGGAGGAAATCGGATATAACCCCAACGCATCGGCGGAGGTGGAATATACGGAAGACAATATCGTGACCCTTGACTGGAGGGAGCACATACGCCGACGTCCGGGCATGTATATCGGCAAACTCGGCGACGGCTCGAATTTTGACGACGGCATATATGTGTTGCTCAAGGAAGTGCTCGACAACTCAATCGACGAGTATATGATGGGGTACGGCAAGCAGATCACTGTAGATGTGACCGAAACGACTGTCACCGTGCGCGACTACGGTCGCGGCATCCCTTTGGGCAAGCTCATCGAGGTAGCGTCGAAGATGAACACCGGCGGCAAATATGACTCGAAGGCATTCAAGAAATCGGTCGGTCTCAACGGTGTCGGCATAAAGGCGGTAAACGCTCTTTCGTCGGATTTCATAATACAGAGCGTGCGCGACGGACAGGCACGCAGGGCAGTATTCTGCGAGGGCCGGCTGATTTCAGAAGAGGAACCGTTTGCTACCGATGAGCCCAACGGCACCTACGTCAACTTCACACCCGACAAGACGATATTCCGCGACTATGCATACCGCGAGGAGTATATAGTACCGCTGTTCAAGAACTATACGTTTCTCAACACCGGACTTTCAATCATATACAACGGCAAACGTTATCATTCCCGCAACGGACTTCTCGACCTGCTCCGTGAGAACATGACGAAAGAGCCGCTCTACCCCATAATACATCTGAAGGGAGAGGATATAGAGATAGCGCTGACGCATGCCAACCAATACGGCGAAGAGTATTATTCGTTTGTCAACGGACAACACACCACGCAGGGCGGCACGCACTTAGCCGCGTTCAAGGAGTCGGTCTCGCGCACGCTGAAAGATTATTTCGGGCGTAATTTCGAATATTCCGACATACGCAACGGCATGATCGCCGCGATTGCCATCAAGGTTGAGGAACCGGTGTTTGAGTCGCAGACCAAGACCAAACTCGGTTCGCGCGACATGGGTCCGGATGGGCCGACGGTGGCTAAATTTATCGGTGATTTCGTCAAAAAGGAACTTGACAACTATCTCCACAAAAATCTGGAGACGGCTGAAATCATACTCAAGAAGGTGCAGGAGAGCGAACGCGAGCGCAAGGCAATGGCCGGAGTGACGAAACTTGCCCGCGAACGCGCCAAGAAAGTCAATCTCCACAACCGCAAGCTGCTCGACTGCCGTGTGCATCTCAATGATGTCAAGGGGGATGAGGAGAAGAAAGCGGCATCATCGATATTCATCACCGAGGGAGACTCGGCAGCCGGCTCGATAACCAAGATACGCAATGTCGAGACACAGGCAGTGTTCTCGCTGCGAGGCAAGCCCCTCAACTCCTACGGACTGACACAGAAGGTGGTGTATGAGAACGAAGAGTTCAATCTGCTTCAAGCAGCCCTCAACATAGAGGAAGGAATCGACGGGCTCCGCTACAACAACGTAATCATAGCTACGGATGCGGATGTCGACGGGATGCATATCAGGCTGCTGATGCTGACCTTCTTCCTGCAGTTTTTCCCCGATCTGGTGAAAAAGGGTCATGTGTATGTGCTTCAGACGCCGTTGTTCCGCGTTCGCAACCGCGACACCGCTCGCCGCAGCAAAGGGAAAGGAAACAAAGGTAAAGAGGAGACATATTACTGCTACACCGACGAAGAGCGCATAGCCGCCATAGACAAACTGGGGAGCAAGGCAGAAATCACCCGCTTCAAAGGTCTCGGAGAGATTTCACCGGATGAGTTCAGAGACTTCATCGGTCCGGACATGCGGCTTGACAGAGTCACGCTGCGCAAGGAGGACGGAGTTGCCGAACTGCTTGAATTTTACATGGGAAAGAACACGTCAGAGCGTCAGACATTTATCATCGACAATCTCGTCATCGAGGATGACGAGGCGATATCATAGGCCAATAAACAGACAGAGAGATGCTTACAGATAATACGTGCAATGAAGCCGACAAGAGGCCGCAGGAGCGCCGGGCATTGTTTCCGGGTTCGTTCAATCCCTTCACCACGGGACATCAGTCGCTTGTGGAGCGCGGACTTGAACTGTTTGACACGATTGTGATAGCCACCGGCATCAGTTCGACGAAAGAGGTCAGTGAGGAGGATATCATAAAGCGTCTTGAGCCGATAAGCCGTCTGTATGCAGGCAATCAGCGGGTTGAAGTCACGCATTATACGGGACTTACAGTCGATGCCGCCCAAAGCCACGGCTGCCGCTTTCTGCTTCGGGGCATACGCAACAGTATCGATATGGAATATGAGCGGTCGCTGGCCGACATCAACCGCCGGATATCGGGGATAGAGACAGTGCTGCTGCTGACATTGCCGGAGTTGTCGGCGGTGTCATCGTCGACAGTGAGGGAACTGCAGCGCTATGGCCATGATGTGAGCGAATTTCTGCCACACGAGCCATGAGGCGCAGACAGACAAGAATTTAATCAGGTACAATTAATATAGAAATGAGCAAGACAGACACACCGGAAAAAGTTTCAGCGGCGGGAGAAAAGACCGCAGTGCTTCTGATGCACTGCCCCGACCGCCCCGGCATCATCGCCATTCTCACCGAATTCATCAACGCCAACGGAGGCAATATCCTTTACCTCGACCAGTATGTCGACCGCGTCAACTCAGTGTTTTACATGCGAGTGCAGTGGGATCTGGAAGGGTTTGCCATACCGGCCGACAAGATACGCGACTATTTCGACACGCTCTACGCGCAGCGTTTCGGAGTGACATATAACCTCTATTTCACCGGAACGCCGCAACGGATGGCGATATTCGTGTCGAAGATGTCGCACTGCATCTATGATCTTCTTGCACGATACAGAGCCGGCGAGTGGAAGGAATGGAATGTGGAGATACCGGTGATAGTGAGCAATCACCCCGACCTGAAGTATATCGGCGACCAGTTCGGCATACCGTTTGAGGTGATACCGGTGACAAAGGAGAACAAGCCACAGGCCGAAGCCCAGCAGTTTGCCCTTCTGGAGCATTATAATATCGACTTCATAGTGCTTGCGCGCTATATGCAGGTGCTTTCGGATGATTTCACACGGCGCTATCCAGACCGCGTGATAAACATACATCATTCGTTTTTGCCTGCGTTTATCGGTTCAAAGCCTTATCATGCCGCCCACCAGCGCGGCGTGAAGCTGATAGGAGCCACGAGCCACTATGTCACCGCCGATCTTGATGCGGGTCCGATTATCGAGCAGGATATCGTGCGCATCACCCACAAGGACACCGTTGACGATCTCGTCAAGAAAGGACGTGACCTGGAGAAGATAGTGCTTGCCCGCGCAGTAGAGAAGCATCTCCAGCACAAGATATTGCCGTATGGCAACAAGACTGTGGTGTTTAACTGATTTTTGACACCACGAAACGCCCCTCCGGGGCTTATGCCGTAATGGCGTCGGATTGCCGGGGTCTCCGCCCGCTCCGCGGTCTACGAACCCCGGTTAATCACAAACACGAGCCTCCGGCTCTCCGATGGCAGCTTTGATGTAGAGATTTGCTACAGTCACGGAATTTATTTCTACGACAACTGCCTCCGGCTCTTCGATGGCGGCTTAAATGGAGCAACTTTGCGTCGGGATGAACTTTTTAAATTAAACGGACATTGATTATATGACGGCAATGCAACGCCGCCGTTTAGAGAGTGTCTGAATTTAACACGAGATTAAACCATGTATAATTAATCCAGACTCTCTCTTACAATAGACCACCTTACCCAAGATTATGAAATATCTGAAATATCTCCTGCTTCTTGTAGCTGCGGTGACTGCAACTGACGCCGTGTCAAGGAATAATCAAATTGCCGGTTTTGACAAAATCGGTTATGCCAACAAGATTATCGAGTCGTTTTATCTCGACAGTATCGACAATGACAAACTTGCCGAGGAGGCAATCATTGCCATGCTCAAGACGCTCGATCCCCATTCGCTTTATTCCAATCCGGAGGAGACAAAGGAGCTTGTGACACCGCTTGAAGGGAACTTTTCGGGGATAGGGATACAGTTCAACATGCTCAACGACACGCTGATTGTGATACAGACCACCTCAGGCGGCCCGTCGGAAAAGGTAGGCATTCTGCCCGGTGACAAGATATTGAGCGCAGACACAACTGTGATATCGGGCGTAGGAAAGCCACGCAGCGAGATAATGAAGGCGTTGCGCGGTCCGAAAGGCACGCGTGTTGATGTAAAGGTGGCGCGGCGCAATGAGAGCGAGCCTATCATGTTTCGCATCACGCGTGACGATATTCCTGTCAACTCAGTGGATGCCGCCTACATGGCCGCTCCGGGCACGGGATATATACGTCTGTCACGTTTCGCAGAGACATCATTTGACGAGGTGAGCGAGGCACTCAAATCGCTGGAGAAGCAAGGTATGAAACGCCTGATATTCGACCTTGAGGACAATGGCGGAGGAATATTAGGCACAGCGGTGGAGATAGCCGAACTCTTCCTCGACAAGGATAATCTCATCACCTACACCGAGTCGCCGAAACTGGGCACGGCACCGTATGTCGCGCGCCGCAAAGGGCGTTACGCCAACCTGCCGGTGACTGTCATGGTGAACCAATACAGCGCGTCGGCTTCGGAGATACTTTCAGGCGCACTGCAGGACCATGACCGGGCCGTAGTTGTGGGGCGCCGCACATTCGGCAAAGGGCTGGTGCAACGTCCGTTCCCTTTTCCCGACGGGTCGATGATACGTCTGACCGTAGCGCGCTACCACACGCCGTCGGGGCGCGTGATACAGAAACCGTACAAGCCCGGCGATGCCGAGGATTATGCAGCTGATATCAAGGCACGCTACGACAACGGTGAATTTTACAGTGCCGACAGCATATCGTTTCCCGATTCGCTCAAATACACCACACTGCGCCGTCACCGCACGGTTTATGGAGGAGGCGGTATCATGCCGGACCGTTTCGTTGGCATCGACACCACGTTATATAGCGCATATTACCGCGACCTGATGGCAAAAGGAGTGTTCAACACTTTCTGCTTAGGATATACGAATGACCACCGGAAAGAGCTTACAGAGAAGTATGGCTCACCGGAAAAGTTTATAAGCGGTTTTGATGTCGACAACAATATAATGCAGTCATTCATCAGCCGCGGAGAGGCAGAAGGTGTGCCCGTCAACGAGGAGGAACTTGACCGCAGCCGCACGCTTATCGCGGCGATAATAAAGGGGATAATCGGACGGGATCTGTTCGACACTTCGACATATTTCCAAATAGTCAACCCGCTGCTCAATCCGGTGTATCGTGAAGCTGTAGAGATAATATCGTCGCCGGAGGTGTATAGGGGGTATCTCGAGGGTAAGGGATGACAGTGGCGTTATGTGGAGAGTCATGGCGTTAGGGTCGTTAAGGTCTCTAAGTACATTATCGGCGGGCCTGTGAGGCGTGGCGAGCTGACGGCACAATGTGGAATACACGGGGGCGAGACGCCCCCGTCCCTGCTTCCGCTCATATACAATGTTATTATTTTGGGTAAATAACGAAAACGCGGGCAATCACTTTTGTGAATTGCCCGCGCACGATTGACACGGTGGGTACTTCAGCAGTGGCCACCGTGCCGCCTATCACACTTTATTACCCTATCTAATGGTTGATAACTTACTGTCAAACAATCCGCCTTATCGCTGACTTGTCGGACCTATAAGGCCGATGAGTTTACGATTATGGTCGACAGGCTGAAAATCAACCGCTTTATTTTTCAAAAAAATTCATGAGACAACCCATTTATTATCTCATAGCCATTGCATCTATCACTCTTAGTACAAGCCATACTGCACCGGAGGCAGGCACTTATCATATTAAATTCCCGACAGAGAAAACCCGCGATACCTCCATGAATGTCAGTTTAGCGAGGTTAAATATAAAATGAAAATGAAATGTCAAAGTCGAGAATACCTAATCAATGAGAGAGAGAACGATTATCTGCACTAAGTTGCTTTGCAATATGCGTAGCTGCAACGATACGCAAATATAAAAATTTATTTTCAATTAGCCGTAAAGAATATTTACAAAAATAATCTGCAATTTTGAGGCTAAAAGGTTAAAATTTGTAAATTCAAGTTGCGCATACTGTATAAGTATTTGTATTTAAGTTAATATACAACAAATATGCATTCAGCATACGGCGAGCAATATACGTATCTCAAACTACTGCAAAACTATATATCTCCGGCCAACGCCCACATTGCGACGTGAGTAAGGAGCATCAGTATTATTATAATCCAGGTCATCTCGGTGCGCCGGCCGTAGCACTGCCATGCCAGGAAAGAGGCAGCCAGGACGTAGGCAGGATAGAGCCAGAGATAATATTTGTCAGCGCCAGACAAAGTGGCGGACACAGAGAGCATGAACGGGAACGCCAGCACGGGAAGAGCGGCGATTATTATCACTGCCATGACCCATGCGGGAACTCTTCGCTGTCGTTTCATATAAGTCTGTTTTAGTCAGTTACTTTTAATCTACTGGATGCTGAACATTACACTTCGACGGCCTGGTGGACAATCAGTGTCAGTCGTCTGATTTCTTTTTCTTACCGGCGAGGTAGGCGTCGACAGTGGCACGGACACCGCGCTCGAGGGGGAAGTCGGCGTGAAACCCGAAGTCGGCCTGTGCGTCGCTGACGTCGCAATTCCAGTTGCGCTGCTTCATTATCTTATATTTGTCGCGGTTGAGTGTGGAAGCCTTTCCGCGCCATGCGGCAATTTTTTCAGCTACTGCCGACACTGCGAAAACAGCCCACATCGGCAGTTTGAGCGGGAGAACCCATCGGCCACCGAGCGCTTCCGACACCATCGAGCGGAATTCTTTCTGGGTGTAAGCCCTGGGCTCGGATATAATATATGTCTTGTCGCTGACCCCGGATGCAAGCGCATCGAACATCGCGCCGACGAGGTCATCGACATAGATGAAAGTGAGCATCTGTTTTCTGTAGCCCATGCCGACATCGATATGTCCGTCGATGCTCTTTATCATCATCAGATAGTCTTTTTCGCGGGGACCGTAGACACCGGTTGCACGGAATATGATATATGGAATTCCGGAACGATATCTGAGATAGTCTTCCGCTTTCATTTTGGAGAGACCGTAGCGTGTGTTGGGGTGCGGGGTGTCGGCGTTGGTTATCGGCCGGTAAGTTTTCTCGTCGACGGGACCCATAGCGCTCAGCGAGCTCATGAACAGAAAACGCTCCGGCACTTTGTCGGTGGCTTTGAGAGCCTCAACGATGTTGACGAGGTAGCGATAGTTGATGGTGTCGAAATCACGGAAATTGGCGCATTTAGTAGCACCGAGATTATGAATGACATAATCCCACCGCTCCCCTTGTGGAAGAGCCTCGCTCATAGCCGCGGCAACAGCGTCGGCATCGCCGTAGTCGAGCACAAGGAATTTCAGCCGCGGGTCGGTCAGATAACGACGCGAAGTCGACTCCCTGACCGCCACTGTGACATCATAGCCACGTTCGAGACCCTGACCGGCTATGAAACCGCCGATAAATCCGCCGGCGCCTATTACGAGTAATCTTTTCATCTACCTATACTTATATTTTTTATCATTCAAAACAATTTCAGAGACCGTGGCATTGCAGCGCCTTGTCATAGCTCGCGCGCAGTCCGTCGGCAAAATTCTGTCGGGAGAAGCGGGTGATATGAGCCTGCCCGGCGTCAACGAGACGAGTGCGATAGTCATGGTCGTCGATAATACGGCGAGCGAAAGCTATATATGCGTCAACATCGTCGGGAGCCACTACGGGAGCGTCGGGACCGGCCGCCTCCTCGAGGCATGAGCCGGAGGCTATTATCACTGGAGTGCCTACGCTGAGCGATTCAATAACCGGAATGCCGAAGCCTTCGTAGCGCGACGGATAAGAGGAGAACAATGCGCCGGCATAGAGTGCGGGGAAATCGGCAAAATCGGCGTTTTCGACAAACCGCACCCTGTCATGAAGCCCGTTGGCGGCAATGAAACGGTCAATCTCAGCGGCGTAGCGTGTGCGCCGCCCCACGATGACGGCAATTATGTCGTCGGGGAGTCCGCGCAGAGCTTTTATGGTAAGAAGCTGATTTTTACGCTCTTCAACAGTGCCTACACCGACGATATATGGTCGGTCGATGGCGTATTTGCTTTTGACCTCGTCGGCACGGGAATGGTCGACGGGATGAGCGAACTGCGGGTCGCACCCCTGATAAACGACATCGATTTTATCGGGGTTGATGCCGTAGAAATCGATTATGTCGCGGCGGGTGCACTCCGAAATAGCTATAACACGTGTCGCGTTGCGGGCCGCCCGGGCAAACTTGTAGTCGTAGATTGTGCGGTCTATCAGCTTATAGCAGCGTGGGAAGTGGCGGAATATCACATCGTGGATTGTTACAACTGACGGTATTCCCGAAGATGCGATGTTTAGAGGAAGCTCGTTGCTGAGACCGTGGAACAGATCGATTTCATCACGCCGCAGCTGAGAAGTAACACCGTAGGAGCGCCAGAGCGAACGGAAATGTCGGGCGAAGTGCGAGTCGGGCAGGCACAGCGTGACATTCTCGCGCTCGAGCAGCGGCATGAGTCTTTTGTTAGGTCGCAGCTGAGGAGCGTAAAGCAATAGCGAGTCATCGCCCGATGAGGCGATTGTGTCGATGACAAGGCGGCTGTAATTGCCGAGGCCGGTATTGTTGTTGACCGCGCGCTTGGCGTCATATCCTATCTTCATATCAGCAAAGATAACTAAAAACCTGACTCCTTACAAAATTCTGCAGCAATAGATTTGTGAGATATTGCAATAATCAGTATATTTGTCTCAGACAAATCAGAACATTACCGCTATATGAGAAAGAAATACAACCGAATATTGCTCAAACTGAGCGGAGAGTCGCTTGCCGGCGGCAACGGCTCAGGCATTGACACAACCCGTCTCAACGAATATGCCGAACAGATTTCAGCCGTTGTGGCAGGGGGCGTGCAAGTGGCAATCGTGATAGGCGGCGGCAACATATTCCGCGGCCTGCAGGGCGCGTCGAAAGGCTTTGACCGTGTGAAAGGCGACCAGATGGGCATGCTTGCCACCGTCATCAACTCGCTGGCACTGTCGTCGGCGCTACAGGCGTCAGGACAGCCAGCCAGAGTGTTTACGGCCATCAACATGTTTCCCATCGGCGAGCATTACAGCAAGTGGCGCGCCATCGAGGCGATGAACGCCGGCGAGGTGGCCATCATAGCAGGAGGCACCGGCAATCCGTTTTTCACGACCGACACCGGCTCTGCGCTGCGCGGCATCGAGGTAGAGGCCGACGTGATGCTCAAAGGCACTCGCGTCGACGGCATCTACACGGCCGACCCTGAAAAAGACCCGACCGCCACACGTTTCTCGGAGATAACATACGACGAAGTCTATACCCGCGGCCTCAAGGTGATGGACCTCACCGCCACCGCATTGTGCAAGGAGAACCATCTCCCGATCATAGTCTTTGACATGGACACTCCCGGCAACCTGAAGAAGGTGCTTGACGGAGAGCCTGTGGGCACGCTCGTGTATTGATACAGTATAATAAATAATTTAGAACACATAGCTTAATATCATTATGACAAACCCCAGCACATATCTCGACCCGGCGGAAGAGAAGATGGAAATGTCGGTAGCCTACCTTGACGAATCTCTCGCACATATCCGCGCAGGAAAAGCCAATCCGAAAATTCTCGACGGCATTCGCGTAGACTATTACGGCAGCGCCGCTCCCATCTCGAATGTAGCCAACGTGGCAGTGCCCGACGCACGCACAATCACCATCACGCCGTGGGAGAAATCGATGTTTAAGGAAATTGAGAAAGCCATCATCAACTCCGAGCTCGGCATCATGCCCGAGAACAACGGCGAGGTGATACGTCTGTCAATACCCCCGTTGACCGAGGAGCGCCGCAAACAGCTTGTGAAGCAGTCGAAAGCCGAGGCAGAGCAGGCAAAAGTGTCAGTGCGCAACGCACGCCGCGACGCTATCGACGGGCTTAAGAAAGCCGTCAAACAGGGCATGCCCGAAGATGTCGAGAAAGATGCCGAAGCTCAGGCTCAGAAGCTCCATGACAAGTATCTCAAGAAAATCGACGAGCTTTTCGCCGCAAAGGAGAAGGAAATACTGACCGTATAATAGAGTGTTTGAATTTAAACCGTATTAACAACTTTCACTTCAGGTGAATGAAGTTTTTTGATATTTACCCCGCAAGCGCCGCAGTGTGCGACTTGCGGGGTTATGCATAAATCAGCGTCAGCCAATACATTGATTATCATACATTAATTTCGGACGCACGAGCCGTGCGTCGCTACAATATGAAGTCAGGCGACGCCCTCATTGTTTTTCCATAAAAAACAGTTAACGCATGCAGACTGTATTATTTACATCAACGATATTCGGCCCGATACACAGCCGACGCCTCGGCTCATCGCTGGGCGTAAATCTCATGCCGGCCGACGGCAAAGTGTGCTCATTCGACTGCCTCTACTGCGAGGCCGGCTTCAATGCACAGGGCCCCGGGAAGAAAGGCATACCCCCGCGCGAGGAGGTGCGCAGACTGCTTGAGGATAAACTCAAAGAGATGCAGGCTGAAGGAATGCCGCTCGATGTCATCACATTTTCAGGCAATGGCGAGCCGACCCTGCATCCCGACTTCAAGGGGGTGGTCGACGATGTAATAGAATTGCGCGACAGGTATTATCCCGCCGCAAAGGTGAGTGTGCTGTCAAACGCCACACGGCTGCATAAGCCTGATGTTGTTGACGCGTTGCGCAAGGTCGACAACAATATACTCAAGCTCGATTCGGCTTTTGACTCCACCGTCAGACTATTAGACAGGCCCACAGGCAGCGGCTACAGCGTGGCAGACGTCGTAGAGGGGATGAAACAATTTGACGGAGAGTGCATTGTGCAGACGATGATATTGCGCGGAGAGCATGACGGCAAGGTAATAGACAACACCACCGACGCTGAGACAGACGCCCTCATAGCGGCATGCAAGGAGATAGAGCCGCGCGAAGTGATGCTATATTCAATCGACCGCAAGACACCGGCCGAACATCTTGTGAAGGTGGAGCGCGATGAACTCGAAAAGATTGCCGACCGATATCGCGCGGCCGGCCTGAATGTAAAAGTAAGCTGAAACGCCATGCCCGTCTACCCTGCCCCACTGCGCAAAGGCGACACAATAGCGATAGTGTCGCCGGCAAGTATTATCGACCCGACGCTCGTGACCCGCGCGTCGGCAACACTGTCGCTTCTCGGCTATAATGTCAGGGTGATGCCACATGCGCTCGGCGCAAGCGGCTCATATTCGGGAAGCGCAGCAGAGCGCCTCGACGACCTGATGACAGCGCTGACCGACAAAGAGGTGCGCGCCATATTGTGCAGCCGCGGAGGCTACGGATGCGTGCATCTGCTTGCGCGGCTCGCCGAGCTTGACCTCAACGCCGACCCCAAATGGCTTGTCGGTTTCAGCGATGTGTCGGCGCTGCACGCTCTCATGGCATCGCGCGACATAGTCAGCATACACGGCTCGATGGCAAAGACTCTTGCATTATATCCGCATTCGACGCCGTTTAACGCGATGCTGCTCTCAATGCTCCGCGGCGAACGTCAGCCGCTGCAATTCGCCGCGCACAAATATAACCGCAACGGCGTGGCGGAAGGGCGTCTGCTCGGGGGCAATCTCGCAGTGCTGCAGGCGCTTGTGTCGACGCCATACGACCTGTTTGACGACGCGATACTGTTTATTGAGGATGTGGCGGAACCGATATACAAAATCGAGCGCATACTCTATCAGCTGCAACTTGCCGGACGGTTCGAGAGGCTGAGAGGATTCGTCATCGGCCAATTCACCCTCTATGACAGCGACCGCAATTTCAATGACATGTATGACATGATAGGGAAGATTACAAGCGGACTTGAGATGCCGGTGGCCTTCAATGCCCCGATCGGTCACATCAGGGAGAACATGCCGCTGCTCCACGGAGCCGCCGCCAGACTTGCCGTCGGCGACACGGAGGTCAGCATCAGTTATCTTTAAGCGTTTTAAGCGGCGTACAGCCGAGAGTGTTTGAGAGATTAAAAAAAAATATTACTTTTGTAGTTTGATAGTTGCAGGGATATCCGCAACAATAATTTTTCATCTATTTCAGAGAGTATGAATTTTGCCATAATAGCCGCCGGAGAGGGGTCGCGCCTCCAGCAGGAGGGTGTAGCGACGCCAAAGCCTCTCGTATCACTCAACGGACGTCCGATGATAGGACGCCTCATCGACATATTCGTGAACTGCGGTGCGGAATGCATCTCGGTGATAGTCAACGAGCAGATGACTCAGGTGAGGGAATATCTCGAGGATCTTGCCACACGACTGCCGGTCGAGCTGCGCCTTGTAGTCAAGTCGACCCCCAGCTCGATGCATAGTTTTTATGAAGTGAGCAGCGTGCTTCCCGAAGGGAGGTTCATACTGACCACTGTCGACACCATATTTCACGAAGATGACTTCCGTAGATATGTCGACGCCTTCGCCGGCGAAGGGGCTGATGTCGACGGGCTCATGGCCGTCACTTCATATATCGACGACGAGAAGCCGCTCTATGTGGATGTGGACTCGCAGATGCGCATCACGGCATTCAACGACACTCCGTCGCCCGAGGCCAAATATATATCGGGCGGAATATACGGACTTGACCGGACGGCAATCGGCGTGTTGCAGAAATGCATCGACAGCGGAGTAAGCCGCATGCGCAATTTCCAGCGCGCTCTGGTGGCCGACGGACTCAATCTGCGCGCCTACGACATGGGCAAAATCATCGATGTCGACCATCAGTCAGACATCGAGAAAGCCATAACACTCATAAACCGATAAATCACAACTCCAACATAATCATGGCTGATATAAAAATAGCAGCAATAATGCGAGCCGGGGCCTACTCCCCCAATCACATAGGCAACGACGCGGCAATCCTCAACGCCGTCACCGAGCAGTTGCGCAAACGCGGCTGCGAGGTCAACATATATTCGGAAGAGCAATTCATCAACGGCAATGTCAGCGAGGATATAATAGTGAACATGTGCCGCGAGCGCCGTTCGATAGACCTGTTGCAGAAGCTTGAGGACGAGGGTCGTCTTGTCATCAATTCGGGCTACGGCATCGAAAACTGCACGCGCGAACGCATGACCCGCATACTCATGGGCCACAATATACCTTATCCCGAGAGCCTTATGGTTGACACCGACGAGGTGGTGAAGGGAAAACTTGTCAAGGAAGGATTTTCGCGCTGCTGGATAAAGCGCGGCGATTTCCACGCCATGCACAAGGAGGATGTTTCGTATGTGCGTCATCCGGAGGAGGCGCAGGAGGTGCTTCAGGAGTATTTTCTGCGCGGCATAAAACGCGCGGTCATCAACAAGCATCTTGTTGGCGACCTCATCAAGTTTTACGGAGTGTCGGGGTCGCGGTTCTTCTATTGGTTCTATCCGTTTGACGAGGGGCACAGCAAATACGGCCACGAAGCAATCAATGGCAAAAGCCGCGGACTGGAGTTTGACAAGGAGAAGATGCACCGTATATGCCAGGAGGCATCAGATGTGCTTGATGTAAAAATCTATGGCGGCGACTGCATAATATCGCCCGAGGGTGACATACGCATCATCGACTTCAACGACTGGCCGAGTTTCGCGCCATGCCGTGACGCGGCCGCTCCGCATATAGCGAAATATATACTCTCGGCCATCAAACAGCGCTGAGGGGCAGCGACAAAGCTACAGCAACCGGTGCTCCGGCATCAAGTCTCAACCAAAAGAGAAAAAGCAGTGGAAACAAATCAACAGACAATGCAAATAGACAGAAACGCAGCCGACAAGGTGTCGTACCGCGACACGCTGAAATCGATGGACACGGAAGAACATATCGATCTGTGGTTCTATCGTCCGATCGGATATATGTGGGCAAAACTTGCAGCCCGCTTCGGAATAACGCCCAACGCAATAACCATAGCGTCGATATTTCTTGGCGTAGGTGCGGGCGTAGCCTTCTACTACAACAACATCTGGATCAACATCTTAGGCATGATACTGCTGGTATGGGCCAACTCATTTGACAGTGCCGACGGCCAGCTTGCGCGCATGACCGGCCAATACTCCCGACTGGGACGCATACTCGACGGTCTGGCCGGCGACCTTTGGTTTATCACCATTTATTTCTCGCTGTGTTTCCGCGAGATAGTCACGTCGCCGTTTTTCATCGAGCACCACTGGGTGATATGGACTCTTGCCGTGACTACAGGCATCTGTCATGCCAAGCAGGCGTCGATGGCCGACCATTACCGCCAGTTCCATCTTTTCTTCCTCAAAGGGAAGGACGGCAGCGAGCTCGAAAATGTGGATGACCTGCGCGCCCGTCAGAAAGCCACTCCGTGGAAGGGCAATTTCTGGAGCAAGGTGACAATGGCATTTTATATCAACTACACCGTGTCGCAGGAGAAGATGACCCCTGCCATGGAGGCACTGCGCAAAGAGTTGCGCGAGCGTTTCGGCGGCGGTACTATCCCGCAGCAGTTCAGAGACGATTTCCGCGCCATGAGCCTTCCGCTGATGAAGTATACGAACATACTGTCGTTCAACTGGCGCGTCATAGTGCTCTTCATATCACTGTTCGTAAGAATGCCCTGGATATATTTTGTGTTTGAGTTCACAGTGCTCAACACGCTTATGATCTATATGGTGGTGCGTCACGAGCGCCTCTGCAAAATCCTCACCCAACGTCTAAAAGAAGGAAAATATGGCAACTGAGATAAAAGGGATAATATTTGACTACGGAGGCACAATCGACAGCCATGGCGACCACTGGAGCGAAGTCATCTATGACGGCTACAAAGCCTGCGGACTCAATGTCGACAAGGAGGAGTTCCGCACGAGTTATGTCTATGCCGAACGTGAGCTTGCCCGCACGCGTCACATCTATCCGGAGCATACGTTTCTCGACCTGATGGAGATAAAGATGCGTCTTGAGCTTGACGACCTTGCCGCACGCGGGATAATCACCCGCGAGGTGGCCGAAGAAAAGGCATCGCCTGTAGCTCGCTATTGCTACGAGCGCGCAAGAGCTTCGGTCGATGACGCGCGCCCCGTGCTCGAGAAGCTCGCGGAACGCTATCCGCTGGTGCTCGTATCAAACTTCTACGGCAATGTGGAGAGCGTGATACGCGACATGGGGATACGCCAGTATTTCCGCGGCATCATAGAGAGCGCCGTTGTGGGAGTGCGCAAACCCGACGCACGCATATTCATGCTCGGCGTCATCGCCCTCGGGCTGAAGCCTGAGGAGGTGCTTGTGGTCGGGGACAGCATGCGCAAGGATATCATGCCTGCCGAGTCGATAGGCTGCCGCACAGCGTGGCTTAAAGGCAAAGGCTGGACGGCTGAGGAAGATGCGATGACACATGCGTCGCAGATAGCGTCGCTCGACGATCTTCTGCCACTGACAGGCACCGAGAAATAAGGAAATTTATTAGTCAGAACCTGAAAAACCGCTGCAATGAAAAAGAAAGAGATCAAATCAAAGTTTCTGCATGGAGGAGGCATATTCATGTTTCTCCGTTCGGTCGTCACGTCGCAGATTTCAGCTTACACCGATTTCATTGTCAGTTTTGTTTTCTACGCCCTGATATCGCTTTCGGCTGGTATCTCAGCGATGATTGGCGCGACGGCGGGCGGCATTGTCAATTGTCTGATAAACTACAAGTTCACATTCCGCATGCGCGAGAGCTCGTATCTTGCCATCGGCATAAAATTTTTCCTCGTGTGGCTGGGAAGCCTCCTGCTCAACACATTCGGCACGCAGTATCTTACCAATCTGCTTGACAGCAGTTCGCTTCTCGACTCCGTCAACATGGTCGACAATATCCGCTTCACCATCGCCCGTATCATCACGTCAATAGTAGTGTCGGTGTTCTGGAATTTCATGCTGCAGCGCTATTTTGTATTCCGCGCCACGGCATTCGACAACTTCATCGACCGGTGTCATTATTTTCTCCACGCCACATTCTCGAAGCGTTATTGAGGAAGTTTCAGTAGAAATAAATCGGGCTCCGCAGCAGTCACAGCAACGAAGCCCGGGAGATGTCTATATTCAATATTTATAGTATAAAAAAATTGTTTTTACTCTCGTTCTCTTTTTTTTGTTAATACGGTTTAAATTCAAACACTCTCTTACTTCAGGTTGGCGAGCGCTGATTTGAGCAGCTGTGTGATTACGCTGTCACCGTCATCTGCCATCAACTTTTTTAGCACCTCACGCGCGGTAGCTTTGTCCTCGCTGCTGACATCTGATGTGTTTTTGCAGTGCTCGTAGATTTTTGCCGCCATAGTCTGACGGGTCTTAAGGTGTTCTGACGACATCATGTTCACATAACCCATAAACACAGTGAACCAGCTATTGATGAATGAATTGTCAGTGTTGCCCGAGAAAGTATATTGCATCGGGCGGTCGCCGTTGTAGATAGTCACAGTTCTGGCAGAGGATGCCGACTGGCGATGTTTGAGAGTCGTGGCGTATGTGACAATGAGAGTGCCATGGATTTCTCCGGATTTCTCCTCCCAGTTCATGGCGTAGGCGTAACGGTAGTTGCCTGACGGATCTTCTTTAGGAGGCGCGAGAAAACATGCATACACATAGCGGCGTCCTGCCTGAGTCACCTGCACACCGCCATTATTGCCGTCACCCACCGCGAGAACGATATCGCTGTCGTCGGCCGATGTGACTCCGCTGCTTGTGCTATAGGCGAGATTGTCGTCGTCACGGAATGCCTTGACAATGTTATCGACAAGGCCGATTTTCCTTGAAGGGAGAACGAATTTATATATATCTGACTGCGACAGTTTTATGCCTGTGTCAGTATCCTTTTCCTTTGAATGGCTCTCTGAGAGCGTCACATCTCCGCTCTGTATGAGCTTGTCAAACGCTTTACGGATATTTGTCTGCGCTTCGGCGCCGAGCGGCATTGCCGCCATGAGAATACAGATAAGTGATAAGATTTTTGTTTTCATACCGTTTATATTTATAGCATTATTATTCTGTCGATATCGGGAGCGTTGTCAATCATCGCGGCTAAAGTCTCGGCCGGCAGCGAGGCGCATTCGGCAAGTTGGATTGCAGCGTCAATGTAGGCATAATATTCATCTTCGTAGATGTCGGCCATTGTCATGGCGATATCGTTGTCGATGCGTGCCTGCTCAATTCTCATTAATTCGTCGATGTCGATTTCTTCGGACGGCACGGAGGCTACCACCTTTTTTTCAACGTCGGGTTTCCGCGGTGTGCGGTGTGCCGGAGCAGTCTGCTCTGCCGGTTGAGCCGGCTCAGAGGAGTCCTCAGTCTCTATGACTTGCACCTGCATTGTCTGCGGCTTTTCCGGAGAGATGGAAGCCGTCAGCTCACGGGTGATATGAGTCGGGGTTGATATGATGCCGGGGAGGAACAGCAGACCGGCCAAAGCGGCTGCAACTCCTGAAACCAGCATGAGGAGAAGCCGACGGCGGCGGCGCAACCTCGGGCGGAATACCTTCCATTCGCGGGCTGCATCGACATCGGGCGCGGGCATCAGCGACTCCTGCAACAGAGCAGACATATCATAGAGTCCGCGCAGCTCATCGTCAGCCATGATTGCCGCGATTTCATCGGAAGAAAGCACATCCGGGCGGTCAATCATCTTTTCGACAAGGCTATTTCTGATTTCGTCGGTCATGGTTTATTTGTTTTGAAATGAGTCCGTAATTTTTTAAGAGCGCTCACTATGCATTTATTGATCATCGACACCGATACATCAAGCCGCTCGGCCGTCTCTTTGTATGACAGACCTTCGGCGTAGATTTTATCGACCACCTGGCGTTCACGCCCCGACAGGAGAGACTGCACGGCCGTCTGCACCATCAGGTGCCGCTCCTCTATGTCTGTAGAGTAGGATGTTTCGTCGAGCGGAAAACGTCGGCGGAAACGTTCACGAGTGTCAGCGGCGGCTATGCGGTTGAGGCAGAGATTGCGCACAGAGCGTATGACGAAAGCCTGCGGATTGTCGATAACCGTATCAGATTCCCAGAGCCGAAGGAATATCTCCTGCACCGCGTCACGCGCGTCATCCTCATCGTGAAGGAGACTTACGGCGAGCCCCATTGCGGGAGGGAAGCAGCGCAGGTATATGGCTTCGAACTCTGTGACTGAATATTGCATTTTAACCGTTCTTTACAGTGTAGACAGGCATATCGGGAAAATCATTACCGCAATTTATGATTTTTTTCTGACAAAACCGGTATTTTTACAAAAAACGGCAGCCCCCGCATCTGTAAGCCGTCAATGGCAGTGCAGATGCAGGGGCTGCGGTATTCCGGCACGGCAATGTGCGTCAGCCGGAAAAGTAAGGTGATATTATGCCTCGATGACTTCGGCTATGCGGTCGAATATCTCGTCGATGGAACCGGTAGCGTGAATCGAGCGGTATTTTCCTTCATTGATATAGTAATCACGCAGAGGGAGGGTCTGGTTGTGATATACTTCAAGACGCTTGTTGATGGTGTCGAGATTGTCGTCGGAGCGACCTGACTCCTGACCGCGCTTGAGGAGACGCTCAACAAGTTCATCTTCGGGCACTTCAAGACCGATAACCGAGTCGATTTTCATGCCGCGCTCGGCGAGGAGCTGTTTGAGGGCGCGGGCCTGAGGGATAGTGCGGGGAAATCCGTCGAGAATGAGGCCTTTTGACACTTCGGCATCATTGTCGATGGTGTGAGCCAGAATTTCGATCATGAGGTCGTCGGGGATGAGCTGTCCGCGTGAGCAATATGAGTCAGCCACGATGCCGAGTTCGGTCTTGCGCGCGATATGGTCGCGCAGGAGCTCGCCCGTCGAGATGTGACGGAGATGATATTTTTCGATAATTCGTTCGCTCTGAGTACCTTTACCGCTTCCGGGCGCTCCAAAAATAATGATATTGGGCATGATTGTTATGATTTAGAAATTACATAAGTTGACTTACGGCTCCGTCGTGTCATGGAGGAGCCGGTGTCTTTGCCCGGTATTTCGTGTTTTAAGGTTAAAAATATATCTCCTGTAGACGGAGATGGTGTCAGTTGCTTTCTTTAAGCACGTAGATATCGTCGAGATTACGGGCGAGTCCGTCGATATCGAGGCCGAAGCCGATGATGAATTTAGATGGTATGGCAAAACCGACATAGTCGGGTTTGACGTCGACTTTGAGCGCGTCGGGCTTGAACAGGAGCGTAGCCACTTTGATGTCGGCGGGCTCTTTCTCCCTGAGCGTTTCGAGAAGCCGTATTATAGTGTTTCCGGTATCGACGATATCTTCCACGACTATGACCGTGCGTCCTTTGATATCTTCATTGAGGCCGATAACCTCCTTAACCACACCTGTCGAGCCCATTCCCTCGTAGCTTTTGAGGCGAATGAAAGAAATCTCGGCATCAAAGTCCACCGCTCTGAAGAGGTCGGCGGCAAAAGGGAAAGCACCGTTAAGCACACACAGGAACAAGGGATTTTTGCCTTCGCATTCGGCTGAAATCGTCCCCGCTATCTCTTTTATGCGCTTGTCGATTTGCTCTCGTCGGATGTATGGCTCGAATGTGAGCCCGTTGTATGTTACCTGATCCATTGTATAAATGTAAATTAGTGCAAATTTACGTAAAGAATTTTATAAATCATCTACGTTGGGGCAAGTTTTTTTGATACGCTGAAAAAAAATGTGTAATTTTGTAGTCAACAATGCGCATTGATCAATGAAGATATTTACTAACAGCGAAATTCGCCAGATAGACCAATATACAATTGAGCATGAGGATATTAAACCCATCGAACTTGTAGAGCGCGTGGCACGCGCCGTGGCCGACGAGATAACAGCCCGATGGCGTCAGTCAAAGCCGGTGGTCATATTTGCCGGCCCGGGCAACAACGGCGCCGACGCTCTTGCCGCGGGCGCACTGCTGTCGGAAAGCGGATATAAGGTGCATGCCTACCTTTTCAATATCGGAGGGAACAAGCTTTCGCCCGAATGCACGGTGTGCCGCGACCGCTTCGTGCAATGTCACGGAGTGGGGATAACGGAGGTAATCGACACATTCATGATGCCTGACCTCCAGCGCAACCTTCTCATAATCGACGGCCTGTTCGGCTCCGGCCTGCGCGACCCGCTCAAGGGGGGCTTCTCCTATCTTGTGCAACGCATCAACGAGGCCAAAGCCACGGTAGTGTCAATAGACATACCGTCGGGACTTGCCGGCGACTGGAACCCCGCACTGATATCACGTGACGTAATACACGCTTCGCTGACGCTTGCCATACAGCATCCGCGGCTGGCATTTTTCATAGCCGACAACGCCGAGCTTGTCGGGGAATGGAAAGTGCTCGACATCGGGCTGAGCCAGAAAGCCGCCGCCGAGATAAAAGCGAAATTCTATCTTGTGGAGGATGTGGATGTGTATCGTTCACTCAAACGCCGCCCGCTGTTCTCATCGAAAGCCGACTATGGCTCTGCACTGATCTATGCCGGCAGCTACGGCATGATGGGCGCTGCGGTAATGGCCGCCCGCGGAGCACTTCGTTCCGGCGTGGGCAAAGTCACCGTCGAGGCTCCCAAATGCGGCTATCCGATAATACAGTCGGCAGCACCCGAAGCTCTATACAGCGCCAATCAGGGAGAGATGTATATCGACCGCATGCGTCCCGCCCACCAGTATAACGCCATCGCCGTAGGCCCCGGCATCGGCACCAACGAGACGACACTGCGTGCTCTCGAAGAGCTTCTGCTTTCGACAAAGACTCCGATAATACTCGATGCCGACGCGCTCAACTGCATAGCCATGAAGCCGGCAATGCTCAACTCCCTGTCCATGCTGTCAATCATCACACCGCACGCAGGGGAGTTTGACCGCCTGTTCGGACACCACACCTCTATGGAGGCCCGTCTGCGCAAAGCATGCGAGGTGGCAAGACACTACCAGATATTGATTGTACTCAAAGGGCATTATACCTCGATCATACGCCCCGACGGCAAAATATATTTCAACTCATCGGGGTGTCCGGCAATGGCGACCCCCGGCAGCGGCGACGTGCTCACAGGCATGCTTGCCGGTTTTATGGCACAGGGCTACAGCCCGGAGATAGCAACATTGCTGGCTGTTTATCTTCACGGCCTTGCCGGAGAGATAGCCGCCGACGAGCATGGCGACTATGGCGTCGTGGCGGGAGATATCGCCGACAATATCGGCTGCGCCATCAAAGCCATAATGGAACCGGCCCGTTAATGGAACAACTTATCGATTTAACGCTTATGAAAAAAATCAGGACAACACTCATAGCGGCACTTGCGGCAACATCAATAGCCTCGGCCCAGCAGGCTCAGCGCATCACCGCCACAAAAGCCAACGAATACGGCATAGCCTACACTCTGCCTGTCACTGCCGTGGATATAACCATCGAAGCCGAGTTCACCCGCGAGGAGCCGGGCGAATTTTACAAATACGCGCCCAAATATCTCAATATCGACAATCCCATCACCGAGCCGTCGCTCAGCGCATCGGTGAAGAGTGTCACCATCAGCACCCACGGTGTCCCCGACCCCGGACAGCGCTATCTCGTGACACTCAAAAGCAGCCAGGCGCCATATATAATTATCGGAGAAAACAATATTCCGCTTGCCATCAACACGGAGAGCATCGCTCAAATTCAGCAGCCTGAACTTCCTGAAGCGCGTCCGGCCGACCCGACACCGCTCGAGACAAGCGCCGCCCGTCAGGTCATAACGCAGGAGATGCTGCAAAGCCATTCGTCGGCCAAGCGCGCCGAACTGGCCGCAGAGCAGATCTACGCCCTGCGACAGAGCCGCACCGACCTTATAACCGGTCAGGCCGAACAGATGCCGCCGGACGGAACAGCCATGAAACTCGTCATGGACAATATAGAGGCTCAGGAGCAGGCACTCGTGGCAATGTTCGCCGGCACAAAGAGCACTTATACGGAGGTGCGTACATTCACCGTCATACCGGAGGAGAACATCAACCGCCGGATAATAGCGCGCATATCGGCAACATCAGGCATCGTCGACGCCAACGACCTGAGCGGCTTTCCGGTCTATCTCACAGTCAAAGAGCTCAACCGCGGCAAGATGCCGGTCAACGACAAGGGTGAGACACTGCCTTTCCCCAAAGGGGGCGTCGCCTACAATATACCGGGACAGGCACAGGTAACAGTCTCAGCCTCGGGCAAAGAGATGGCGAGCAAAGATGTCGACCTTGCCCAGTGGGGCATAGTCTACGGCATGGCGCCGTCAAACTTCACCGACAAGAAAGCGCCCGTCTACCTGCTGTTCAATCCCGCCACCGGCGCAGTGGCCGAGACCGGACCGGCCGTGAAATAGCGCGTCGCAAAACAACACACTAAGAGTATGTTTACTTTTAAACCAAATTAAATATTTGAGTATGTTCTATTAATATTTGATTTCATCACAAAGGATCTTTTGGGCTCTTTTTTAAAGATTTCATCAGTCACGATGCCCGCATCGCTCCCTCTTCAACTTTAAAAAAGCTCTCCAAAATCTCTCTTTGTGCTAAAATCATTTAAAAGTAAACATACTCTAAAACCCGTCAACACTACCGAATATGGCCGAGGAGAAATTCACCACACCCGAAGAGGACAAAATGATAGAGGACGCTTTCAACGAGGTGCTCGAAGGATATCTTAAAAGCAATCACCGCAAGAAAGTAGAAATCATCAACCGGGCCTTCAATTTTGCGAAAGAAGCGCATAAAGGCATCAGACGCCGCTCGGGCGAACCCTATATCATGCACCCTATAGCGGTGGCAAAAATAGCGAGCCAGGAGATAGGTCTCGGCTCCACATCGATATGCGCCGCCCTGCTGCATGACGTGGTAGAGGACACCGACTACACCGTGGAAGATATCGAGCAGCATTTCGGCAAGAAAATAGCACAGCTCGTGGCCGGTCTGACGAAGATATCGGGAGGTATATTCGGAGCACAGGCATCGGCACAGGCCGAAAACTTCCGCAAACTGCTGCTCACGATGTCGGAGGATATACGTGTGGTGCTGATAAAAATGGCCGACCGCCTGCACAACATGCGCACGTTAGGCTCAATGGCGCCAAACAAGCAATATAAGATTGCCGGAGAGACACTCTACATCTACGCGCCGCTTGCACACCGCCTCGGCCTGTTCGCCATAAAGACAGAGCTTGAGGATCTGGCGTTCAAATACGAGCATCCCGACGCCTACCGCAAGCTGGCAGAACAGATAAAGCAGACCGAACAGAAGCGCACCGCCGAATATGAGGACTTCGCTACGCCGATACGCCGCATACTCGACAACATGGGGCTTAAATACACGATGAAAGCCCGTGTTAAATCGATATATTCCATCTGGAACAAGATGGAGACCAAACACATACCGTTTGAGGAAGTGTATGACCTCTATGCCGTGCGCATCATATTCGACTGCGAGGATGCAGCGAAGGAGAAGGCCATCTGCTGGCAGATATACGGAGCGATAAACGAGCTTTACCGCTTCCACCCCGACCGCACGCGCAACTGGATCGGAAACCCCAAGGCCAACGGATATCAGGCTCTTCACATGACCGCGATGGGTCCTGACGGCAACTGGGTTGAAGTGCAGATACGCTCGCGCCGCATGGACGAAATCGCAGAAAAGGGGTTTGCCGCCCACTGGAAATATAAAATCGGCGAAGGTGACGAGGAGAGCGAACTTAACGCGTGGCTGCGCACAATCAAGGATATACTCGACAATCCGGAGCCTAACGCCATTGACTTCCTCGACACGCTTAAGCTCAACCTGTTTGCCTCTGAGATCGTGGTGTTTACGCCCAAGGGCGAACTTATCACCCTGCCCAACAACGCCACGGTGCTCGACGTGGCCTTCGACCTCCACTCTCAGATAGGATGCCACTGCATAGCCGGAAAGGTGAACCACAAACTGGTGCCGCTGAGCCAGAAACTGCGTTCAGGCGACCAGGTGGAAGTGCTGACATCGCAGTCGCAGAACCCCAAGGAGGAGTGGATGGACTTTCTCGTGACCGCCAAGGCCAAGACACGTCTGCGCTCCGCACTGCGCAAGCTCCAGCAGCCGGTTATCGCCAAGGGTAAAGAGATTTTCGAAAAATTCCTCGAACTGCACGAAATCACCGACACAAACGAGGTAATCACAAAGCTGCAGGGCATGTATCGCGTCAGCAACCGCGACGAGCTGTGTCTGCTTCTGGGCCGTGAAGAAATAGTGCTGTCAGACTACCTTGTCAAGACGCTCAAGAAACAGTCGTCGTCAAAGGGACTTCTGAGCAAGATACTCCGCCTGCCGCTGGCCGTAGTGCCGAAATCATCGAAGGATAAAGAGCCGCTCGAACCGCACATCGACACGCCGGCGCACATAAACACAAAGGAAACATATCATCTTCGCTACGACGAGACCGGCTCCAACTTCCGTCTCGCCGACTGCTGCTCCCCGATACCCGGCGACAATGTGCTCGGATTCATCGAAGACAACGGCGAGGTCGTGGTTCACTCGGTCGACTGCCCCAGAGCGCTGGCGCTCAAGGCCGGATTCGGCTCACGCCTTCTGTCGACCTGCTGGGACGCCACCAACGGCAAGTTTCTGGCACACATACATGTGGAAGGCATCGACCGTTTCGGCATCTTGCAGGAGCTTATACAGACGATATCGACCCACATGTCAATCAACATACGCTCGCTTCATATCGTGGCCGAGAACGAGGTGTTCCGCTGCGACCTGACAGTGCTTGTCGACGACTCCGGAGTGGTGACAGAGCTCTGCTCGCAGGTGAAGCGCATCGAAGGGGTGCGACAGGCGACAAGAATACATTGACAACCAACCATAAATAAATGCCTGAACGACGGCATCAACCAAAATTCGCACAATGAATCTTCCATTCCATATACCGACCGACAAGAAATTCTGGACGACGGCGGCAGTCTACGGCATCGCCGCACTGATTATCATATTCTTTTTGCCCCGCTCGGAGCGCACGGAGCTTTCATACGAAAAAAACCGCCCGTGGAGCAATCCGCAGCTACTGGCGCCGTTTGACATTCCGTATTACCTTGCCCCCGAAATAAAGCAGGAACGCACCGACAGCATCGACAAGATGCTTGTGCCGGTCTATGACATCGACGGCTCCGTGCAGAAAAACCTCATAGCGATGGTCAACGGCCTCGACAGCGTGTCGGCGCATCAGCGCGATGCACTTGTCAGAGCCGTCGAGGATATCTACAAGACCGGCGTGATAAGTTCGGAGGACGCACAGCGCATAGCAGCCGGCGAGATGCAGCGCATCAGGCTGTCGTCGTCGCCATCGGGCGAGGGAATATCAACGGCAAAGATGCGCACTTCGCGTCAGGCCTACGAGCATCTTGAGAAACAGTTCGGCAGAACCTCGCCGGCGTTCTGGCGGCTGCTTCAGGAGAAGCATCTGAGCACATATCTGCTGCCCAACGTCAAGGAGAACGCCGAGAAAACCGCTGACCTGCGCAACAGCCTGCTGACACCGATAGAGGCTGTGCAGGGCATCATTCAGAAAGGCGAGGAGATAATCAACCGCGGCGAAATGGTGACACCGCAGCGCTATCAGATATTGCAGGATTATGAGAACGAACTGATAAAACGTGACAAAGAGCGCGGCATATCGGCGTTCAACGTAGTGTTCGGACGATTGTTGTTCGCTCTGTCGCTGATGCTTATCATATATCTGTTCCTGCGGCTTTACAGGCCGGAGGTGTTCAACAGTCTGGCCCGCACGATATGTCTGCTGACTGTTTATGTCGGGTTTTATGCATTTTCGGTGTTCATGTCAGACCTGTTTGTCGACGGGCTCTATATCGTGCCGTTCGCCATTCTGCCGATACTATTGGTGGTGTTTTACGACACGACTGTGGCAATGTTCTTCCTTATAATGGAGACGGTGTTGTGCTCGATGATAGCGAAGCTGCCGTTTGAATTCTGCTTCATAGAGTTTGCAGCAGGCATGACCGCCATCTACTCGATGCGCGAACTGTCGCGCCGCTCACAGCTGATGCGCACGGCATGCTACGTTTTTGTGGCCTACGTCGTGACCTACGCCGCAGCCGAACTGGTGCAGATAGCCTCGCTCAACACCTTCTCGTGGAAACTGATAGGTTTCTTTGCGATAAATATGGTGCTGACATCGTTTGCCTATATCCTCATTTTCATTGTCGAGAAGCTGTTCGGATTTATCTCAGTCGTAACGCTTGTCGAGCTTTCCGACATCAACAATCCCATACTCCGCGAGCTCTCGGAGGAATGTCCCGGCACGTTCCAGCACTCTATGGCAGTAGCCAATCTCGTGACAGCGGCAGCCAACCGCGTCAACGCCAACGTGCAGCTCGTGAGAGCCGGAGCGCTTTATCACGATATCGGCAAGACAAAAAATCCGGCATTTTTCACCGAGAACCAGCATGGAGTCAACCCCCATAACTCACTGACACCGGTGCAGAGCGCCCGCGTGATCATCAACCATGTCATCGACGGATTGCGCATAGCCGAGAAAGCCAAGCTGCCAAAGGCGATACGCGACATGATAGTGCAGCACCACGGCAAGACCACCGCACGCTATTTCTACAACACGTACTGCAACGCCCATCCGGGCGAGGAGGTCGATCCGACACCGTTCACTTATCCGGGTCCCAACCCGCAATCGAAAGAGGCGTCGCTGCTGATGATGGCCGATGTTGTGGAGGCGGCGTCGCGCTCGCTTCCCGACCACAAACCGGAAACCATAGCGGCGCTCGTCAACCGCCTGATCGACATGCAGGTGTCGGAGGGTCTGCACAAGGACTCACCGCTGTCGTTCCGCGACATCACCACAATCAAGAAAGCATTCACTGACTCTCTGCTGACGATGTATCACGTACGCATCGCCTATCCCGACAAGAAATAAACCACTTGACATGGTTAAACTTCAAAAGGTTATTATCATAGCATTGGCGCTCGCCGGGGCATTCGGCACGGTGAAAGCCCAGCGCCCAATACGTCTGCAGGTCACACCCGAAGTGCGACCCGATTCCATCGACCTCAGCTATTACGGCAGGAAGAACCCGTGGATAGCAGCCGGCGAGGTTGTGGGGTTCAACATGGGCATCTGGGCCATCGACCGCTACATACAAAAGGCTGACTACGCCTATATCAACGCCCACACCATACGCCGCAATTTCCGTCGCGGATTTGTGTGGGACAATGACCAGATGGGCACAAATATGTTTCTCCACCCCTATCACGGCAATCTGTACTTCAATTCGGCACGTTCCAACGGCTTCAACTTCTGGCAGTCGGGACTTTTCGCATTGGGAGGTTCGGCGATGTGGGAATTTTTCATGGAGAATGAGTATCCGTCGCTCAATGACATCGTTGCCACACCCGTGGGAGGGATGGCACTGGGCGAACTGACCTACCGCGCTTCAGACATAGTGCTTAAAGATGATGCAACGGGATGGGAACGTGCAGGACGCGAGGCGGCAGCGTTTCTTATAGCACCCACGCGCGGACTGACACGCATCATCAACGGCGACGCGTGGCGCCGTCGTGCCACCACCGGACGTCAGTTCGGCATACCTAACGTGGCGATAGAATTTTCAGCCGGAGCCCGCACTATCGAACTAAAAGACGAAATTTTTGATGAAGGCACAGGCGGAGTGATGCAGTTGAACCTTGAGTATGGCGACAGATTTGAAGTGGCATCCACTCCCCTCCCCTACGATTATTTCACGCTCAACGCCGAGCTCAACGTGCAGAAATCCCAACCTGTGCTCGGACAGTTAAACATCACGGGGCGACTTCTGTCGAAGGAACTGCTCGACAAATATTCGACGTCGATGAGCGTAGGCATGTATCAGCATTTCGATTATTATGACAGCGACACGATATCAGATGTATCCCACAAAGTGCCCTACAAACTCGGGGTGCCGGCAAGCGTGGGTGCCGGTCTTATGTTCCGCGACATAGAGCGCGGACTGTTTGCCGCCGACGCCTATCTGCATGCCAACGGCATCGGTCTCGGCGCAATTCTGTCAGACTATTATCATGTCGACCAGCGCAACTATAACCTTGCGTCGGGATTTTCACTTAAAGGGGGAGCCAATCTGGTGTTCAGGCGCGAACTGCTGTCACTGGCGGCGTCATACGAATATTACCGCCTGTTTACGTGGGACGGTTATCCGAAGGATATCGACTGGGCGACAGTCAACCCTCACACGCTCGACGCGCAGGGAGACAGGTCGGTGGCTACATTCGGCGTGTTTTCCGCCCGCGCCAATGTGAAAATATGGCGCAGGCTATATGCCACGGTGCATTTCTCCCACTATCTGCGCTCGACACACTATCACTACCACCCTACTGTCCGCTCGTCGACCTACGCGCTGCGCCTTATGCTTTCATACAAGCTGTAGAATCTTTGCGCGACGGAAATATGCCTGTAGCCTTTCGCCAGAGATATTCAAGCGGCCCGTAACGGTGACTGCGGCACCATAACACGGAAAAGGCAATTTGCAGCATATAGAAACCTGACATGACCGCAACAGTAACGGCCAGAGAGGTATGGTGCGGGGCAAACCACACGCAGAACAGTGCAACGCCGACTATGCCCTGAAAGAAATAATTTGTCAGTCCGAGCCGCCCGTAGCAGGCAAGTATCGTGACCAGGCGTCCGCCGTTGCGGCATAAATAGACTACGAGCGCCGACATAAACAGGGCCTGCGCCACATATTGAGGGAACACAAGAAGCCGAAACAGCATGGAAGTGCCGTCGCCTCTCACGGCGAACACCGTAGCAAAGAGAATGGCTGTAGCAACCGCAAGCATCAGCACAACCTTAGCCGTCACCACTTCGCGCCAGCGGGTGATATAACCCATGCATCCGAACCAATAACCCAACATCATCAAGCCGAGCGTGCGAACCGAAAAATTGTTAAGACAATCAAGAAAACTGTTTTTGACGCTGTCGATCAACGGGTACTGCAATATACTCCCGAAAGAGGCGCCTGTCACATAACGGTCAGGCATATTGTCTTCAATCAGGGCTGTCCCGATCTTCATGTCACATATAATCCGGGAAAGCACTATCATTGCCAGCGACAAGCATAACAGCAACCATTTCGGACATCGCCGGAATACGACCAGAACAATGCCGCACGCGCCATACCACATCAGTATGTCATAAGTATAAAAAAGTTTGGAAATCAAGCCTATTGCAGCGAGCAGAACACAACGCCACACAAAACGCAGCGAGCTATAGGCCGGATTTCTAAGCATGAACCAGAAACTACAGCCGAAAAGCAAGGAAAATATAGGATTGCTCTTGCCATAAAAGATATTTCTGATTATCATTTCGACTACAGAATCAACTCCCGGCTCAATCTCTGTTTCCTCAAATGCAAAACGCTGCAAAGTATGAACCATCAGAATGCCAAGCAAGGCAAAGGCACGCAAAGCGTCGATGCCGTAGATACGGTCGGTCTTTATATTCCCAGACATCGTCCACAAATAGGTTTATCAGTGCATACGGGCCATCGGTAATCCATTATCCGCGATGAGAGAAGCCAATAAAGGAAGAATGTGAACGAACCGGCATAAAGCACCCATCCTTCAAAAAATCCGTCAACGAGGAAAAACAGCAACAGCGCTCCGTATTTCACGGCATTTATATCGCCATTCCTTCGCCGTCGGCGAACCACACGCAGCAGCTCGGCATTCCAGCAAACAAGCAGCATAAATCCGACGATGCCGGTGTTTGACAGCACGCACAGCCAAGAAGAGCCGGGCTCTTCCTTGCGGTCAGGCCGATTGGTGCACACTGTTCTCACATTGCCCACCAATGAGGAGTAGCGCGTAGCATTGGTGAAGCCGATACCGACCACCGGACTTTCCATAAACTCCTCTATGCGCGATTTCCAAAGCTGCTTGCGGGAAAATATAATGGAGTTATTCTCTTTGCCGATTTCAAATTTTTTCTTGACTCGATATGTGACATCTCCGCCAATGAATATGGCAAACACTATCGCAGCCACTACAGAGATAAGCACCCAACGACCTGAGCGCAAACGATGCGACAATGTTACAAACACATAAATCTCAGCTACAACAAACGATATAATCGCGCCTCGCGCTCCGCCCCACACCATAACAATGATAGCTGCCACCAGCGACAGAGCGTCAAATAGTTGTGAGAGGCGACTCACCCTATTTTCACGGCTGAGAAAACGCCATGTCATGACAACACCGACCATAGCCGCAAGAGTAGAGAGCATAATCGGGTGCGCCACAATCAAAAGCAATCGACCTCTCTCTCCGAAAACAACAGTGATGACATATACGACGAGCGACATTATCACCACAAACTGACATAAAAACATCAGGTAACGCCACAGATAATCACGGAACAATCGCAACGACGCACTTTCAACCAGAGGTGACAAAAGACACAACATGGCAAAAAACAAGCACAGTCGTAACGATGACATATAATTTATCAGCGGGTGATTGAAAATCAACGACACAGCGCACGCCACAAAAAACAGCATCAGCATGTAGTTGATCGTGAACCTACGCGACTTGAACAAAGCCAAAACAGGAATGAGGCAGAATAAAAGGAAAACCACAGGCGACGACACGTATCTGCCGACAACCCCGAGGTGGCCGGACAATCGTCCAACTTCGACAAGTGCTACCAAGAGTGCAACAAAAGCGAGTAATCTTGTCAGTATTTCCTGCCGACGTATCAAATATTTTCGATACTCTGAAAAATTCATGGCTAAATTATATTGCCTAAGCAAATTATATCAAACCGGTCGCTGCCTCTAAAACTGCCACTGAAACAGCGGTCGGAATATTGTCGGGGACAAAAGCCCGTGAGATGTAAATCTTAGTCTGAGAGAGAGAAATTATTGAAAAAAGGTAGAATATGTATTAATTTGCTGTCCGATAACACTTTTTCGAATGTCAAAAAAGTGTTATCGGACAGCATTTAATTATTTTTTATCTTCATGAACATAGCCGTAACCGTAGCCGTAGCCGTAATAACCGTAACCGTAGCCGAAGCGGCTCGAACGGTTGATGCGCGATGCAGTGGGGTCAAGCGTTCCGTTGAGGATTACCGCCATGTTCCTGTATCTGTCGTCATTATAGAAGCGCTGTATCTCGTTGAGCATGTTGCGCTCGAGCAAACCGGCGCGGATGACGAAGAGCGTCACATCGACATATCGGTTTATTATCTTTGCGTCAGCCACAACTTCAGCAGGCGGACAGTCGATGATAACATAATCATATTCATCGCGCAACTGCTCGATCATTGACTTCATCTTGTCGGAGTAAAGAAGCTCGGCGGGATTTGGAGGAATAGGCCCTGAGGGGTATACGTCAACATTTTCATTTCCACGAGCTGCTTTAATCACAACTTCATCTATCGACATATTTCCTGCGAGGAAATTTGACAGTCCGTGACCTTTCGCGCCAACAGCCGTAGAGAGCGAGCCCTTGCGAAGGTCAAGGTCGACAAGCGCCACACGTTTACCCTTAAGAGACAACACGGCAGCAAGATTAAGCGCGATAAATGTCTTACCTGAGCCGGGGTTGGCACTCGTAATCATTATCACCCGTGATTCATTGCCGGCACCTCCGGGTGTCATGAATTCAAGGTTAGTACGGATTACTCTGAACGCCTCATTTATGATGTTGTTGCATCCTTTCTTCACCACAATATCTGAAGACCGGTCAACAGGCTTCTTCTTGCCCGGCAATATTGAGCGACGCGTATTCGGCTTGCCATTCTGAGGTATCTCTCCGACAAAGGGAATGGTGAGTCTCTCGATATCCTTGCGTCCGCGCACTTTGGAGTTGAGCATCTCCTTGAGGAAGAGCAACGCGGCGGGGAGCAGCAGACCGATGGCAATCGCCATTGTAAGTATCTTGTTTGAGTAGGGGCCGACGAGACCTGACACAGTCGGGGTCATGACAATCTTTGTATTGTAGGCAGTAAATGCCTGCGAGAGCTCATTTTCCTCACGTTTCTGGAGCAGATAAAGATAGAGTTGCTCCTTTACTTTCTGCTGACGCTCTTTGTCAAGCAGGTGTTTTGCCTGCGTCGGGCTGCTTTGCAGGCGAGATGAAGCCGACGACAGTTTGGATTGCTTGGCTTTCATCTGCGCGTCAAGCGACGATATGTAGCCGTCGACGGCCGAAAGGATATTCTGGCGCGCGAGGCTCAGCTGATAGTCACGGTCCTGCACAAGTGGGTTATCTTCCGACGAGTTCTGCACCATGAGGTTGCGCTGCACAAGCTCGTTGTTGTAATTCAAAATCTGGGTTTCGACTCCTCCATTGCCGAGAGCGGTTGTCGAAGGCAGCGGGTCGAAGTTTTTGGCGGCTGTGCGGAGATGGTCACGAATACCTCTGGCAAGACTGATTTTCACGGCAAGTTCGCCAATCTCGTCATTGGCAGTCAGCGTGCGCTCGTAAAGCGCATCGGATGACACGCCCGAACTCGGAAGCTGATGCTGCGACTGATAGTCGGAAATCTGCGAGTCGACGTTTCCAAGCTCTGACTCAATGACTCCGAGACGGTCGTCGATAAAATTGGAGGTTGAGACTGAAATCTGATTGCGGTCTTTAATCCAGTTTTCGTTATACACGTCAATCACGCCCTGAAGTTCTGCGAGGGCGCGCTCGGTGTTGGTGTCCTTGAGAGATATATAAATTACTGATGAATAATTGTCACGGACTTCTGTTGAAAGCGTACCGAGTATGCCACCTGCACCCGATGCATATCCCACGCGGTCAACGAGAATTTCCTGAGAGGCGGGTACAGCTCCGGCGATGTATTTTTCGTTAGGCAACACAACGACTCTGCCAAGCGGAGTGTCGATAGTGTCGGATTGGGCTACTGAGGCAAGTGTAATTTCTATATTCTGATTTTTGTCAGCTTTTTCGATATCCTCGCCTGCGGCAGCAAACGGGCCAAGCACAACGGTGCTGTCGCCATTACAGCGCATTTTCATCTGCGCACGGGCATTGTCACCAAGGTCGATGAAACGCACTATTACCGGAAGCGACGAGCCATAAAGTATCCTTGAGCTCAATTTATCCTTGACTCTATAATTCACATCAAGCCCCAGACGACGAGACACCTCGTCGACTATAATCGGAGACTTCAACGCCACCATCTCATTATTGATGTTGACATTGGTATTGAACAGCGCCATATCAGAGAAAGCCATCGAGACGTCAGGTGACGCTCCGGCTCCATCCTTCACAAGAATAGCAGCTGTAGCCGAATAGACCTTGGGGGTCTTGGCGAGATAATATACAGCATATCCGCAAGTAATGGCCAATGCAATGACAAACCAATACCATTTTGACAGGCACAGCCACATAAATTCCTTTATGTTTATTGTCTGGCCTTCCTTAGGCAATTGTTCTTCATTATTTTCCATAGCACGTTTGATACGAGAATGATTAATGATTGATAATATACTTTACAACGGCACAAATTCGGGGTCCGGTTCTGAATTTGCGCCAGAACTGTTTATTTCACAAAGAGGAGAGCCACTGTCATGGCAAATGATGCGAGCGATATCCAGAATGCCGGCGTAAATGTCGAGTTGCCGAGCGGAGTGGTATTACGCTTCTGCAGATCGTTGGGCTCGACATAGATAACGTCGTTCTGCTGCAGATAATATACCGGCGATGAATACACGCTGTTGGGGTCGGTAAGATCAATCGTATATGCTTTCTGCTTTCCGTCGACCATTCGGTAGACCTTCACATTCTGCCGCTTGCCGTTTATCTGAAGATCGCCTGCAAGAGCGATGGCTTCGATCACGTTGAGTTTGTCGCGGTCGAAAAGGATACGTCCGGGAGAACCCACCGAACCGACGACTGTAATCGAATGGTCGGCAAATTCAACAGTTACGGTAGGGTCTTTAAGGAGTTTTCGGTTAATAAGCTCATCCTTTATCAGCTGAGCGATTTCCTGACGGGTAAGTCCCTGAATATGTATTGTGCCAAGTTCAGGAAACTCTATGTCGCCATAGTTGTTTACCGTATAGACCGACACCTGATTTCCGGAGGAAGAAGAGCGCTGCGCATTTGAGCCGCGTCCGGTTGCCTGACCCTGCTGACGCGACTGTATCGGGAGGTTGAACATTTCAGCGAGCTGGGCGTCACGCGAATGAACCGAGATGGTCAGACGGTCATCAGGCTGCGCCGTAATGAAATTCGGAGCCACGACATCAACCGACTGCCCGTTTTCCTGACCTTGAAAATATGTTATATCTTTTGGAGTACGACATGAGGTCATACATGCGACAACTCCTATCACCAGCAGTAAACTTCTAAAATATGACATAACCAAGCGGTTTTTATTAACAAATTATATAATATAGCAAAAGATTAATTAAATCACCCGAAACGATTTTGCGATAACAGATTTTATTATCTGAAATATTTTCAAAGCGAGACTGAACGCATGAAGTCTACAAGCCGTCAAAAGCATGCCGACAATTGCACGGCCACACCGGCCGACATGCACTGCGGCACTCTCACAGATGCTGAAATCTCCGAAAATGGCTATTATCCATGAAATTACAGCACTAAAAGCGCAAGCATAAACTCTTTGCAAACAGTTTCGGCACAAAATTACAACATTTAAGCCAATCGCACAACTACAATTTCACTTTTTTGCCAAAAAAACATGACTCTCCATATAAAACCGCGACTCCTGCACAATCAAACTTTTTTACAGAGCGGGCGTTTTATTAATGAATCGGTTGCCGACAACCTGCCATAAACACTGTAAAAAAGCAGTAATAAATTCAATATTATGGCGCAGGAGCGAGACACTCCGTCATCCGGCTTTTGATTCTTATTCGTACTATGAATTATAACTTTTAATAATTGAAGTATTATGAACACTGCTCCCTTACAAGGTATCAAAGTGGTGGACCTCACCGAAGTACAGTCGGGTCCGTCATGCACACAGTTACTTGCCTGGCTCGGCGCCGAGGTAATAAAAATAGAACGTCCCGGCAAAGGAGACGCCACACGTAAAGAACTGCAGTTTGACCCTGATCTGCCAAGCTACTACTTCCTGCAGCTCAATTCCGACAAGAAGTCAATATCGCTTGACTGCAAGACCCCTGACGGCAAACAGATACTCACCGACCTGATCAAAGAGGCCGATATATTTGTAGAAAACCTACATCCGGGAGCTACCGACAAACTCGGATTCAGCTGGGAGGCTGTCCACGCCCTCAACCCGAAATGTATCTACGGCACTATCAAGGGCTTCCCTCTCTCATCAAAATACAAAGACCTCAAGGCCTACGAACCTGTGGCTCAGGTAACGGCAGCCGCGGCATCGACCACAGGCTGGTATTCCGGACCGGACAACGTGCCTACCCAATCGGGCGCGGCCTTGGGCGACTCCAACACCGGCATGCACCTCTGCATCGGTCTGCTTGCGGCTCTTATGCAGCGCGAAAAGACCGGCGAAGGTTGTTATGTATATCAGTCAATGCACAACGCATGTCTTAACCTTTGCCGTATCAAGACGCGTGACCAGCTTACGCTTGACAAAATCGGCTATCTGACGCAGTTCCCGCAGTATCCCGACGGTAAGTTCAACGGCACAGTGCCGCGTTCGGGCAATATCGAGGGTGGCGGCGTGCTCGGCTGGACCTACAAATGCAAAGGCTGGGAAACCGACGACAACGCCTACGTATATGTAATATTGCAGCGTGAGGCAAAATCTTTTGAACTCGCCTGCAAGGCATTCGGCTTCGAGGACTGGCTCACCAATCCCGATTTCAACACCGCCGATGCCCGTGACCGCCACAAACAGCAGATATGGGAACGCATACAGCAGTTCTGCATCAACAAGGACAAATATGAGGTCACTGAAATCCTGTCGAAAGCAGGCGTGCCTGTAGGACCTGTAATCTCGACCAAGGAACTTATGGCCGACGAATCGCTTTACGACGGCAACACACTCGTGAAAATCAACCAGGGAGGCAAAATCGGTGAATTTGTCACCGTCGGCGTGCCTTTCACCATGTCGAACTACCAGCCTGTCTACGGCCCGTGTCCCGATCTTGGTGGCAACACCGCGGAAATCCTTACATCTCTGGGGTATTCAGAGCAGCAGCAGGCCGAATTTGAGAAGAACGGCACCACCGCGCCTCTTCCCAAGCCCGCAGAACCTGCCGCGCAGAAATAATCCGGCACCATATTGCAGGGACACAAAGCAGAATTGTGTCCCTGCAATCACGCCTTATCCTCATTCATTAATAAACAATAAAAAACTGTAATTATGTCAACTACAACACAGGGGACAACGTCACCTCAGACAACGCCCCACTATCCGGAACAGGTGACGGGCATGTATGTGCTGGCACGTGCGTTGCGCGAGGTAGGCCTCGACACAATGTACGGTCTGGTAGGCATACCCGTGACGGAAGCCGCATATATATGCCAGGAACAGGGCATCAGATTCATATCGTTCAGACACGAGCAGCAAGCCGGCATGGCCGCCGCCACCCACGGATATCTCACCCGCACACCGGGTGTGCTTCTGACCGTATCGTCATTAGGATTCATGAACGGGCTCACCGCCACAGCCAACGCCACGGTCAACTGCTACCCGATGATACAGATCTCAGGTGCTACCGACCCGAAGATGGTAGGCATGAAGATGGGCACATACGAAGAACTCGACCA
>CAMWIJ010000025.1 GCA_947174275.1 uncultured Muribaculaceae bacterium
AGCAGGTCAAAGATTCCGGAATCTTTGGAGAGCGCACCGATGAAATCACACTATTCATCTCGATATCAGACGATGAAGACGCCGAAAACCTCGAAGACTCGTCGGCAATGACGCTGAACAGCCCCGAGCTGGCCGCCGCATTTCTCAGCCGTGACAGATAGTATGTTATGAGATTTTGTTCGCGTGATGAACTGAGAGATATGATGAACGGTTACGGCCGTAGCCGGCAACCGTTTGTGTGGGGCATCGACTACGCCGGTGTCAATTGTTTTTTCATTGACGATATCAGCGAGAGGGGAGATGTGCTGTGGTCGGTCAGGGGGACGGGCAATGCCGGTGACGCTGTGCCTTCGGCCGTTCCGTCGCTGACTGTGAACGGAGCGCTGAGCCGGGAGGAGTATTCACGCATGTTTGCCACTGTGCGCGAAGGTCTGATGCGTGGCGACTCGTTTCTCGCCAATCTGACCGTGGCTACCGGAGTCGAATGCACTGCCACGCTGCGAGATGTTTTTCTGCATTCACGGGCTCCCTACAGGCTTCTGATCGGGGATGATTTTGTGTGCTTCTCTCCCGAACCGTTCGTAAGGATTGAGGGGCGCAAAATCTCCACATTCCCGATGAAGGGCACCGCCGACGCATCTGTCGCAGGAGCGGAGCGGCGGCTGCTTGATGATGTCAAGGAGACATGCGAGCATTTCACCATTGTCGACCTCATGCGCAATGACCTCGGATCGGTGGCTGAAGATGTTAGGGTAGAGCGTTTCCGATATGTCGAGCGCATAGCCACTGCAAAGGGTGATATTCTGCAGACGAGTTCCGAGATATGCGGCACGATACCGGCGGGTCGTGAACTGGATTTCGGCGATTTGCTGCTGCCTCTGCTTCCGGCGGGGAGCATCACGGGTGCGCCTAAGCCGGCTACGGTCAGCCTTATACAACGCGCGGAGAAAGTGGCGAGAGGATGGTACACCGGCGTTTTCGGTTACTTTGACGGGAGCGTGATGGATACGGCCGTGATGATACGCTGTTTGCAGCGCGGTGCTGACGGTCGGCTTTACTTCCACAGCGGGGGAGGCATCACCGCCAAGAGTGTGTGTGGCGACGAGTATGAAGAGATGCTCGCTAAAGTTTACCTTACAAAATAGCTGCTGAGATGTTTATAGAGACAATAAGATATGAAAACGGCATGTTTCATCTTCTCGAGCTGCATCAGCGGCGCATGCTTGATACAGTCAAAGAGGTATATGGCGGCGGAGGCTGCAAAATGCCGCTTCTGTCGGAGGTGCTTGCCGGGCCGGACGTGGCGCGGCGGCTGCCGACGCTCAATGCCGGAGTGTGCAAATGCCGGGTGACCTACGACACTGAGATACGCAAAGTGGAACTGGAGCCATATTCGCCGCGTATCGTGAAATCACTCCGTGTAGTGACACCCGACAGCTGTCCCGACTACCGGTTTAAATATGCCGACCGCTCAGCGCTCGATGCGCTGTCGGGGCTTCGTCGGGGGTGCGACGAAATAATCATTGTGAGAGACGGACTTGTGACCGACACATCTTACAGCAACCTTCTTTTCCGGGCCGGCGACCGGTTGCTGACGCCGCGCTCTCCGTTGCTCGGCGGAGTGATGCGCAGGCATCTGATCGAGAGCGGTATAGCTATCTGTTGTGACATTACGGCCGACGATGTTTTGCCCGGCAACAGACTTGGCATAACTGAGGCATATCTCATCAACGCCATGCTGCCGCCGGGCACTGTGCCGCCGATACGGCTCTCTGATATTATTTGCTGACCGTCAGGCGCAATACGCGCGAGGAGTAGTCGGTGTTTTTGTGGTAATCGACATTGTGGGTGAGCGGAAGCTCCAGACCCTGGTCCATGAGATAGCGGCCGGTATATGATTTGCCCTCGCATGGCAGCGGCGTGTTGTCGATGCGGTTAAGCTCGGTGACCGTGTAGGTAGCGTCGGGGTCGAGACCGGCCATAGGGATGCGCGGCAACTGCTGGTTCATGAATGTCTCCGTTTTCCACCAGAAGAATACGGCGTCATCTTTTTCCGGAGTGATATACATCAGCGAGGCGCTTCCCTTGCCGTCGTATGGGGAGAGAAGGCGGTAAAGGTCGCCAAGCTGCACGATGTGTCTTACCTGCTTGTAGTCGTTGACCGCGTTGCGGCATATCGTGCGCTCCTCCTCGGTCATGTCGCGGGGCTGCAGTTCGAGTCCCATGCGTCCGCTCATGGCCACATCGGCGCGAAATTTGACCGGTATGCGGCGGAATGTCTGATGGTTGGGAGCCGCCGATATATGCGATGCCATAGCAATCGCCGGGAAGAAATAGCTTGTGCCCCATTGCATGTAGATGCGCTGCAGGGCATCGTTGTTGTCGGAAGTCCAGAACTCGTCAAACCAGGGAAGCATGCCCCAGTTGGCACGGCCTCCGCCGCTTGCACAGGCCTGGATGGTGACGTCGGGGTGGGCACGGCGAATGCGGTCGAGGGTGGCGGTCAGGCCCTTGTGCCAGTCGATATAGAGATGACTCTGGCGGTCGGCAGGCAGATATTGCGAACCGTGTTCCATAATCGGCGCGTTGGCGTCCCATTTGATGTAGTCGATGCGCGGATATCGGGTCATGAGAGTGTCGACAAACTCGAATACGATATCCTGCACCTTCGGGTTGGCCATGTCGAGTACGAGTTGTGTGCCCCCGCGGCCTGTCGTGGGATTGCGGTGCGGAGCCTTGATGACATATTCCGGATGCTTCTCATAGAGCTCGCTCACCGTGTTGGTCATTTCCGGCTCGATCCAGATGCCGAATTTAATGCCGTGGCGGTCAGCGGCGTCAAGCAGTCCGTCGATGCCGTGGGGCAGTTTGCCGGTGTCGACAGTCCAGTCGCCGAGAGCGGCGTTGTCGGAATCGCGGTGATATTTGGTGCCGAACCATCCGTCGTCCATCACGAAAAGCTCGCCACCCATCGACGCGATGTCGGCCATCATGGAGTCCATGCCCTTTTCATCGATGTTGAAATACACGCCTTCCCATGAATTGAGCAGTATCTTGCGCGGGGTGTCGCCGGCATGAAGGCGGTGGTTGCGACCCCAGCGGTGGAAGTTGCGGCTTGCGCCTGAAAGACCTTCTGCCGAATATGTCAGAGCCAGCGGCGGGGTGACGAAAGTTTCCCCTTTTTTGAGGCGGTAGGCGGAGTTTTCCTCGTTTATTCCGGCGAAAAAGCGGTGATGGTTTGAGTCGCCGGTGTCAATCATAAGTTTGTAGTTGCCGGTGTATTCGAGTGCGGCGCCGATGACACGGCCGTTGTTTTCCGACGGACATCCGTCAAGCGACAGCATGACCTCGGCATGTGAGGTGTGGGAGTTTCTCACCCCATCTTTGTTTTTAATCATTGTCACGCCGTGGGTGAGAGGCCGCTGCTCTATCCGGGCCTCGTTGGCCCAGCTGCCGTAGAGGCTCGACAGCCACACGTCGCCCATGCGCACCGGCAGAAATGCCGACATAAATCTGTTGAGGGTTATCTCGCCTTTCTCGCCGTTGGTTATTTCAGCCCACGATTCGATTATTTCCTCGCCGGGATATGTGCGGTAGTTGACTTTCACCGTCACGGGATAGGCGGAGTCGCGGAGAGTTATGGTGGTGATTTCCGCTCCGTCGTCGCCTTGCGATTTCGTCACGGAGTCGACCGAGAGGTCGGTCACCATGCCGCCGTCGGCATGCGTTATGCTCAGGGCGGCTTCATGCTCGGGATAGATGCCGTAGGCAGGGTAGGCGTCGATGCCTCCGTCGAGATTTTTTATATCGGCGTCAGTGACGCGTCCGCCATAGTGGAGCAGCGACAGTCGGTTGCCCGGGGTTGCGTCGAGCACGAGCGAGGTTGATGGTGTTGACAGATGCAGGGTCTCGGCACACATGGCCGACGAGCATAGCAGCGATAAGAGCAAAGGATATATTTTCATGGCATTTATGATATATTGTTTTGCGCAAAGGTAGCGACAATGCATTATGCATGTTTTGCATATTTCAACAAAATGTGATATTATTTTAGCATTTATAAAAAATATCGGCAGGAAATCTTTGGAGATATTATATTCCTTTATATATTTGCTTAAGCCAACAAGTCACAGCGTAACCTTACACTTTTTTATCCGATACCATGTCGAAAATTATAACCGAAATCACGCCGTTGTCTGACTGCGACTGCTTCTACCTTATCGACAGGCAAAAAGACAAATTTGACTATCCGCTCCATCAGCACAATGACTATGAGCTCAATTTCGTTGAGAACTGCTCGGGGGTGAAGCGCATAGTGGGCGACCATATCGAGACGGTCGACCGCTACGACCTCGTGCTCGTCGGGCCGGGGCTGGTGCACACATGGGAGCAGGCCGATTGCGTGTCGTGTGATATCCGCGAGGTCACCATACAGTTCTCGTCTGACCTTTTCTGCAAATCGATGATGGAAAAGAGCCAGATGAAGAGCCTCGCAGTTATGTTCGACCGTAGTTCGCGCGGATTGAAATTCGGCATGAAATCGATACTCCGCATCTATTCCAAGCTGCAGGACCTTCTTGCCACCGAATCGGGTTTCTACCGGGTGATGCGTCTGCTTGAGATTTTCTACGAGCTGTCAGTGGCCGATGACTACGTGCAGCTGTCAACGAGCGCTTTCGCGCAGGCGCAGGGTTCGTCTGACAGCCGCCGCATAAAGGCTGTCGAGGAGTATATCAATGCCAATTACCAGCGCAATGTGTCGCTTCAGGAGCTTGCCGGAGTGGTCAGGATGACCCCGACGGCATTCAGCCGCTTCTTCCATCAACGCACCGGCCGCACTCTGAGCGACTATATAATAGATGTGCGACTGGGCAGAGCGGCGCGGATGCTTGCCGACACCACAATGACGATTGCTGAAATCTGTTACGACTGCGGGTTCAACAACATATCCAACTTCAACCGCATCTTCAAGAAGAAACGAGGCTGCTCGCCGACAGAATTTCGCTCCAACTACCGCAAGACCAAGATTATCATATAAAAAAGTTATTTAGACTTAAGCAATACCATCACCTATGAATATACGATCAGTTTACTGCATTTTATTCCTGTCAGTCATGTTATCTATCGCAATGTCATGCCGCAAACCGGAGGCCGCAGTTGCCGGCGACGGTTTTGTAAAAGTCAGCGACGGCCGTTTTGAAATCGACGGCCGCCCTTATGAGTATATCGGAACCAACTTCTGGTATGGGGCAATCCTTGCCTCTGAGGGGAGCGGCGGTGACCGCGCGAGGCTTCACCGTGAGCTCGACCTGCTCGACTCGGCAGGAGTGAGAAACCTGCGCATACTTGTCGGAGCCGAGGGGCGAGAGGGGATACCATCGCATATAAGTCCTGTGCTCCAGACATCGCCCTGTGTCTACAACGACACACTGCTGCGCGGTCTCGACTACCTGCTTTCGGAGCTTGAGAAACGCGACATGAAAGCCGTGCTTTATCTTGGCAATGCCTGGGAATGGAGCGGCGGCTACGCGGCATACCTCGAGTGGGCCGGCAAGGGGGAGGCTCCTGTTCCGTCGGTCGACGGCTGGCCGCGGTTTATGGAATATGTTTCGCAATTTGTGTTCAGCGACTCGGCCAAAGCGATGTATGCCGACCATGTAAGATATATCGTCGGAAGGGAAAACAGCGTCACCGGCCGCAAATATTCCGACTCGCCTGCAATCATGTCGTGGCAGATAGCCAACGAGCCGCGCGCGTTCAGCGAGGCCGGCAAGAAACCTTTTGCCGAATGGATCGAAGCGACCGCCTCACTGATTAAAAGTATTGACCCCGCGCATCTGGTGTCGGTGGGCAGCGAGGGGTCGCACGGTTGTGAGACCGATCTCGAATTGTGGACGCAGATCCACCGTTCTGACAATATCGATTACGCTACGATGCATCTGTGGCCCTACAACTGGGGTTGGGTAACAGAGTGTAATCTTACCGACAGTGTTGGCATCGCCGTAGAGAAGGCGAAAGAGTATATCGGAAACCATGTCCGGGCTGCGAAACAGCTCGGAAAACCGCTTGTGCTTGAAGAGTTCGGTTACCCGCGCGACGGCTTTCAGTTTGCCGAAAACACCCCGGTGACCGGTCGTGACCGTTTTTATGACAAAGTGTTTGAAATGGTTGCAAATGACAGCGTTATATGCGGTTGCAACTTCTGGGCGTGGGGAGGCTACGGCAGTCCGGCGCATACGGAATGGCAGCCCGGTGACAACTATTGCGGCGATCCGGCGCAGGAGCAGCAGGGGCTCAACAGTGTGTTTGCCACCGACTCAACCACTATCGCACTCATCCAAAAATACACAAAAGAGATGTTTTAAAACATAATGTCAAAAAAGTATCATATTCAGATAAAATAGACAAACCCTATCGCACTTTCAGACAGTAATTTTGCATTGTCGCCGGTAACCCCGGCGGCAGTGCTGTCTTTAGTAACCCGATTTTAACCTGATTAAAATAATATAACTACCCGATCAAAATATAACCGATTGCCTTAAATCGCACATAATATAACAATCATAAATCTAAACCAAATCACAATTATTATGACAACCAAGCGACTTAGTCCGCGGGCTTTGCTTATTGCTGTAGGAATGCTGTTGTGCTCCTTGACAACATTTGCGCAGTTTGCAGTCACAGGCACCGTGATTGATGACACCGACGAGCCTCTCCTCGGTGTATCTGTAATGGAAGTCGGAACCTCCAACGGGGTGTCGACTGACCTTGATGGTAATTTCTCGATAACTGTCAAATCGGGGGAGGCCTCCCTATCGTTCTCTTATGTGGGAATGAACCCGCAGACAGTCAAAATCAATGGCCGCCACACAATAAATGTCACCATGACGACCAACTCGCAGGTGATGGACGAAGTGGTGGTTGTGGGCTACGGCACACAGAAAAAATCTGACATCACCGGTTCGGTGGCCTCGATAGGCGAGGACGCGATGCGCAAGACCATCGTCACCAATGCCGACCAGATGCTTCAGGGTAAGCTCGCCGGCGTGCAGGTGACGCAGAACTCCGGTGCTCCCGGCGGTGCTACTTCGGTGCGCATACGCGGTGCGTCATCGCTTACGAGCTCCAATGAGCCTCTTTATGTGATTGACGGTGTGCCCATGAGCACTGCCAACAATGAAATCGGCGGTTTTGACTGGGCCGGCGGCACAAACGGACAGCGCACGGTCAATCCCCTTGCGTCAATCGCCCCGAGCGACATCGTGAGCATCGACGTGCTTAAGGATGCTTCGGCATGTGCCATCTACGGTGCGGCCGGCGCCAACGGTGTTGTGCTCGTAACCACCCGCCGCGGTTCGGAAGGACGCGCCAATATCACTTACGACGGTTACGTCGCATGGCAGACCACCGCGAAACGTCTCGACATGATGAATCTCCGCGAATATGCCGTATATCAGAATAATCTTAAGGCCGACGGCATCATCGGCGACGGCAACTACGACCCGACATTCTCCGACCCGAGCATCCTCGGCACCGGCACTGACTGGCAGGACGAGATATTCCGCACCGCTTTCATGCAGAGCCATCAGGTAGGTCTGACCGGCGGTAATGAAAAGACAACCTACGCCATGAGCACCGGCTGGATGAAGCAGGACGGTATCATTATCGGTTCGGACTTCGACCGCTTCAACTCACGCTTTAACCTCGACCATAACTTCACTTCGTTCCTCAAACTCGGCGGTTCGCTCGCTTACACCCGCACCAACGAGAAGATCACTCTCAACGACGGTTCTGACGGTGTGATCATGCAGGCCATGACGATGCAGCCTTCAGTGCCCGTGCGCGACTTCGAAGGCAACTGGGCCGGCCCGACAACAGTCAACGGCTCATCAAGCTGGAACCCCGTGGCTCTTGCGCTCGACAAAAACAACACCCTCCTGCGCCAGCGCATAATGGGTAACTTCTACGTATCGGTCGATTTCCTCAAAAACTTCACATTCCGCGCCGAATATGCGTTTGATGCCAGCCAGAATCAGAACGACTCCTACTCTCCGCGTTACGATTTCGGCAACCTCAAGAATGACATCAACCAGATGTATCACCGCGAGGATCACAGCTTCTACTGGATGCAGAAAGATTATGTGACCTATCACAAACTGTTCGGCGGCAAGCACGACGTGACAGCTATGGCAGGTTTCGAGGCATCAAAGTCATCGTGGAACGGAACATGGCTCATAAAGAAGAATTTCACCACCGACAAGATACCCGTGATGACCGGCGACGGTGAGTTTGTCAACAACGGCGGCTGGAAAGACGCAGCGTCGACAGCATCATTCTTCGGACGTGTCAACTACGGTTTCGACAACCGCTACCTCCTTACCGCCACATTGCGTGCCGACGGATCTTCGAAGTTCGGTCCCGAGAACAAATGGGGTTATTTCCCCTCGGTGGCACTTGCATGGCGTATCAATCAGGAGAAATGGCTCCAGGATATCTACTGGCTCAACAACCTCAAGCTCCGTCTTGGCTATGGCGAGGTAGGTAACTCCAACATCGACACTTACCGCTATGCCGCTGCAATGGCGCAGATAAGCACTTCTCACGGCACTGCATTCTTCCCGCAGAACCTTGCAAACAGCAAACTGAAATGGGAATCGTCGGTACAGTATAACGTCGGTATCGATTTCGCCGCGTTCCAGAACCGTCTCGAACTCACTCTCGAAGCCTACAGCAAGGAGACCAAAGACCTTCTCCTTCAGGTCTTCGCTCCCGGACATATCGGTGTAAACTCCGATGACAATGCAATCCAGACTCCTTACGCAAATATCGGAAAGACCCAAAACCGCGGTTTCGACATCTCTATCGTCGGACGTCCGATTGTCACCAAAGACTGGAACTGGACCTCAAATCTCACCATGTCGTTCAACCGCAACAAAATCGTTGCGCTTAACGATGACAAACAGGTGATCTACGGCAATATAGACTGGTACAGCAACTTCCAGACCGTGTCGATGTTCCAGGTCGGACAGCCCATGGGCGTATTCTACGGATATGAGACCGAAGGTATCTTCCGCAATGCTGAAGAAATACGCAACCACGCCACCCAGACAGGCGGCACCACACCCTACGCCAACAGCATCGACCGCACTTCAGGCGTATGGCCCGGCGACATAAAGTTCAAAGACCAGAACGGCGACGGCGTCATCGACTCAAAAGACCAGGTGGTAATCGGCGACCCCAACCCCGATCTGACCTACGGATGGACCAATACGGTGCAGTTTAAAGACTGGGAGCTGTCAATCGGCCTTCAGGGTCAGTTCGGCGGCAAAATCCTCAACTGGGTACGTTACCGCACAGAGGGCAGAAGCTCAATCTGGGACAACCAGGATGTCAGCGTGCTCGGCGGCGTGCAGCTCGGCCTGATCAATCCCGATGGCTCCAACACCGACCCCGACAATGTGGTAGTGACAAGCATCGGCAACGGAGTGCCCCGCTTCTCATCGCTTGACGGCAACGGCAACAACCGCATGAGCGACCGCTGGCTCGAAGATGCCACTTATCTCCGCATACAGAATATCTCGCTGAGCTACAATCTGCCCGAGAAATGGTGCAAGAAGGCATTCCTCTCATCAGCCCGCATATATGTGAATGTGCAGAATGTGCACACATTCACCAAATACAGCGGTTTCGATCCCGAAATCGGCGCCTACAACCAGAGCGCGCTGCTTCAGAACATCGACCGCGGGCGTTATCCGACACCCCGCACCTATACTGTCGGACTCAATCTCTCATTCTAATGCATAAATCACGGAATACAATATGAAACCATATAAGTTACTGGCTACCGCCGCCCTGTTGGGCTTTACACTGACCGGCTGCGACGATTTCCTGGAAGTCACGCCGGAGGACAAACTGATACAGGACAACTATTACACCTCGCGCGAGGCAATCCGCGACAACACCAAAGCGCTTTATTCGGCCAAGGTGTGGCGTGATTTCCACATGAACTTCCACTGGAAACTCGACGAGCTCGTCGGTGACATGTATTACACTTACGACGCCGAGGGACAGTGGTACTTCGGAACCTACACCGATGTCAACCAATATCTCAACGAAGGCTGGAAGGGGCTCTACAATGTCGTGAGCCAGTGCAACTCAGTCATCATGGATATGCCCGGTTATGTGTCGGGTGTGGCTCAGGAAGATGTCGACGCCGCGATAGCCGAAGCCCGCGCCATCCGCGCCTACTGCTACTGGTATATCGCCGAATGCTGGCATGACGCGCCCATCATCACCCACAACTCCAACAACATACAGAACAATATCTTCAACACGCCCCGCAATCCGCAGGCCGACATCTATCGCTTCGCTCTCGAGGACGCCGACTGGGCTATCGAGCATCTGCCCGATACTGACGCCGACGCCTATCGCGCCACCAAGACTACGGCCCGCGCCATCCGTGCACGCATCCTCGTGACAATGGCATCGCACAGCGACTACAATTACGACCGTGCCGACCTCTACAGCCGTGCGGCAGCCGACGCGCTTGCCGTGATAGAGAGCCGTCCGAACGTGAAATCGATACCTTTCGCCACTCTCTTTGACGAAGTGGCCAATGACGGTCCGGAATCTCTCCTTGCCATACAGTGCGGCACACTCGGCTACGGAACGGGCAACTCCAAGACAATAGCCTGGGGACGCGGAGCACGCGTTGCCGACGGTTGCTGGGGTTCGGGAAAAGGCCCGACCATCTCGCTCCAGAGCATGTATGACCAGCTTGACCAGCGCCGTAAATGGACTTATATGTCAAACGGTGACTATTATCCCAACCTCGACTCTCAGAATGGCGGATACACCTATTTCACCCAGTATTACGAGGACGGTGAGGTCAAGGAATCACGCAACGAGATGAACGCCCACATCAAGAAGTATGTCATCGGACGTGATGCCGACGGCAACGGCACTACCTCAAACAACCAGGACGCGAGCAACAATATCTATCTTCTCCGTCTTGCCGACATGTATCTGATCTATGCCGAGGCTATAATGGGCACCTCTTCGTCGACATCCGACACAAGAGCTCTCGACCAGGTAAACAGCGTGCGTGAGCGTGCCGGTCTGCCCGGACTCTCGACCATCACCTATACCGACCTTCTCAAAGAGCGTCGCCGTGAGTTTGCTTTCGAGTCAATCAACTGGTTCGATATACTCCGCCTGCGTTACCGCGAGGGTGACCAGACTGCACTCGAATTCCTCAACTCGGGCTACGGCTCAGGCTACAACCGCGCGAGCATGTATGTGTTCAAAGACTGGGACCAGAACGACGAGGCGCATGCCAATCTCCCGGAGACCTATAAGATAGTGTCGACCGTGGCCGACGGCGGACAATATGACCCGATCGTGCTTTCTGCATCGGCATTCGTGCTCCCCATTCCTTCAGCCGCCACAACGAGCTCACCCGCTCTGCTCGGCGAAATCGTAAACTATTACTAATCCACCTTATTCAAATATAATTCCATGAACAGATATTTCAGAATATTCAGCATAGGGACAGCGCTGGCATTCACATCGCTCTCGCTCGTGAGCTGCGACGAGACCGACGCCGAAGCCGACAAGGACGCAACCCCTTCAATAGAATACTGCCGTGTGTGTGACCCCGCGGCTGCCGACTCGATGATCGTATCAGCGGCTCTGGGTTCGCGTGTGGCTTTCATCGGACGCGACATGGGCGCCGTGCAGCAGGTGTGGTTCAACGACCAGAAGGCCAAGCTCAACCCGACGATGGTCACTTCCAACTCGATTATAGTGGATGTGCCGACTTCGCTTCCGCAGGAGGTTACAAACACGGTGCGCTTCGTCACCGGTAAAGGCGCGGAAACGGTGTTTCCCTTCTCGGTGAAAGTGCCTTCGCCCCTTATCACTTCGATTTCCTGCCAGTATGCGTCGCCCGGCGATGAACTCGTGATGGTAGGCGACTACTTCCTTGCCACCGGCGACATACCTCTGACCGTTACATTCCCCGGCGGAGTGACAGTTGAGCCCGACAGCTACACCAAGCAGACACTGACTGTGACAGTTCCCGAAGAGGCCACAACCGAAGGTTACATAAAGGTGACGAGCGAAAACGGCGTGACTACGGTGCCGTTCAAGTTCCTCGAGACCGACGGTCTTATCTGCGACTTCGAGCCTGACGGCTATATGAACCCGTGGGGACAGGGCGGTTACGGCACCGACGAGGCTGTATCAGGCCAGTATCTCCACTTCAAGCAGGACAACGCGGGCGAATGGAGCTGGAACAACTCGCTGATGTGGTGCTACTGGAACGCCGCTTCCGGCAAGCCTATCGCCACCGGCGACATATCTCAGCTTGCCCTCCGCTTCGAGACCAACATCAAGTCGTGGGCCAACCTGCCGATGCTGATATGGTTCTTCAAGGATGACGAGACCACCAATGTCGACGGCGATGAGGCGCAGGCTCACTGGATGCCGTGGCTGAGTCTCGGCGGTGACACACCCTACACCACCAACGGATGGACGACTGTCACAATTCCGCTGACTGACTTCAAATACAACAAACTCGGCGATGAAGACAACCGTAACATCGGCAATATCTCGGAGTATTACAACATCGGCATGATGGTGTTCGGCTCGTTCGCACCCGGCACAATGGCCTTTGACTTCGACGTACGCATTGATAATCTCCGCATTGTAAACATTTAACCAGTCAGACAAAATGAAAACCAGATATATTCTCAGATCAATGGTGGCCGGGGTAGTGGCGTTGGGCGCCATGCTGGGCTTCAACAGCTGCAGCGACGATGACGATATCCCGTTCCACACCAGCAAACTGCATTCGTTCGGACCGTCACCGGCCGAACGCGGCACCGACATCACGATACTCGGCGAGGGTCTCGACGGCGTGAAGGAAGTTGTATTCCCCGTCGACGTGCATGTCAGCTCGTTTACATCACGCAGTTCCGACAAGATACTTGTCACTGTGCCCCAGGAGGCAGTGCCCGGCCAGATAAAGCTCGTGATGAGCAACGGCGAGATCATCACCTCGCGCTCCATGATATCGTTTGTCGAGGAGATAGAAATCGAGTCAGTGGCTCCGACAACAGTCAATGTCGGCGACATCGTGACAGTCAAGGGCGAGTATCTCTACAATATCGCTTCGATAACCTTTGACAACGGTCATGAGATTTCAACCGAGAGCTTCACCGTGCAGACCCGCAACGAACTTTCGTTCCGCGTGCCGGCCGAAGCCGCTTCGGGCGCCATCACCTTCTCCAACGGCTACGACTGGGAGGAGACATGGGAGACTCCGCTCACGGTAACAGCACCCGTGGTCACTCCCGCCGGACAGACCGCTTGTGACTTCGGCGATGTCATCACCGTTGACGGAAGCGACCTCGACCAGATTGAGACAATCGTGTTCCCCGGTCGCGCGGAGGCTTATTTCACCGTCAATGCCGACGGCACACAGGTGAGTGTCACCGTGCCTCTCGACACCCGTTCCGGCGCAGTGACCGCTACGCTCAAAAACGGCGCGGTGATCGAGCTTCTCGACATCGTTCTTCCTGAAATCGCTTATATGTCGGTGACCCCGTCGACCAATATCACCGCAGGCACTAAGCTGACAATCACAGGCTCACTGCTTGACCGCGTGAAGGAAATCCGTTTCCCCGGCGGCGCATCTCTCACCTACGGCAAATGGGAAGTGAGCGAAGACGGCACGGAAATAAAGGTAGCCGCACCGTCAGGTCTTGTCGACGGCAAGCTGACTCTCGTGCAGAATGAAAATATCATGGCGGAGACCGATGCTATCTCCACTCTCAAGATGGGCAACGTGTTCTGGACAGGCAATATCGATTTCGGCAACTGGGCAGGCTTCCTGCAGGTGGCTGAAGAGTGTGCCGACGACGTATGGCAGGTGTTCAGCTCAACCATCAAAGGCACCGGTACCCTGACATTCCACTTCACTGAGGATGAATCGAGCACATGGTGGCAGTTCAGCCCCGTCTATCGCTCTGACTGGGAAACCACATTCGAGAAATCAGGATTTACCGACCTCGCCGCAGGCGCCAACACAATCCAGGTGCTTGTCACCGAGCAGGATCTTGAGATGATGCACGGCGCAGGCTGGGCGTTCAAGGGCTGCTTCATCACCCTGACCGCCGCAGAGTGGGAACCTGACAGCACCGGCGACGACCCCGCACCCGTGACGGTATGGTCAGGCAGCCTCGAGCTTGACGGCTCATGGGGCAACAAGGAGGAAATCGCTGCATCGGCTTTCAGCGCGCTCAAATCAGGTGACTCTCTGGTGTTCACCTACGCGCCGACCGGCACCGGCGACGCACAGATCAAGCCGATGGACGGTTCGTGGAACCCGCTGTCGGAGGCACTCGCCGCCAACGAATGGGCCTGCATAGGTCTTGACGATTCCGGCTCTTACACCATGCCGCTCACCGACGGTGACATCGACGTACTGCAATCTTCCGGCATGATACTTTCCGGTCAGCATGTGACAGTGACTTCTATCGCCATTAAATAAGTAACTGTTCAAATTATTTTGATATTTAACTCAAATCAGAATTGCAATGAAACCTTATAAATATATCCTCGCTGCCGCAGCGCTCACCCTCGGGGTGAGCCTGACCGGCTGCAACGATGATGACGATCTTATCTTCCCCGATGTGCCGGAAACGCCGACAGGCGATGTGAAGGTAGTGGCTTCCTCTGTCGTCGACGGCGCGGTCGTCAATGCCGCTGATGTCGAGACTATCTATCTCAACTATGACGGAATTGTATCGCTCAATCCGGCGGCGCACATCACTCTCAACGGCACGTCGCTGTGGGCCGAGACCACTGACGGCGGACTTCTGCTCCACGTTGAGCTACAGCCTGCCACCGCCTACACACTTGATGTCCCCGCCACGGCAGTCATAGCTAACAAGGGCAATTCATACGCTCAGCCTTTCTCCGTGACGTTTGCCACGGCCTCTGACGCGAGCGCGGCCGATTATCTGACCACGCTGTCAAATCCGTCGGCTTCGACCCAGGCACGCAAAGTCTATGATTTCCTCCTTGCCCAGAACGGAAAGCGCATACTTTCGGGAGCTATGGCCAATGTAAATCTCAATAATGATTTTGCCGACTGGGTGTATGGCACAGGCTATGCCTATCCTGCTGTCACCGGTTACGACTTCATCAATATCAATGACTCATGGATTGATTACAATGACATCTCGGCTCCGCTGTCGCAGTGGAATAAAAACGGTCTTGTAAACTACATGTGGCACTGGCAGGCACCGACCGACGAGGCCGCTTACCGCGCAGGCGACACCTCACGCTACGGTTTCTATGCTCCCGGAGCATCGGAGCAGTCGACCGAATTCGATATCCGCGAGGCGCTCAAGTCGGGCACATGGCAGAATGAATTCATCATCAACGACATCGACAAGGTAGCGGCCGTGTTGCGCAAGCTTGCCGACGCAGGTGTGCCTGTGATATGGCGTCCGCTCCACGAAGCTGCCGGCAGCTACGAATACAACAATCCATGGTTCTGGTGGGGACGCTACGGCGAGGAAGCCACCAAAGAACTCTGGAAACTCATGTATGACCGCCTTGTCAACCATCACGGACTCAACAACCTGATATGGGTGTGGACAGCACAGTATAGCGAAGGCTACGAGGCCAATATGGCGGGCGGCTATCCCGGCAACGAATATGTCGACATCGTCGGCGTTGACCTCTATGAGGACAACAACGACGCGCAGCCCGGAGCTTATCAGGCTGCTCTTGCGATGACAGGCGGCAAGCGCATGGTGGCGCTGTCGGAGACCGGCGCGCTCGAGATGCCCGCCGACTGCATCGCTAAAGGTGCCAACTGGTCATGGTTCATGCTCTGGTACACCTACGACATCGCCAACAAAGGTCTTACGACCGATGACTTCGGCAACACGGCGGAACTGATACGCCAGGTGATGCAGAGTCCGTTCGTAATCAACCGCGAGCAGATGCCGTCGCTCAAATAATGACCCGATAGGTTTTACAATAATTTTTGTCAGAATCCGCGGCTGCCGGCAGGCAGAACACCAATTGCCGGCAGCCATTTTTTATCTGAATTCCCAGTAGTATAAAATAATTTTAAACAGTTATTTGATCGTGCATTTCGGACATTTCGATGATTTAGCAGGTGAATATGTAATCACCGACCCGGCCACCCCGTGGCCCTGGATCAATTATCTTGGAACGGAAGATTTTTTCTCGCTCATTTCAAACAGTGCGGGAGGTTATTCATTCTTCCGCGACGCGCGCTTCCGCCGACTGACACGTTACCGCTACAACGGCGTGCCTATGGACGCCGGCGGCCGCTATTTCTATATCAAGGACGGCGACGGAGCCGCCTGGTCGCCCGGATGGAAACCGTGCAAGACCCCGCTTGACTTCTATGAATGCCGTCACGGACAAGGGTATACGCGCATCACCGGATGTAAGAACGGACTGAAATGCGAGGTGCTGTTTTTCGTGCCTCTCGGCGCTCCGGCCGAAGTGATGAGCATGACGCTCACCAACGAGAGTGCCGCAGGGAAAGATGTCAGCCTGTTCTCGTTCGTCGAATGGTGTCTGTGGAATGCATCGACCGATATGGAGAATTTCCAGCGCAATTTCTCTACCGGCGAAGTGGAAATCGAAGGCTCTACCATATATCACAAGACCGAATATCGTGAGCGCCGCGACCATTATGCATTCTTCAGCGTCAATGCGCCTGTGGCAGGCTTCGACACCGACCGCGAGAGTTTTCTCGGACTGTATAACGGTTTTGACACCCCTCAGGCAGTGGCCGAGGGCAAGAGCCGTAACTCCGTTGCCCATGGATGGAGCCCCGTGGCATCTCACCATCTTGAGCTGCATCTCGCTCCCGGCGAGAGCCGACGCATGGAGTTTGTGCTCGGCTATGTCGAGAATGCACCCGAAGAGAAATGGGAGAGCAAGGGCGTGATTGACAAGCGCCGCGCGCATGCGCTCATATCGCGTTTCGACAGTGCCGACAAGGTAGACAGCGCATTTGCGGAGCTTAAGGACTATTGGAAAGATATACTCGGCAACTTCTCGCTCAAGAGCGGATCGCCCGAGCTTGACCGCATGGTCAACGTGTGGAATCAGTATCAGTGCATGATAACATTCTGCTTCTCGCGTTCGGCCTCGTTTTTCGAAAGCGGCATAGGTCGCGGCATGGGTTTCCGCGACTCCTGTCAGGATCTTGCCGGCTTCGTGCATCAGCTTCCGTCGCGCGCACGTCAGCGCATACTTGACATCGCAGCCACGCAGAAGGCCGACGGCAGCTGCTACCATCAGTATCAGCCGTTGTCGAAACGTGGCAACAACGATATAGGCTCAGGATTCAACGACGACCCGATGTGGCTCGTGTTTGCTGTCAGTGTCTATCTGAAGGAGACCGGCGACATGTCGATACTCGACGAAGCCGTGCCCTACGACAACGCCCCCGGCTCGGAAGTGCCGTTGTTTGACCATCTCACGGCGTCGGTGCGCTATGTCACATCGCATCTCGGTCCGCACGGACTGCCTCTGATAGGCCGCGCCGACTGGAACGACTGCCTCAATCTCAACTGCTTCTCCAATGACCCCGACGAGTCGTTCCAGACCACCGAAAACCGTTCGGAAGGCTCAAAGGCCGAGAGTCTGATGATTGCGGGTCAGTTTGTGATGCTTGCAGGAGACTACGCACATATCTGCCGCCTCAGCGGCAAGCCCGAGCTCGCCGATATGGCTGAGCGTGAGGCTGACAGGATGCGCTCGGCCGTGGAGCGTCACGGCTGGGACGGCGAGTGGTATCTGCGTGCGTTTGACTTCGAGGGCAATCCGGTCGGCTCGCACCTCAATGAAGAGGGAAAGATTTTCATCGAGAGCCAGGGATGGTGCGCGATGGCGGGTATTGGCGCCGACAAAGGGATGACCTCTCAGGCTCTTGCCTCGGTCAAGGAGCATCTTGACACTCCGTTCGGCCTTGTGCTCAATCAGCCCGCGTTCACAAGCTATATCATGGAATACGGCGAAATATCCTCCTATCCGCAGGGCTACAAGGAGAATGCCGGAATATTCACTCACAACAATCCGTGGATTATAATCGCCGAAACACTTTACGGCAGCCGCGACAGAGCCTGGGACTACTATACCAAGATAGCTCCCGCCTTCATAGAGCGCGGCGACCAGCGTCTGCGCCGCGTGGAGCCGTATGTCTACTGTCAGATGACTGCCGGCCGTGACGCCGCAGTGCCCGGCGAAGGAAAGAATTCATGGCTGACAGGCACCGCAGCATGGAACTGGCTCGCCGTGTCGCAGTATCTTCTGGGCATACGTCCCGATTACGACGGCCTCGTGGTGCGTCCGGCATTGCCGGGCCATGTAGGGGAGTTTACCGTCACCCGCCGTTTCCGCGGAGCCGACTACGAGATACATGCCGTGCCGACAGGCTCATATTCATTGAAAATAAACGGGGTCGACGCCGCTTCCGACACGATAGCGCCACAGCCGGCCGGCTCCCGAAACATAATTGAAGTAACTTATTGAACACCATGAAACGCATATATATGACAATAGCAGCCTGCGCGGCAATTTTCGCCACAACACTGTGCTCAGGCAAGAAAAATGTGGCCGAACAGGCCGCGGAGACTCCTGCCGAAGTGTTGCTCGGCCGCCTTACCGCACTGTCTGACAGCGGACTCACCGCATTCGGTCATCACGACGACACTGCCTATGGCCGCTACTGGGAATATCAGCCCGACTCTTCCGACGTGAAGAATGTGTGCGGCGACTATCCCGCAATCATCAACTGGGATCTGGGCTGGATCGAGACCGGCGCGGAGAAACAGCTTGACGGCGTGCCTTTCGACTTCATGCGCGAGGAGATAGTGCGTCACGATGCGCGCGGCGGCATCAACTCTCTGTCATGGCATCTGCTCAATCCTGTCACCGGCGGTGACTCGTGGGACACAAGCTGCGATTCCACCCTGACACGCATCTTCGCCGACAAGGCGCTCACCGACACGCTAACAAGATGGATCGGTCTTACCGCCGACTTCATCGGCAACCTGCGCGACGCCGACGGCAACCGCATTCCGGTGATGTACCGTCCGTGGCACGAGCACACCGGCGAATGGTTCTGGTGGGGTATAAATGAAGGCACTCCCGAAGATTATAAAAACCTGTGGAAACTCACCCGCAAGGTGTTTGACGAAAAAGGCATCGACAATGTTGTGTGGGTGTATTCACCCGACAAGAGCAATGTCAACGGATATGACGACTATATGAGCCGTTATCCCGGCGATGAATATGTCGATGTGATGGGTGCCGACGTCTATTATTTCGACGAGCCCGACTCCGGACGTATCTTCACCGAACGCATCGACAAGACTCTCGGCGCGGCGGTCAGAGCTGCCCGTGAGCACGGCAAGATTGCGGCTTTGAGCGAAACCGGCTTCGAGAGTCTCCCTGTCGACGACTGGTATATGAACACACTCATGCCTGTGCTCGAGAAATATCCGGTGACGTTTGTCACCGTGTGGCGCAACAGCAACACCAAGCCCAACCACTGGTATGCTCCCTATTCCGGCCATCCTGGCGAGGCCGATTTCAGAGCCTTCCACGACAGCCCGCGCACTGTTTTCGCCCGCGAAATGAATGAAATAAGATAATATAACAACCATTATCAACGATTATAAAAACACTGAATATGCTCACATTCGAACAACGCAAAGCTATGGTAGAAGCGCGCCACGCAATGCTTCTCAACCGTCAGAATACCCCCCTTGAGGGTAACGGCGTCTATCGCCGCTATGCCAATCCCGTAGTCACCGCCGAAATGGCTCCTCTGGAATGGCGATATGATTTCAACCCCGTCACAAATCCTTACTTCATGGAGCGCATCGGCGTCAACGCCACACTCAATGCCGGCGCCATCAAGTGGAACGACCGCTATGTCGTGGTCGTGAGAGTGGAAGGTTCCGACCGCAAGTCGTTTTTCGCGGTAGCCGAGAGCTTCGACGGAGTGTCGGGTTTCCGCTTCTGGCCCAGACCTATTACTATGCCCGAGGACGAAATACCGGGTACCAACATCTACGACATGCGTCTCACCCGCCACGAGGACGGCTGGATCTACGGCCTCTTCTGCGTGGAGCGCCATGACGACTCGCAGCCGGGCGACCTCAGCGCCGCCACCGCCACCTGCGGCATCGCGCGCACAAAAGACCTTGTCAACTGGGAGCGTCTGCCCGACCTCGTCAGCAAGAGCCAGCAGCGCAATGTGGTGCTTCATCCCGAATTTGTCGACGGAAAATATGCGCTCTATACGCGTCCGCAGGACGGGTTTATCGACACCGGCAGCGGCGGCGGCATCGGCTGGGCGCTTGTCGACGACATCACCCGCGCCGAAGTGAAGGAGGAGATTATCATCAACAAACGTTACTATCACACCATCAAGGAGGTGAAAAACGGCGAGGGGCCGCACCCGATCAAGACTCCGAAGGGGTGGCTGCACCTTGCCCACGGCGTGCGCGGCTGCGCTTCCGGACTGCGCTATGTGCTCTATCTCTACATGACATCGCTCGAAGAGCCGTGGAAGGAGATTGCCACCCCCGGCGGCTATCTGATGGCGCCTATGGGTGAAGAGTATATCGGCGATGTGATGAACGTGCTCTTCTCCAACGGCTGGATTGTCGATGACGACGGACGCGTGCTCATCTACTACGCCTCGTCTGACACACGTCTGCATGTGGCCGAGTCGACTGTCGACCGCCTCGTCGACTACTGTCTCAACACTCCGGCCGACGGCCTTTCGACAGGCGAAAGCGTAAAGACAATCAACCGCCTCATCGATGCCAACGAGGCTTATTTGAAAGAAAATAAATAAACAACCAATATCTCCCTGACATGGCTCTGCTAAAAGAAAAAATCGGTTACGGTTTCGGCGACATGGCGTCGTCGATGTTCTGGAAAATATTTTCCTACTATCTGCCGATTTTCTATTCAAATATATTCGGACTCAGTCTGGTCGACGCCGGCATACTCGTGCTGGTGACACGCATTTGGGACGCTGTGTCCGACCCGATGATGGGTATTCTCGCCGACCGCACGAAGACACGGTGGGGCAAATACCGCCCCTACCTGCTATGGGTGGCCGCTCCATTCTCGGTGTGCGGAATACTGCTTTTCACCACACCCGACCTGAGCTACGCCGGCAAACTAATATGGGCTTACGTGACGTATGTGCTGATGATGACGGTCTATACGGGCATCAACGTGCCCTACGGAGCCATGCTCGGGGTCATTACTTCCGACAGCAAGGAGAAGACCGTGTTCTCGAGTTTCCGCATGTTTTTCGCCTACGGAGGCTCCTTTATCGCCTTGTTCTCATGGGAACCGCTGTGCGCATTCTTCAAGCAAAGCATGGGAGTGTCGCTCGCTACAAGCTGGCAGCTTGGCATGTGCGTGATTGCGCTGGGATGCCTCGTGCTGTTCATCTGCTGCTTCCTGATGACGCGTGAAAAAATCAAGACCGTATCCAAAGTGTCGATAGGTAAGGACTTCAAATACCTGCTTAGCAACCGCCCCTGGTGGCTTCTCATCGGAGCGGCGCTCTGTTTCAACCTTTTCAATACGGTGCGCGGCGCCACTGTGGCCTATTTCTTCGGTGATATTATCGGAGCCGACGCGCATCTCGATTTCGGTCACTGGGGCAATGTGCTCTTCTATTCAGGCCTGTTTCTCGGTGTCGGCGAGATTGCCAATATGGTCGGTGTGGCCCTAACGGTTCCAATCGCGGCCCGCTGGGGCAAGAAATCCACCTTTATCGGGGTGAATGTGACGCTTGTGGTGCTGAGTGTGTTGTTCTTCATGGTACCCCTGAGCGCTACGGGCTATTGGCTTATGATGCTGCTGCAGGTGCTCATCTCAATCTGCACGGGCATCATGTCGCCGCTCGTATGGTCTATGTATGCCGATGTCAGTGATTATGCCGAGCTTAAATACAATACCGCATCCACCGGACTTATCTTCTCGTCGTCGTCAATGGCTCAGAAATTCGGCGGTGCTATAGGCGGTGCGGCGGTGCTGTGGCTTCTCAACGCTTGCGGCTATATCACTCCGGCGGCCGATGGCGCCGTCGCTGAGGTGGTGGCACAGCCGCAGTCGGCTATCGACTGTCTGTGGTGGCTGATGTCGTTCATCCCGGCGATAGTTGCCGCGCTGGCGGTGTTTGTGGTAAGTTTCTACCCGCTCACCACCGACAAGGTCAACGATATATGCGCCCGTCTGGGCGAGCAGCGTTGCCGCGAGAACGAGGAGATTGCGCGTGAGAAAGCATCACTTGAAAATACTGACTGAACATCATGATTGCTGAATTACTGAAAAAAGAGGTCATCGATGACCTTACCGGCAATATATTGCCTTACTGGCTTGACCGCATGCAGGACAGTCGCGGCGGGTTCTACGGCCGCCGCGACGGCAACGACCGTCTCGATGATGACGCTCCGAAAGGCGCCATACTCAACGGCCGCCTGCTGTGGACATTCTCTGCGGCATACCGCACTACCGGCCGCAAGGAATATCTCGAAGCCGCCGACAGGGTGCTCGACTACATAATGTCGCATTTCATCGACCGTGAATACGGCGGGGTGTACTGGAGCCTGACTGCCGACGGGATGCCGCTTGACACAAAGAAACAGTTCTACGCCATCGGTTTTGTGATCTACGGCCTGAGCGAATATATCAGGGCCACCGGCGACCGCAAGGCGCTTGACATGGCTGTCGACCTCTACCGCTGCATCGAGACTCACAGCCGCGATGCGGCCAAAGGCGGATATATCGAGGCTATGACCCGCGACTGGCGTCCGATCGACGACATGCGTCTGAGCGACAAAGACACCAACTGCTCCAAGACGATGAACACCCACCTGCACATTATCGAGCCATATACCAATCTCTACCGTGTGTGGCCCGACGAAGGCCTGCGCGCCGACATCATGCACCTGATGCATATATTTCTTGACATAATGGAGGACAGCCGCACGCATCATCTCGGTCTCTTTTTCGACGATGACTGGAACCGTATTGACGCCAACATCTCCTACGGTCATGACATCGAGGCCTCTTGGCTTCTGCTCGAGACCGCACATGTGCTGGGCGATGAGTCGCTGCTCGAAAAGACACTCGCGCATACGCGTGCCATAGCCAACGCTGCTCTCGAAGGACGACGCGACAACGGCTCGATGATCTACGAGCGGGTGGCGGCTCCCGACGGCAGCGTGCACATCGACGATGACCTGCACTGGTGGGTGCAGGCCGAAGATGTCATCGGCCTCGTGTATCTCTACCGTTTCCACGGAGTGGAGGAAGCGTTGGCAAAGGCGTTTGACTCATGGACGTATATAAAGGATAATCTCATTGACCGCGAAGGGGGCGAGTGGCACTGGAGCCGCCGTGCCGACGGATCGGTCAACCGCGACGACGACAAAGCCGGTTTCTGGAAATGCCCCTACCACAATTCGCGCATGTGCATGGAGGTGGCACGGGTGCTGTCGCTCTGAACAGTTTTTATAAACAATTTTGATATCATGAAACGACTTACTTCAATCATAATAGCGTCACTGCCGCTGTGCGCCATGCATGCGGCAGTGACGCTGCCCGAACAGATCGGCGACAATATGGTGCTCCAGCAGCTCGCCGACGCCCGTATATGGGGGTGGGCTACACCCGGAGCGGAAATCAAAGTGGCCGGCGACTGGTCGGCGACGCCGGTGTCGGTCAAGACTGACAGCGACGGGGCGTGGACGGCCATGCTGCCTACTCCCGCAGGGTCATTCACTCCGCATACGGTCACTGTCGAAGGCGACGGCTCGTCGCTCACGCTCGACAATGTGCTTGTGGGCGAGGTGTGGATTGCCTCGGGTCAGAGCAATATGGAGATGCCTCTCGACGGTTTCTGGTCGTGCCCTGTTGAAAACGCCAACCGCGCAATCGCCGAGGCCGGCGGCTACACCGGCAGGATACGTATGTGCACATTGCCGCTCGTGGGCGAACTGACTCCGCAGCAGCGTGTCGCCGGGCAGTGGAAGGAGTGCACGGTTGAGAATGCACCCCGCTTTTCGGCTGTCGGCTACTATTTCGCCCGCACGCTGTCAGATCTTATCGGCGTGCCTGTGGGTGTCATCAGCGCCGCTTACGGAGGCTCACGTGTGGAAGGCTGGCTTCCCCGCGAAATTCTTGCCACATATCCCGATGTCGACATTGCCGACGCGTCGTCTGACAGCATTCCGCACTACTACCGCCCGATGGTGATGTATAACGCCATGCTCAAGCCTGTGGCCGGCTACACCGCGCGCGGTTTCCTCTGGAACCAGGGCGAGAGCAACGTTGGCCTCCACGACACCTATCCCTATCATCTTTCCGACATGATAAAGGAGTGGCGCCGTCTGTGGGGCAACGACAGCATGCCCTTCTATTCGGTGCAGCTTCCCGGCTATGAATATGGCGACGGACGCTATGCCACCTCCGGAGCGCTGTTGCGTGAGGCTCAGCAGAAAGCGATGGATATAACCCCCAACTGCGGACTCGTGACAAGCATCGACCTGCAGCAGCCCGGACAGTATCTGCAGATACACCCTGCCCGCAAGCAGCCTATCGGCGAGCGTCTGGCATGGATGGCGGCTGTCCGCGACTACGGCGTCAAAGGCCTGCGGTGCGAGTCTCCGCGGCTTAAGGAGGTGGAATTTAACGGCGACAAGGCTATCGTGCGCCTCGTCGGCGGCGAAGAGGGTGTTGGTCCCTGGCAGGGGCTTACCGGATTTGAGGTTGCCGGCGACGACCGCGTGTTCTATCCCGCCGAGGCGGTGAATGTGGCCGGTCCGTGGCCTGCATTGCCCTATATTGAAGTGTCGTCACCACAGGTAAAGGAGATAAAATCGGTGCGCTACTGCTTCACCAACTGGCCCGAGGGCAACGTCATTGACCTGCGCGGACTTCCGCTGCTGCCGTTCCGCACCGACTCTTGGTAATAACTCTTAAAAATATTCTTATATCATGGACTTAAGACTAATGACATCGGCGCTCGCTGTGGCGCTCGGCATCAGTGCGTCGGCATCGACGCCGGTTTACCTCGACCCGGAGCGTCCGCTTGAAGAGCGTGTCGACGACGCACTGTCAAGAATGACGCTTGAGGAGAAAGTGGCGGTGTGTCACGCGCAGAGCAAGTTCTCAAGCCCGGGAGTGCGACGTCTCGGAATACCGGAACTATGGATGAGCGACGGCCCGCATGGCGTGCGCGCTGAAATCAACTGGAACGACTGGGGTTATGCCGGATGGACCAACGACTCTATCACCGCTTTTCCGGCTCTGACTGCGCTTGCTGCGACGTGGAACCGCGACCTTGCCGCGCTCTACGGCAAGAATGTCGGCGAGGAAGCCCGCTACAGAGATAAGGATGTGTTGCTCGGCCCCGGTGTCAACATCTATCGTACGCCCCTCAACGGACGCAACTTCGAGTATATGGGCGAGGACCCGTATCTGGCGGGGGAGATGGCTGTGCCTTACATACGCGCACTGCAGAGCAACGGTGTCGCTGCCTGTGTGAAACATTTCGCGCTCAACAATCAGGAAAAATGGCGCGACAACATTAATGTCACCGTGTCTGACCGCGCGCTTTACGAAATCTATCTCCCTGCTTTCAAAAAAGCGGTGACCCAAGGCAACGCGTGGAGCATCATGGGGGCATACAACCGTTATGCCGGCGAGCACTGCTGCCATAACGCGCGCCTGCTCAACGACATTCTCCGCGGCGAATGGGGCTTCGACGGAGCCGTGATAACCGACTGGGGCGGCGCCCACGACACCCGTCAGGCCGCGCTCAACGGTCTTGACATCGAGATGGGCTCCTTTACCAACGGCCTGACTTCGGAAAGCGACTTCACATACGATGACTACTACTTGGCGCGCCCCTATCTCGATATGCTCAGAAAAGGGGAGGTGTCCGACTCTACCGTTACAGCCAAGGCTCGCAACGTGCTCCGCCTGATATACCGCACCGCGATGGACCGTGACAAACCTCTCGGCTCAGTCACCACACCGGAGCATTATGCCGCGGCAAAAGCGATAGCCGACGAGTCTGTTGTGCTGCTTAAGAACAACGGTCTGCTGCCACTTGATCCGGCCCGATACAGGAAAGTGCTGGTTGTAGGTGAGAACGCCGTGCGTCATCTCAATCTCGGCGGCGGCTCTTCCGAGCTGAAGGCAAAAGATATGTTCACGCCGCTCGATGCCATCCGCGAGGCGTTTGAAACGGTTGACTACGCTCAGGGATATGTCACCGGCCGCTTCATGTATAACGACGAAGACATCATTCCGCAGGCCACGCTCGATTCGCTGCGTCAGCAGGCCGTCACCATGGCTCCTGATTACGATGCGGTGATATATATCGGAGGTCTTAACAAAAACGGTTTCCAGGACTGCGAGGCGTCTGACCGCCGCGAGTACAATCTGCCGTGGGGGCAGGACCTGCTGATTGAGCAGCTTGCCGCGGCCAACCCCAATATCGTCGTCGCCAATATCACAGGCAACGCTTACGCGATGCCGTGGGTCGACAGGGTGCCCGCAATCGTGCAGAGCTGGTATCTCGGCACAATGACAGGTCCGGCGATGGCCGACATGCTCACCGGCAAGGTCAACCCGAGCGGCAAACTGCCGTTCTCCTTCCCCAAACGTCTTGAAGACAGCGCCGCCCACAATTTCGGCGAAGTCTCATATCCCGGAGTCGACACCGGCGACGAAGGCCCCCGTCAGGAATATCTCGAAGACATACTTGTCGGCTACCGCTGGCACGACACAAAGAAGATACCCGCACTATATCCGTTCGGCTACGGTCTGAGCTATACGACATTCACCTACGGGAAGCCACTGGTTGAAGTAACGGCTGACGGCGATTCCATCAGGCTCACCGTTCCCGTCACAAACACCGGCGCAGTGGCAGGAAAGGAAACCGTGCAGCTCTATATCGGCGATGACAAGGCAAGCGTGCTGCGTCCGGTCAGAGAGCTCAAAGGCTTCGTCAAACTGTCGTTGGAGCCCGGAGCCACATCAGCCGCCGAATTTGTCATCACCCGCGACGATTTGAAATTCTACGACGAGTCATCACACGCATGGGTCGACGAGCCCGGCACATTCAAAGCCTGCATAGCCGCCTCGTCTGCCGATATTAAATCTACAGTCCCATTCCGGCTCACCACCGAAGGCAAACTGAAGAAATAGAATAAACTGTCACACAACCCCGAGCCCCCGGCCTCAGTCACAGAGCGCCGGGGGCTTTTATGTTTGAGAACAGGGGCATATTGTAGGGCAGCACGGCTCATGTTTTTTACATTTTAGGGTAATATCGTATTACCGGGGTCTGCTGACCTCGGTTAATCACGCCCACAAGCCTCCGGCTCTCCGCCAATCCGAGGGTGTTGCAAACTCCAAAATTTCGGTTTGCGATGTAGGGACGCACGGCTCGTGCGTCCGGTAAAAGGCTGATAATCAGCGCTGTTTTGCGGACGCACGAGCCGTGCGTCCCTACGTTTTGGAGTTCTGCAACACCCTCCCCTATGTAAGACAGCAAAAACTGATGCACGATGCTCCGCGGAGGTTTACGGGCGGCAGCCGGGGCGGGGGCGTCTCGCCCCCGTGGGTGACTGAAGGGCGTTGTCAAACTATGAAAATGCACCTCAAAAATGTAGGGACGCACGGCTCGTGCGTCCGCCAACACTCTGATTATCAACATTAAATTCGTATTATGCCGTCCGGATAAAATCAGAGGCTGCGCCGTAACATTACGACGCAGCCTCAGGAGTGTTTATCAGGAAAATTTGTGGGTTACTTTGACAGTCTTACGATTTTGCAACCGTGGGGTGCGACATTGGCGCTGATTGATGAAACGGTGCCTTCGTCGGCATGTTTCCACAGGTCACGCGCTTTCCACTGTCCGTCAATGCCGAGGTCAGAGAGATTGACACTCATTGTTGCAGAGGCGTCATTGCGGTTGAACAATCCTACGACATAGTCGCCGTTGGTCATCTGTCCGTACCATATCTGGTTTTTAGGATCGTTGAGATTGTTGCTGAGCGGCTTGCCTACGAAGCGGTCGGCGTTGAGTTCGAGCAGCTCGCTGTTGGTGTAGAATTTGGTGTTGTTGCCGATGGTATTGTACTGGTCAGCCACAGTGACAGGGCCGCCGGCCATGAGCTGAAGCGAAACCACAGTCTCCTTTTCGGCATCGGTAGAGAATGTGTTGAGGCGGATAAAGTCTCCGTCGAGTATCACCTTGTCGCGTCCCGAGATATGCGACCAGTAGGTGAAGCCGTCAAACATGTTCATGCAGTTTGGCCAGTTGGTGTATGATTTGCCTTTGTCAGCTGCTGAGCAATGCCACCAGCCGCCACCACCTGTATCGGCTACTATTCTTACCATATTTCCATATTTGGCTTCTACCTCAGCGTCATTATACATGTGAGGCATTACAAGCGATGTGAAGATGCCATATTTCTTGGCTGATTCGGCTATGTATGACAGCGCACGTCCGTAAGAGGCGCGTCCGTAACCCTTGCCGACCATACCGAGGTTACGGTCTTTTCCGTCCTCATACCATGACAGGAAGTCCATGCGGATATATTCGATGCCAAGTTCCTTGTAGTGCTTGAAAAATCCGTCGATATATTCTTTTGCCCCGGGATTTTCCGCTACCGCCCAGCTGAACCACATGTCGTCGGTTGTCGGGTTCATTACCTCGGTCGAGCCATTGTAATAAAGGTTGGCGAATGTATACTCGGTACCTTCGATTTTGGTTTCGCGCGGGCCGTGTATCCAGAGCGGATTATCATATACACCCACTTTCAGACCTTTTTCCTTACACTTTGCCACGAGGTCTTTGAGCGACATCGAGCCATAGTGGGTCATATAGCCGCTGTCATCTTGAGCGAGCATCGGGATAAAGCCGTCGGTGCACACCATGTCATATCCGTAGGGCTTAAGGTCGGTAGCTACCCATTCGATAATTTTGTCCCATTCCGAAGGTGTGATGTCCATGTCGGAATTTGATACGCCCTGCTGCTCTTTTACATAGCAGTATTCATATACACTCCAGTACATCGGTGCCTTGTATTGGTGTATATCCTCTACCACAGGCAACTCCGGCAGCTCGAATTTGGGCGGACGACGCATTTCGATATCGTCGTTGCAACCGGTCAGTGCTACGGTTGTCAGTGCGGCGCTTGCAAGTATATTCATTTTTTTCATATTCGGTATTAAATTTTTATCAGTCGAGATATTTTACATCGATAGTCATTGATTTTATATTGAGCGTTAGTCGGTAGGTGCCTTCTGTAACAACTTTCCACTGGTCGTCAGGTGAAGCCGTGTACACCATGTCGTTGGCTGCCACTCCGTTGGCCGACACCTCGCAGTCAGGCGACGACGGGCGGTAGAACGGTGCCGAAAAATCTTTGATCGAGCAGGCTTTGAATGTCCCCTGTTTCAGTTTTCCTGTCCAGGTATATTCGCCTGTCACTTCAGTTGAGGGAGTGAATTCCGTAGCGTTGTCAAGGCTCCAGCCTCCTGCGGTAGCTTCGCCTATCATGTAGAGCGGAGCGATGGTTTCAACTTCTTCAAGATACACTGCGTCAAATGTCATATCGGCAGTGTTGAATGTCAGACGGTATTTGCCGGCATCGGTCACTTTCCACTTGTTGTCAGGATCTGTGCTAAGCATCATGGCATTTGAGGCTACGCCTGATTTCGACACTTCGATGCCGTCAGTTGTCGGACGATAGAATTCCGCACCGAAATCTTTTATGAACGAGGCTTTGAACGTGCCTTCAATCAATGTGCCTTCCCACACATAGAGGTTTTCAACCTCAGTGGTGATTTCAGTGGCGTTGTCAAGACTCCAGCCTCCGGCGGTTGCGTCACCTATCATGTAGAGCGAGGGCAGGGTAGTGGTTCCCTCAAGATATTCCGCTTTAAACTTCATGTTGGCGGTGTCGAAAGTCAGTCGGTACTTGCCGGCTACAACAACTTTCCACTGGTCGTCGGGCGAGGTAGTGAATACCATGGCGTCAGATGCGGCGCCGTTTTCAGAAATCTCGCAGTCGGCGGCGGCAGGGCGGTAGAACGGAGCGGAGAAATCTTTCTCACGGGCGGCCTTGAGCGAGCCGCGGCCGAGTTCGCCTTCCCATACGAATATCTCGTCGTTGTCAGCCGATGCCTCGATAACTGTGGCGTTGTCCCAGCTCCAGCCCCCGTCGGTGGCTTCGCCTATCATGTAGAGTTTGGATGCAGGGGTATATTCACCGACATATTGGGCGGCAATGGTCCAATGCTCCAGATCGAATGTCAGGCGGTAGATGCCCGGTTCGTCGACATACCATTTGTTGTCGGGACCGGTGGTGTAGACAAACGTTTCAGATGCAATGCCTTCATGATTGATGATGCAGCCGTTTGATTCGGGGCGTAAGAACGGTACATCCCAGCTTCCGGTGGTCAGACAGGCTTTCATCTCGCCCTTTTCGAGCGTGCCCTCATATTCGAAAATATAGTCGGACTTCTTTTCAAGAGCTACAGGATTGTCAATATTCCAGCTGTTGGGAGTGGCATCGCCAACTATGTAAAGCGCGTCAGCCTCAATAGGTTCGATGGTAGGTGCGTCAAGCTCGCGTACGAACGATGCGCTCATAGTCCAGTTGCGCAGGTCAAAGCACAGGTTGTAGATGCCGCTCTCGGCCACCTTCCACTTGTCGTCGGGGTCACCGGCATGCATCTTGAATGCTGTCTCGGCGACGCCGCTTTTACCTATGGGTGCGCCGGCATTGAGCGGACGTATGAATGGTGAGTCCCAGCTGCCGGTAGTCAGACAGAGTTTCATCTCGCCGACATTGAGCGGGCCTTCCCATGTGAACACCAACGGATCCTCTCCGACGGCTTCGAGAGGTGTGGGGGAGTCGATGCTCCAGCCGTTGGGTGTCGCGTCTCCTACCATATAAAGTGTCGATGTCTTTATAGGCAGATTGCCGTCGATTATTATCAGATCCTTCTCGTCCTCACAACCGGTAAGTCCGGTCATCAGAAGCAGACCTGAGAGCATTGAGATTATATTTCTTATTTTCATGATTGATGATTTATTGAGAATGGATTATCTGCCGTAGCCCGGATTTTGCTTCAGTATCGGGTTGGCATTGAGAATTGTGCGTGTGATGGGGAACAACGCTGTATGATTGTCAGTGTCGGGAGTCTTGTCCCACCAGCGGCCGGTGTTGAATTTGCCGAAGCGTATCAGGTCGATGCGGCGGCGGCTCTCGGCGAAAAACTCACGGCCCCATTCGTCGAGCATCTCTTTCTCGTCGAAGCGCACATTGCCTTCGGGCGAATAGAGCACATCGTCAAGGTTTTCTGCCGGATAGTTGCGGCGGCGTACGCTGTTGAGCAGCGTAGCGGCTCCGTTGCGGTCGCCGGCGCGCAGCTTGCATTCGGCAAGCGAGTAGATTACCTCGGGCAGACGTATCTCAGTGTAATCGCTTTCGAGCTGATTGGGATCATCATCGTTGTAGAACGGATATTTCACAAAATGCCAACCGGAATTGTCGTCACCGGTGCGGATTTTACTGGTCTTGTCTGAGGGCCACTTGCCGGGGTCTGTGGCAAGGAACTGACCAACCGCGTCACGCAGATATATCGTGTATAGAGAGTTGTGGTCCTTGACACGTTCTATCGCACCTGTCGACTTGTTGGGATACTCGAGATATCCGAAAAGGAACATGCCTTCGCGGCGGCTGTTGCCGACATTGCGGTAAAATTTCATGCGTTCGTCGCCGTCATATTTGCGGAAGTTCTGTATCGGCATGCCGAGTTCATATTCATATAGGTTTCCGTCGAGGTCATAGCTCGGTGATGCTGAATACTTGCAGTTGTGACCTACACCTGACTTTGTATCGTCGAAGAACGGGGCAGATTTTGCCGGAACAGTCCAGCCGTAGGTGTCACCATCATAATGCCAGTGGGTGCTCCCTGTCTTTGAGCCCGGGAATGCGAAAATCACCTCGTCGCATTTGTCATTGTCCCAGTCAAAGGCGGCGTCCCAGCGTTCGGCTATCTGATAGTTGCCGTATTGGCCGTCAAGTATTGCCTGTGCGACAGTAGCGCAGTCATTGTAACGGTCCTCGCCGATATAGACTTCGGCATTGAGATACAGGCGGACAAGCATTGCGGCTGCTGCGGCCTGGGTGAACTGGCCCTGGATGAGGTTGTTGCCGCCCATTGCATCTTTCTTTACAAGAAGATGGGTGCAGTCCTTGAGTTCGTTCTCGATGAATTCGAACACTTTCTGTGGCTCAACCTGCGGTGTCTGGGGCTTGTCGTAGTAGGTGGTGACAAGAGGAACATTGCGGAATGCGTCGAGCAGACGGATATAGAACCAGGCGCGGAGGGCGCGGCACTGTGCCCTGAGATTGTCAAACTCCGGCTCCGTAAATCCGAATTGTTCCGGTGAGAGACGGTTCAGGTCCTCGATTACAAGATTACATTGCATGATGCCCTGGTAGCAGCCGTTCCATTCGGTCTGGGCTTCGCTGAAGTCATCGACAGTCCAGGTGTGGTAGTGCAGGCGCTCCCACTTGCCTCCGTCGCCCCACCAGTCGATTCGTGTAGGAGTAATCAGCTGGTCGGCCGTAAGCTCGTTGAGTACATGACGGCTCTGTATGCTCCAGAACGCATGTTCGAACGGACGGAATGTGGCACGTATCACGTCCATCTTCGTGTTGTAGTAGTTTTCAGAGCCTACCTGGTCATACAGGGTCTCGTCAAGATTGGTGCAGCTCCCGAGTGCCAGAATGGAGACTGCGGCCACTGCTATATTATTGAAAAATTTCATTTCCTTGTTTTTTGCTGAAGTTAGAAATCAATTTGTACGCCTGCTATGAACTGGCGGGTCGAGGGATAGTACGAACGGCCTCCCTTGGCGCCCGGTTCAAGACCGTTGACATCGTATGAAGTCGGGTCGACGCCGCTGAATTTTGTAATTGTGAATACATTCTTTACCGAACCGTATATTCTTATTCGGTCAAGGAAACGGCACTGCGGCAGGCGCAGCGTATAGCCCAGTGTCAACATGTCGAGCTTGAAGAAGTCGCCTCTTTCAAGGAAGTAGTCGCTGACCACTGTGGTCGCATTAGGCGAGATGTCGAAATTCTTACCGTAGGCCTTCTTCATGAGGTTGCCCGAGAAGTTGCGGGTGCCGTAATAGAAATCGTGGATGTTGAAGATATCATAGTCAAACGCTCCGCGGAAGAAAAGCGACAGGTCGAAATTGCGGTAGCGGAAATTATGGGTGGTCGACATCGTGAACTTAGGCAAGCCGTTGCCTACGATGCAGCGGTCGTCGTCGGTAGCCTGAGCCGCGCGTATGATGTCGCCGTCTTTGTCATAGACGAGCCATTCGCCTTCCGACGATATGCCCGCATAGCGCCACATGTAGAAATTACCTACCGACTGGCCCTTCTCGATGCGCTGGAGGGTATAGAAGGGGTAGGGGTCCTCTGTCGATACGCGGTTGTCGTAGTCGCGGCCTACGAACTCCGAGTTGCTGAATTCTACGAACTTGTTGCTCATCGTTGCGCCTATCACACTGAAATTATACGAGAAATCTTTCGTGTCGACTACATTGAAGTTGAGTTCAAACTCAAAACCACTGTTCTTCATCGTACCCACGTTGACAAATGTCTCGTTGTGGATGTTTGGCGGAACCGGCACCGTATAGTTTCCAAGAAGATCCTGCTGGCGGCGGTTGTAGTAGTTGAGCGAGCCGTATATCTTGTTGTTGAGCACCGAGAAATCAATGCCGACGTTCCAGTTCTTGCCCTTTTCCCATTTGAGGTCTGGGTTCACGTTCTTGCCAGGGCCCCACACATGGAACCACTTTCCATTATAGTAGTATGAACCGAAGCTGCTCATTGTGGCAAGAGACTGATAGCTGGCGAATTCCTGGTTACCGGTGACACCGAAGTCTCCGCGTATTTTCAAATCGTCAATCCAGGTGATGTCCTTCATGAAGTTTTCCTGAGAGATACGCCAGCCTGCCGATACCGCAGGGAAGTTACCCCATTTGTGGTTCTTGCCGAATTTCGACGAACCCTCGTGGCGCAGAGATGCTGTGAACAGATACTTGCCGTCATAGTCATAGCTTACGCGTCCGAAGAATGATATAAGCTTGCTGTCGTTCTTGTTGCTGCCCATCATCACTTCGCCCTCTTCCTTGGCCCATTCTCCCGAGCCGAGGTTGTCGGCGCCGAGGCCGTCATTGGCAAAGTCCATGTTCTCTGCCCACATGCTCGAGTAGCGGTTGTATTGATAAGAGTAACCGACCATACCCTTCACATTGTGCTTTTCAGCGAAGCGGGCGTTGTAGTTGGTCAGCCATTCGAATATGAACTGACGACTGTTTTCTGATGAACGGCGACCATAGCCGTCGTGGCCGCTGTTGATTGACTGCGTGCTTGTCGATGGACGGAAGAAGGTGTTGTCGTGGCTCACCTGATGGTCGGCAAACATTACCTGAGTGGTCAGATGGTGGGGGCTGCTGCCGTCTTTTGCAAGCAGCGGAAGCAGATTGAGCTTGACAGTGCCGTCCCAGTCGAGAAGTTTCGTATCGGCATGGTCAGTTTCGAGGAACTGGCGTTCCACCGGGTTGTTCCCGGCTGCCTGTCCGTAGAAATTGTAGTATTTTGACGGATCGTCAGGGTCCATGATCGGAGTAGTAGGGTTTGCCTCAAGCGCGTCCTTGAATACGCTCCAGTCAGCAGCGTCGCGATATATGATACGCGGCGCCACATTGACATTGATAGTGAAAAGGCCACCCTTAGTCGTATGGTTCACCGACGCGCGTGCGCCATATTCCTCGCGTTTCGAACGCAGGTCGATACCGTTGGCTTTGCGGTAGTCAGCGCTCACTCGGTAGTTGCTCTTGTCGTTGCCGCCGCTTACCGACACGGTGTGCTGCATCGCAAATCCGGTGCGGGTCACTGCATCGAGCCAGTCGACATTGCCGCCAAGGTCAACGCCGCGGTCGCCCCAGCCAAGACGTACGTCGCGGTAGTCCTGCGCGCTCATCATGTCAAGTTCGTGTTTGGCTTTGTCCCACGACAGCGTGGCCGAATAGGTAGTATGCGTTGCGCCGTCCTTGCTACCCTTCTTGGTGGTTACGACAACCACACCGTTGGAGCCGCGCGTACCGTAGATGGCCGATGCCGCACCGTCCTTGAGGATGTCGAACGATGCGATGTCGTTGACATTGACGTTCGTAAGGTCGCCGCCGGGCACGCCGTCAATCACGATAAGCGGGCCGAGGCCTGCCGAACGTGAAGAGACACCACGTATCTGTATGCCGGCCATGTTGTTGGGGTCGCCGGCGCCTGTGTTGGTGATCGAAACGCCGGGCACCTTACCCTGGATGAGCATCTTCGGGTCGGGTGAACTTACGGTGAGGAAGTCTTTTTCGCTCACGTGAGATATCGCCGATGTGAGCTCTTTCTTGTCCATAGTGCCGTAGCCGATTACGACAACCTCGTCGAGCACGGCGGAATTCTCCTCCATGACGATGTCGATCACGCTCCGGCCGCCTACGGCCACTTCCTGTGCCTTATATCCTATATAAGAGAATTGAAGTTTTCCGTTCTTGTCGGCGTTGATGGTGTAGACGCCGTCGAAGTCGGTGGTAGTGCCTGTCTTGGTGCCCGGCACTGTTACGCTGACGCCGAGCAGTGGTTCGCCGCTCGCGTCACTGACTGTTCCCGTGATGCTGATCTGCTGGGCCGACATCGTTGCCGTGGTCCCGACAAGGAGCATCAGAAACAATAACCTTAAAGGTAGTTTCAGCTTTTCCATGTTTTGTACGTGATATTAAATTATTTTTGGTTTTACAACTGTTCCGGTTTAGATTTTACAAATTTATACAATGTCAGAAGAGTTGTCAATGCCTTACATCTAAAATGTAGTGCTTGTGAAAATTAAAAGGTTGATAATTAGTTTGTTACATAAGAGTTTTTGATTGATTAAAGTAGCGGTTGTGAGGTGTGTTTTTGACTGTTGGCAGCTGCCCGGCTTGCGTTTGGTTGTGAATATGAGGTTTGAGGTGTGTGCCGTGTGTGTCTGTTTCTGTGGTCGCAGTGGTGCCGGTCATGCAGGCTCGTGTCTATCGGTCAGATGATTGTAGCCCTATTCTGGCAACCTCAATCTCGAGCCTGTTGCGGTCGCCTCGGGCTTTGTTTCTTACTTTTGTTCGGTAATTATAGATTGTTGTAAGTGAGTATCTTAAGAATTTGGCTATCTTGTCACTGTCGGTGATGCCGAGCCTTATCAGGGCGTAGATGCGCAGCTCGGCGTTCAGGCAGCCGGCCTTTTTGGGTATTATGGCTTCGTCAGGCAGAAGCAGCGCGTTGAAATCTTCCACAAATGTCGGAAACAGACTCAGGAACGTCCGGTCAAACTCTTCATAAAATGATTTCAGCTCGTCATCGACCAGAGTAGTAGACTTGACAAATTTACGCAATTCCTCTATCTTGCCCGAGCCTAACAGCTTGCCCACTGACTTGCGGTAAGCGTCAAGCATCTCTATATAGGCCAGCGACTGGTCCATATAGCGCCCGATATACACCTCTTTGAGCTCTGATATCTCCTGAATGGCGCAATTTGCGTCGTGGAGCCTGTCATTAGAGTGCGTCAGCTGGGTGTTTACCTCGTTGAGGCGGTCATTTGATTGTTTCAGCTGCCCCACAAGGTCGTTCAGGCGGTCGTTTGACTCGGTAAGCCTGCCGTTGAGCTCATTGAGCTTGTCGTTGGCCTCGACAACCGTGCGACGTTGACGCGCTATGTGCAGCATCTGCTTGCGAATGTAGACAAGCAGACCGATTGCCACGATAAACAATACGGTGATTATTATTATAGTCCGCTCGAGTGCCTTCTTCTGACTGTGCACCTTCTCGACATAAATGCCGTTTATCATCGGGTAGGAGGCGTTGAGATCGACTATACGGTGACGTGCGTTGCACTTGGAGGCATCGTCGACCGCCATCGTCAGAAACCGATATGCTCTGTCGAGATCTCCCTCTTTGTAGAGCATGAGGGCGAGCTCCCGGAGCGACACATATTCTCTCACCGCCGTTTTCATATCCGATATAGCCGATATAAGCAGCTGTTTCTTCCGGTTGGCCGTGTCGCCCGCCAGAGCATACGAGTCCGATAACGTGAACGCGCATATCGCTTTGTCATGTTCCGACAGCTGGTTGTTCTTCATATAGTTGTCGAGCAGCTCTATAGCCTCTTTCGGATGGTTGTGCACATTAAGCTGGTCGGCTTTTATCAGATTATATATCATCGACTCCCGGTCGTATACTGAAAGCAAAGAGTCGCGGTATGCCTCTGTCAGAGCCTCGTAGTTGGCTTTGTCAGGCTCGAACACCGACACGTCTGCCAGATTGCCATACATCGTGCGCATCGTGTGGAAATAATATGCGCGCAGATAGCCGGGCACATCGCTGTAGTCTATCGACTCGGCAAGCTTAAGTGTCTCGTGATACATCCCCGTCATGCCCAGGGTGTTGGCCTTGTTGAGTTTCGCATTGATGATAAGTTCGTTGTCACCGCTTCGGTTGGCGATGGCTTCCTGACGCAGGCTGATCGAATATGCCGAATCCGCGCTATATGAATTGTAGGCTGAAAACAGATTGCCAAGCGCGAAAAAACGCTCACGCTCATCCGCCGCCTCCGATATCTTCTGGCGCAGAGCCGCTATCTCGCTCTCTTTGCGGCTGTTGTATATGTCACGTTGTGATATGACATTATCCAGCTCATTGAGCAATGAGTCTGTCTCTGCTTTCAGTCCGGCAATGGCATCGGAAGTGATAATAAAGCACAAAAGAAATATACTTAATATCCTTGCATTCATCATGGCAGATACAAATATACAAAATATATTTCTGATTTGCAAATCCCGAATGTTAAATATTTTAGTATTAATTTAATATATATATAGTATAATTTTAGCATAATCCTCCGGCAACTCAGAGTAAAGTGGAGAGCTGATGTCGCAGAACTCAGAGAAATGCCTCCAAAAAGTAGGGACGCACGGCTCGTGCGTCCGCCAATATCTTGATTATCAGACATAACATGCGGACGCACGAGCCGTGCAATGTCACTAACTTAAGACTAAATTCCACGTTTATA
>CAMWIJ010000026.1 GCA_947174275.1 uncultured Muribaculaceae bacterium
TGTGATTAACCGGGGTTCGCAGATCGCGGAGCGAGCGGAGACCCCGGCCTCCCATCGCCACAACGACATAAGCCCGGGCAGGGCGATCCGTGGTATAAGACAAAGCCGTTAGAATAAAGGTGTTGCGCCCTCGAGGTGATGCACCCCCCTTTGTCAAATACCTGCTTGGTCACACTGCAACTTTACCCTCGTTCTGTTGTTTTTTATCCGGAGTAGATTTAAAAAATGGTCGCAGATGCGCGGCTTTTCAGCGGAAATAACTAATTTTGCGCTATTATAAGTGAATTTATGGAGAAAGTCAGACCCAAAAAGGCCCTCGGCCAGCATTTTCTTACCGATGAGAGCGTGGCCGCGCGCATCGCCGCCACCATCGACTGCTCACCGCACCTTCCGGTGGTAGAGGTCGGTCCCGGCATGGGCATGCTCACCAAATATCTCCTGCAGGCGGGCCGTGATGTCACTGTCGTCGAGCTTGATGACGAAAGCGTGGCATACCTCCGGCAGAACTATTCCGCGCTCGGGGGCGGACGCATCGTTGAGGGCGACTTCCTGCGCCTCGACCTGTCACAGTTTGCCGATGACAACGGACATCTCTGTGTCATAGGCAATTATCCCTACAACATATCGTCGCAGATTTTCTTCCATATACTTGATTACAAAGATAATGTGACCCTTTGCTCCGGAATGCTCCAGCGCGAGGTCGCCGAGCGCATAGCGGCCCGTGAAGGCTCACGAACACGTGGCATCCTCTCGGTGCTTCTCCAGGCGTGGTATGACATCGAATATCTTTTCACCGTCAGCGAAGGGGTGTTCAACCCGCCGCCAAAGGTCAAATCGGGAGTCATACGTCTGCGCCGCAACGCTGTGACCGACCTCGGTTGCGACGAACGCCTGTTCAAGACTGTCGTAAAGACAACTTTCGGACAGCGCCGCAAGACAATACGCAACTCCCTGCGCCCGCTGCTGCCTCCGGGCGTTGCAATGCCTGAGCACGAACTCCTCGCATTGCGTCCCGAGCAGCTTACCGTGCAACAGTTCATTCAGCTTACAAATCTCGTTAGCTCGCTGAGACAATGAAAGAATACTCCGACCAATATATCGACGAGATGCGCGACATAATCAGCCGCCGCGACGAGGCTGCCGCACGTGCGGAGCTCGAGCAGATGCACCCTGCCGACATCGCCGAGCTTTATCAGGACCTCGACCTCGAGGAAGCCGAATATCTCTATAGCCTCCTTGATGAAGACACCAGAGCCGACGTGCTCATGGAGCTTGACGAGGAAGACCGTCGCAAGCTCCTCTCCAACATGCCGGCCAAGGAGATTGCCACGCAGGTCATCGACCACCTCGACACCGACGAGGCCGTCGACCTCATTCAGGAGCTCGACGAGGATGACCGCGAGGAAATCCTCTCTCACATCAACGATGTGGAGCAGGCCGGCGACATCATCGACCTTCTCAAATATGACGAGGACACCGCCGGCGGTCTGATGGGCACGGAGATGATTGTCGTCAACGAAAACTGGTCGATGCCCGAATGCATCAAGCAGATGAGAATGCAGGCCGAGGATATGGACGAAATCTATTATGTCTATGTCGTTGACAATGAAGACCGTCTCAAAGGCATTCTGCCGCTTAAGACTCTCATAACGCATCCGTCGGTCTCCAAGATCAAGCATATAATGGAAAACGAGCCCGTATCAGTCAAGACCGACACCCCGATTGACGACGTGGCTCTCGACTTCGAGAAATATGACCTTGTGGCGATGCCTGTGATTGACTCAATCGGCCGCCTCGTGGGCCGTATCACCGTCGACGACGTCATGGACCAGGTGCGCGAGTCATCTGAGCGTGACTATCAGCTCGCTTCAGGTCTGTCGTCAGATGTCGACGCCTCCGACTCCATCCTCGCCCAGACCAAAGCACGCATACCCTGGCTGCTTATAGGCATCGTGTCAGGCATCCTTGCTTCGCTCATTCTTACCGGTTTCGAGGCTCAGCTTCAGGCCGTAACAACCCTCGCCATATTCATTCCCATCATCGGCGGCACAGGGGGTAACGTCGGCGTGCAGGCATCGGCGATTGTCGTTCAGGGTCTTGCCAACGGCACACTCGATATCAAGGAGTTTGCCAAGCAGCTGTGGAAAGAGGTGAGGGTCGGGTTGCTCAACGCCACCATCATCTCAGGCGCGATATTCGTCTACAATCTGATTATGCTTCCCGACGATTTCGCAGTCACTCTGTCAGTGGCCGTGTCGTTGTTTATAGTCGTGATGTTTGCGACTCTGCTGGGCACCATCGTCCCCTTGTCGCTCGAAAAGCTTAAAATCAACCCCGCTCTTGCCACCGGCCCCTTCATCCAGATCTCAAACGACATCGTGGGGCTCGTGATCTACGTATTCATCTCCACCTGGTTCCTCTCAATATTCTGACGGATTAGAAAGTGTCACGTACTTCATATTGTATGGACGCCCTGCTCGTGCGTCCGCTAATAGACTGATTATCAGATGTTACACACGGACGCACGAGCCGTGCGTCCCTACAAAACACCCTCAATGCAAAGCCCGGAAATTGTTATATTGCCATATACTTTTATTTCGGCTTGTGATGTCACCGCGGGCGGTAGCCGGGGCGGGGGCGTCTCGCCCCCGTGGTTATCTCTTTCGTGGGTAAATATCATATAATCAGCGGCATGCTACGCACCCCGATGACATTCCGGGGGCGAGACGCCCCCGCCCCGGCTACCGCCCGCATCGGTTCCCCTGCCATCCACACCCCGGCTTCCGCAGGACGCCGATTATGCGTAACCCCGGACGCCGCAGCGCAGCAAGGCTTCCGGGGGTTAACCCGCAAATATAGTAAAGGCTTCCGCAGGACGCCGGTTTACACCACCCACATTCCATCCCTTAACGACCTTTCACTCACCCCCCCCTCCCCACAGAGAGCCGGAGGCTCGGTGTTGTGATTAACCGCGGTTCGGAGAACGCGGAGCGTGCGCTGACCGTGGCCGCGGACACTCCTCCCTCTGACTGAGCCCGGGAAGGGCGATATGTGGTAATCTTATTGGGGAACGTAAACGAATTGCAGATATATCGTACACAAAAACACTATCCCAACCAGATAATTTATTGCCAATTGTTTATAACATTTCTGCTTTATGCAGAAATAGGTCATCAATGCCAGGTAAAGGACTATGGAGGCTGTCATGACCGTCAGCCATACCCATGTATCTATACGGATAAAGAGCATTAATACGCAGATTACTGGTATAGCTATCAAAGCCCAGCATAATTTGAGGGAGCTTGGATTGCTGATAGTTTTCATAATTGTTTTTATTGATTTTTTTAATCTAGTGCCATCTGCCCATGCATACTTCGTAATCATAGTATATTCTCTCACAGTCAGCAAGAAGATATGCGTCTTCAAAAACGTACTCTCCAGTATCTGCACCCCCAGTCATTAATTCAATCAGGGTGTCTAAACCAAAATCGCAACCAGCGAGTAGCAGTTTTGTTTCTGCTTCTCGTTTACAATCTCCAGTTTGTCTTGATATAGGTTTATTCTCGATATTATCATTCATGATTGAGGATATTGGACGAGCCAATTTGTCTATATATATAGACAATGCAATATAATATTTTATTTCAGAACTATTAAGTTTATTTGGTAACGTGGACTTAATGTCTTCTATACCGCCATTCAATTGTAGATATCTGATACCGAAATCAAGTAATTTGTAAATTCCGTCCTGACCACCTAAACCAGACATTAATGAATTATAATTATTTATTGCAATTTCATCAATCTTTTCTTGAGGAATAGCTTCAACTTGTGACATAATTTTTTCTTGTTCGCAAATAAATTCCTCTTGAGTTAATGACGTTAAATAATTTAAGTCTTCTTGAGTAAATTCAGGAATATATTGTAAAGATGAATTTCTTGAAAGATTTTTAGTACAGTCTAACAATGAGATTGTTGGTTTGTTCATCATATACTGATAGAGGCTGTCAATTTCATTATTTTCAACTGAATTAAATTCCAATTCCTCTTGAGAGCACCCTGCCACTGCAAGTGTAAAGAAAAAGAGAAATGAATACATAAAAATTGAATGAAAATTTTTCATTGTTTGATATTTAATAATTTATGAGTTTATATAAATAATAAGTCCGATGAAGGCGGCATAGAGAGCCGTGGTTGCGTAAGCGAAACCTAACTGCTTGTAACATTTCTGTTTTATGCAGAAATATGTTGCTAAAATGCCATATATGGCGAGGAATACGATTGCTATATATAGCATCCACCGGTGTGTTGAGTTCGTCAGGATGAATAACATGCTGAGTAATAGCGCCGGAATTAAAGACAATGCTATTTGGCCAATGTTGGGGTGTTGAATTTTTTTCATAGTTATACCGGCTGATTGTTGACAATTCCTTATTATTTTAACAATCAGCTGATATCATTGTTCGGAAATAAATGATTCAAGCCTGAATTGCAGTGCATATTACAGTCTCAGCTTAGTATTTCGGCTTGTGATGTAAACCGGCGTCCTGCGGAAGCCTTTGTTCTATGCACTGTTAACCCCGGAAGCCTCGCTGCGTTCGGCGTCCGGGGTTAAGCATAATCGGCGTCCTGCGGAAGCCGGGGTGAGTGGATAGTGGAGATGATGTCACCGCGGGCGGTAGCCGGGACGGGGGCGTCTCGCCCCCGTGGTTGTCTCTTCTGAGGGTAAATATCATATAATCAGTGGCATGCCCACTCCCCGGTGACATTCCGGGGGCGAGACGCCCCCGTCCCTGCTACCGCCCGCAGAGATATCATCCACACACCTCGCCCATACCTCGACCCCACGGAGAGCCGGAGGCTCGGTGTTGTGATTAACCGGGGTTCGCAGATCGCGGAGCGAGCGGAGACCCCGGCCACCCATCGCCACAACGACATAAGCCCGGGCAGGGCGATCCGTGGTATATGACAAAGCCGGAAAATTATTATATTGCCATATACTGCTATTTCCGCAGGAAGCCAGATATGTGGTAATCTTATTGTTTCAATATTGCGCCGGCGTGATAGCCGGGTGTGTTGCGGAAGGTAAGTGTTGCGGAGCTGTTGGTGGCTTCCGATTCATAGCGGAGCCAGTAGCGCTCAGCGGCGAGGAAATCAAACTCGAAGAGTGCACTGTCGACAGGGCTGTCGCCATAGTTTCCGGGCGTAATCCGCTCGTAGACGGTGATATTGAAGCCCTTTACCACTATTTTGGCGCTGACAGCTCCCGAGGCGTCTACGCCATCGATACCGCTGCGACGGAGCCATACCGTGCCGCTTTCATCGCAGTCTACGGCGATTGTCGGCTCGGTGCCGTCATCGGCCGACAATGCCGCTCCGAGCAGATATTCGCTTGCCGGTCCGACGGTGTGCGGTTTGGCTAAAAATGCAACTATCGCCATTGCAGCGAGAAACAAAATCACATAAAACTCTGTTGACTGAAAAAAACTCATACGCAAATATACGATTTTCGTGTGTCCAAAAACAAATAAAATCGGTTTTGCTCTCGCCGTTTGCATAAATTTGCGTAAATTTGGGGTATGAAACAACTATTTTTAACCACAATACTGGCAGCCGGAGCGCTGATAGCCTCGGCGTGCGGCGGTAAATCGGCCGGACAGACGGCCGCCGAACCTGCGGCAAAGGAGACGGCCGCCGTGCTTACCGATGCCGACTCCCTCTATGCCCGTGTGGCCGACCAGGTGGCAATGGGTCCGCGTGTGCCCGGCACTCCCGGCCACGAACGATTCATTGACTATATCACGCGTCGCCTGAAGGCGGCCGGTGCAGATGTGTCGGTGCAAGACACTATGTTTGCTCCCGTCGGAAGCGATGTCAAGGCGCAGCGCGTGCGCAACATCACCGGCCGTTTCAATGCCGGGGCGCCACGCCACGTGCTTCTGCTCGCCCATTACGACACCCGCCCCTGGGCCGACCAGGAGAGCGACAAAGCGCTCCACAACACCCCGATTGACGGCGCCAATGACGGCGCAAGCGGTGTGGCCGTGCTTCTCGAGATAGCGCGTCTGATGAAGCAGATGCCTTCTGATGTTGAGGTCGAGATGCTCTTTGTCGATGCCGAAGATGCCGGAACCTACGACGATGATTTCTCATGGTGCATAGGTTCGCAGGCCTGGGCCGACGCTTTCGACCCGACGGCGCGCCGAGTGCCCGAATATGCGATATTGCTCGACATGGTGGGTGGCCGCAATGCCGTGTTCCCCCGCGAATACTTCTCTGAGCGCTATGCCCGCGGTGTCAACAACCTCGTGTGGGAGGCCGCACGCCGCGCAGGCTACGGCGACCGCTTCCCCAATGAGATTGGCGGAGCGCTCAATGACGACCATATCCACATAATGCGCATGGGCATTCCCGCAATCGACATCGTAGAGTCGGCAAATTCCGCAACCGGATCGTTCAACCCCACATGGCACACTCTCGACGACACAATTGACAACATCGACCGCGCAACGCTAAAAATGGTTGGCGACGTGGTAATCAACACTATATTTCAATAGATTATGACAATCAACGATAAACAGCAGCAGATAATCGACGAGTTCGCCGACATCGACGACTGGATGGACCGCTACGCATGCATCATCGACATGGGTAACGCGCTCGAGCCTATCGACGAGAAATACAAAACCCCCGAACATCTTATCGAAGGCTGTCAGAGCCGGGTATGGCTCAACGCCGAATATCGCGACGGGAAAGTATATTACACTGCCGACTCCGACGCTATCATCGTGAAAGGCATGATTTCAATGCTTGTCGATGTGCTCTCCGGCCACACTCCGCAGGAAATCCTCGACAGCGACCTCCATTTCATCGACGCCATCGGCCTGTCGACACATCTGTCGCCCACCCGCTCCAACGGACTCCTCGCCATGGTGAAGCAGATGAGACTCTATGCCCTCGCATTCAAGCAGCTCAACATCGACCCATTGAAATAACGCAGCTGGGGCGGTAGCCCGGGGCGGGGGCGTCTCGCCCCCGTGGTATTACTACTGGATATCGCGCGGGGGCGAGACGCCCCCGCCCCAGTTCACCCAAATCAATTATAAACCAACAGTCACTTAGGCATAAACAATGGCAAAGAAAATAGTGGAAACACCGTTGATGAAACAGTATATCGAGATGAAACAGCGTCATCCCGATGCCGTTCTGCTGTTTCGTGTAGGTGATTTCTATGAGACATTCAGCGATGATGCCATCACCGCCTCAGAGATATTGGGCATAACGCTGACACGCCGCGCCAACGGCACGGCGCAGTCGGTCGAGCTCGCCGGATTTCCACATCACGCACTCGACACCTATCTGCCCAAACTTGTGCGGGCAGGCAAGCGTGTGGCTATATGCGAGCAGCTCGAAGACCCCAAACTCACCAAAAAACTGGTGAAAAGGGGCATCACCGAACTTGTCACTCCCGGAGTCTCAATAAGCGACAACCTCCTCGACAACCGCGAAAACAATTTCCTCGCGGCGGTTCATTTCGGCAAGACCGGCACCGGAGTGGCTTTCCTCGACATCTCCACCGGTGAATTTCTCACCGCCGAAGGCTCCGACGACTATATCGGCAAACTGCTGTCAAACTTCGCGCCCAAAGAGGTGCTTGTCGAGCGCGACAGCCGTGCCCGGCTCGAAACCGCCTTCAACGGCCGCTACCTGGCCATGGAACTCGACGACTGGGTGTTCACCTACGATAGCGCGAACGGTCGCCTGCTGAAGCATTTCGAGACGGCGAGCCTCAAAGGCTACGGCATCCAGTCGATGCCATCGGCCATTGTGGCCTCAGGAGCAATTCTGCACTATCTCGACATCACGCAGCACACACGTATATCCCACATCAACACCATCTCGCGCATCGACGAGGAGCGCTACGTGAGGCTCGACCGCTTCACCGTGCGCAATCTTGAACTTGTGCAGAGCCTGGGCGAGGATGGCAAGAGCCTGCTCGACGTCATCGACCGCACTGTGTCGCCAATGGGCGCACGCATGCTGCGCCGCTGGCTCCTCTTCCCTCTGAAAGATGTCGCCGCAATCAACTCGCGTCTCGACATCGTGGAATATTTCTTCCGCGACCCCGACACCCGCGACGAGATGTCACGCCAGCTCACTGCCGTCGGCGACCTCGAGCGCCTTATCTCGAAAGTGGCAGTCGGCCGTATATCGCCCCGTGAGGTGGTGCAGCTCCGCAATGCAGCCTCGGCCATCGCCCCCGTGCGCCGTCTGTGCATCGACAGCGACCTTCCTGCCCTCCACACCATCGGCGAGCAGCTCAACCCCTGTCAGGGCATGATCGACCGCATATCGGCCGAGATTGTCGACGACGCTCCCGCCGCCCTCAACCGCGGCGCCGTGGTGCGCTCCGGTGTCGACCCGGAGCTCGACGAGTTGCGCGACATCGCTTACCGCGGCAAAGACTATCTTGCCCACATACAGCAGCGCGAAAGCGAAGCCACCGGCATAGCTTCGCTTAAAATCGGATTTAACAACGTGTTCGGCTACTATATCGAGGTAACCAACACCCATAAGGACAAAGTGCCCCCGCAATGGGTGCGCAAGCAGACTCTCGTCAACGCCGAGCGCTACATCACCCCCGAGCTTAAGGAATACGAGGAGAAAATACTCACCGCGCAAGACCGCATCGCCGTCATCGAGGCGCGCATCTACGGCGCTCTGGTGTCGTGGCTCAACGAATATGTGGCCGCCATACAGCTCGACTGCTCCCTGCTGGCACGTCTCGACTGCCTCCTCGGCTTCAGCCGCGCCGCCCTCGACAACCGCTACAACCGCCCGGTGGTCGACGACTCTCTGTCGCTCGAGATGGTCGAGGGGCGTCACCCGGTCATCGAGAAGGAGCTCCCTCCCGGACAGCCCTACATATCCAACAGCGTCACCCTTGCCAACGACGGCACGCAGGTAATGATGATAACAGGCCCGAATATGTCGGGTAAATCGGCTCTGCTGCGTTCTGTCGCGCTCAACGTACTGCTTGCCCAGACAGGCTCGTTTGTCGCGGCAGAGAGCATGAAAACGGGCATTGTCGACAAAATATTCACCCGTGTCGGCGCATCCGACAACATATCGCTCGGCGAATCGACCTTCATGGTCGAGATGAACGAGGCGGCCTCCATACTCAACAACATGTCGCAGCGCTCGCTGATACTCTTCGACGAGCTCGGGCGTGGCACTTCGACCTACGACGGCATATCCATCGCATGGGCCATCGTCGAGCATATCCACGAGTCGCCCCTGCAGCCAAAGACGCTTTTCGCCACCCACTACCATGAGCTCAACGAGATGGAGCGCCAGTTTCCGCGCGTAGCCAACTACAATGTGTCGGTCAAGGAGATTGACGGCAAAGTGGTGTTCCTGCGCAAACTGTCGCGCGGAGGCTCCGAACACAGCTTCGGTATACATGTGGCGAAGCTCGCCGGCATGCCGGCCTCTATTGTCAGGCGTGCCGACGAAGTGCTCAGACACCTCGAAGAGGCCAACCGACGCGACGGACTTGCTCCCGAGAAACAGCTTGCCACGCTCGACGCTCCCGCCGGCATGCAGTTGTCGTTCTTCCAGCTCGACGACCCGCTGCTGGCGCAGGTGCGCGATGCCATCGCCGGCCTCGACATCAACCGACTGACGCCGATGGACGCCCTCAACAAGCTCAACGACATTCAGCAGATGATTACCGGACGGTAGGCTGTCTCTCCGCCCGTAACTTTTTGGCACAGTTTTTGTTTTATTCAGAAAACATCCTTTAGAAACATTTTAAACAATAATAAATTATGGAAAAAATCAAACCCGGCAAATATGTCGAAATCACTTACGATTTATATCAGCTCAATCCCGACGGCTCGGAGAAACTCGTTCATCAGGTTGACCCTGAAGACCCCGAAAAATTCATCTTCGGAGTCACCCGCGGCATGATCGAGCCCCTTGAAAGAGCTCTCGAAGGCCTCGAAGCCGGAGCAATCTACGATGTCACCGTAAAGGCCGACGAGGCATTCGGCCCCTACGACAACGAGCAGGTTGTAACCCTCGAGAAAGATATATTCATGGTCGACGGCAAATTTGATGCCGAGATGGTCAAGGCCGGCGCCCTCGTGCCGATGATGACAGCCGACGGCTTCCGCATCAACGGCCTTGTAAAGGAAGTCACCGACAAAGAAGTTGTCATGGACTTCAACCACCCGCTTGCCGGAAAGGACGTACGCTTCAAAGGCGAGGTAAAGACCGTGCGCGACGCCACCCCCGAAGAGCTTCAGCCCGCCCACGGCTGCGGTTGCGGCTGCCACGACCACGGCTGCGATGACGGTTGCGGATGCGGCGATCACGACGACTGCTGCGGTAGCCACGGCCACCATTGCGGCGACGATGCCTGCGGCTGTCACTGATAAAGAATAAAAGATAGTACAAGCTTAATATTCAGGCATAAGCTGTCGGGAGGATATGCGCTTTGAGCGCATATCCTCCCGATTACTTTTGATTATGCGTTTAAAATCTTCTGTCTATATATCCGATTGTAATCGGGAAATCAGGTGATATTTGTGGTTTTACCCGATTATAATCGGGAAATAGTGCAAAATTGTCTTGTTTTGCCGAGTATAGTTTGTTATATTTGCGGAAAAATATAAACATTGCATATAATTTTACCACTATGGAACTTTTTCCTCGTCCGCAGTACACTGAAAAGATAGCCGGTCTGATAAATCGTGGCATGATGCTTATCCTTGTAGGTCAGAGACGTGTAGGGAAGAGCAAGGTGCTTGAACTGTTTAAGGACTGGCTCAGACGAAATCGCCCCGAAGCAAACGTTGTATATATTAACAAGGAATATCAGGAGTTTCGAGAGATTGTGACGGCGGAGCAGCTCTATGATTATGCAACTGTCAGACTGCCTGAGGGCGGTGACAATTATCTTCTTATCGATGAAGTCCAGGATATTGAAAATTATGAAAACGCGCTTCGCAGTTTTCATGCAGAAAGCCGCTGTCAGGTGATTGCCACCGGAAGCAATGCATATATTTTTTCGAGTGAACTGGGTACGCGACTGGCGGGGCGATATATTGAGATAAAAATTTACAACCTCTCGTATCTCGAATTTCTGCTGTTTCACAACATGGAGGATAGCGACGAGTCTCTCTTGCACTACCTTATTTTGGGCGGTCTGCCGGGTTTACTCGCCTTTAAACCCGAAGAAAAATCACAAATAAACGACTATCTTGAAGGTGTTTACAATACTATTCTTGTAAAAGATATAGTAAGCAGGGAAAAGGTTCGCAATGTTACGCAGCTTGAAAATATATTACGTTTTGTCGCTGACAATATCGGGAAGCCGATATCGGTTGCAAATATAGTAAGGTATATGACCTCCAGGGGCGAAAAGATAAGTGATGAGACGGTTTCGAACTATCTCAGATATCTCAGTGATGCTTTCCTCGCAATTCCTATCAGGCGTTTTGATATACATGGCAAGATGCTCCTTGAATCTAATAACAAATACTATTTCTCCGACCATGGTATCCGCAATTATCTTTGCGGCTCCGATATCAGAGGCAGCATTGAAAAGATCATGGAAAATGTTGTATTCAATCACCTCCGTAGAGAAGGGTTTGATGTTTCTGTCGGCATTCTCCGAGCCGGAGAAGTGGACTTTGTCGCCACTAAGGCTGACAAGCGGATATATGTTCAAGTTACATATTTGCTTGCTTCCGATGACACTGTCAAACGGGAATTTGGCAACCTTGCTGCAATAAAAGACAATTATCCGAAGTTTGTTGTTTCGATGGATCCTGTCAGTGGGGGTTTCAGCGACTATCCCGGAATTAAGCATGTAAGTCTCAGGGAATTTCTTAAAATGAATTTATAGGCCGGTGTATGCGGATAAAAACGATGGAGCGCCCCAAAAAGCGCTCCATCGTCGTGTTTGTGTGTAGATTATGTTTGTGCTATTGGAAATCGATCAGTAGCGGAGGTTGAGGGTCTGGCCGGCTTTGAGGCTTACGGAGGCGATGTCGCCTTTCACTTTGGGGGTTACGGTCTTGCCGTCGATGGTCATTGCCGGGACATTGTTGTCGGCCACGCGGAGGTTGACGGTGTTGGCTTTTTCGGCACGGATGTCGGCGGCGGTCGCTTTGCCGTCTTTCCAGTTGAGGTCAACAGTCAGTGCGCCCTGTGCGCAGAGTCCTTTGATTGAGCCTGTGGGCCATGCTGAGGGCAGGGCAGGGAGCAGTTCGATGAAGCCGTCGTGGCTTTGCAGCAGCATGTCGCAGATGCCGGCAACCGAGGCCTCTGTTGCATCGAAGCTGAAGATGTCGGAGGGTGCGCCTGCGATGCCTGCCGGCGATACGGTCATGAGGTTTTCGCGGGTGAAGGCTTTGAAGAGGTTCTGCAGCCAGCGGTGGGCGGTGTCACCCTCTTTGAGGAACGAGTAGAAGCATATCATGTTGCCGGTGCTCCATTCCGTATCCTCCCATGTGGGTGACGATGTCTGTGTGGCGAGGCTGCGTTTCGATGCCTCGAAGAGTTCGGGGGTCTTTGTTTCTGAAATCATGCCGAAGGGGTAGAGGCCGACAAGATGCGACGAGTGGCGGTGTGAGGGGTCGGTGCGTTCGGCGTCATACATCAGCCATTCCTTTACGAGACCGTCCTTGCCCACTTCTACAGGCGGCAGGCGCTTGAGGTCTTTCTCAAGGCGCTGGCGCAGTTTCTTGTCGACGCCAAGCACTTTCGAGCCTTCGATTACGGCGTTGTAGATGCGCTCGACAATGAAACGGTCGATTGTCGGCATCATTGCCACGGCGTAGTGTGTGCCGTCGCCACCCATGAGTTTATAGCCGTTCTCGGGTGAGATTGACGGGCCGGTCACAAGATATCCGGTGGCAGGGTCCTCCACCATGTAGTCAACGAAAAATTCGGCGCAGCTTTTGAGCAGCGGATAGCCTGTCTCGCGGAGGAAATCCTCGTCGAGGGTGTAGAGCCAGTGGCTCCACAGCTCGGTGGCAAGCCATGCGCCGGCTGTCACGTTGAGGCCCCAGCCTACATATCCGCCGTTGGCGGTGTAGCCCCAGGGATTGGTGATGGTGTGGGAGCACCATCCGTTGCAGCCGTAGAGTTTTTCGGCTGTCTCTGAGCCATATTTGGCAAGAAGCGCGACATATTTGAACATAGGTTCGTTGCACTCCGCCAGATTGGCTTTGTTGGGCGACCAGTAGTTCTGGTTTATATTGATGTCGAGATGATAGTCGCAGGTCCAGGCCATGTGGCAGGCAAGGTTATCGTTCCATATTCCCTGCAGATTGGAGCAGAGCACTGAGTTCGGACGTGACGACGCTATCTGCATGTAGCGGCCATACTGGAAGAAAATGGCATCGAAACCGGGGTCTACGACGCCGTTCTTGGCCAGATGCAGACGGGTGTCGGTCGGAAGCGAGTTGGTCATCTCTCCGCCCAGATCGATCTCCATACGGTTGTAAAGAGCCGAATAGTCGGCAATGTGGTCGGCTCTGAGTGCGTTATAACCGCGCGCTGCGGCTTTCTCTACGGTTGCTTTGGCGCGTTGCGCGGGCGTCTCGTTGTCATAGTCGGTGCGCATGTCCCACAGCAGGGTCACGTTATCTGCGTCGCTGACTTTAAGCGTGTTGCCTTCGGGCGTCACCTTGCCGCCGTCGGCAATCACCTTGAATGTGCCCGCAAAGCTGACTCCGCCGGGGCCGAACATCGGGTAGTCAACTTTTCCCTCAAACGACAGCTCGTTGCCATTGGCCGTAAAGTCGGCAGCACGGAAAAAGTCGGTAGAGAGTGTGAAATTGACCTGTCCGGGCTTGTCGGCGCCTATTTTCAATGCAAGCACATCGTCGGGATAGTCGCAGATATATTCGCGCGTGTATTTTATTTTGCCGTCGGGAGTGTTGACATTGAATGATGTTGTAGCCACTGCGGTGGCAAGGTCGAGGTCGCGGCGGTAGTCGGTAATCCTGTCGGAGGGATATTGGAAGTCGAGCACCATGTCGCCCAGCGGCAGGTGGGTGCCGAATGATACGTTGCGGCCGCCGAGATATTGGTTGGCGAGGTCGTTGCCTTTCTGCAGGTCGCCGGCAAAGAATGCCTGACGTATTTCAGCGAGGTGTTCCGGCCCGCAGTAATCGTTCTGGAGCGAGTCGCGCTGTCCCGCCCACAGTGTTATTTCATTTAGAGCCACGCGCTCGCGGTCAATGCCGCCGTAGACCATGGCGCCGATGCGCCCGTTGCCTAAAGGCACAGCCTCAATCCACTCCTTGGCGGGAGACTGATACCACATTATGGCTTCTGATTGCTTTGCTCCGGCGGTCAGTGCCGTTGCAAACGAGCATGCTGTGATAATGACTGTTTTCAGTTTCATGGGTTGAAATTTGGTGTTGGTTTATGTGGGTTGTCTATATTTTTTCATTTATTGTGCCTGTTGCAAAAAATGTAGCTTTTTCCGGCCGCGGTGCCCGGCTTCTGACACTTTGTCGCTTTTAATAAAATTAAGTTAATGCAACAAGGGCGATATTCCGGTTGGTGTTGAATGTGACATATTTGACACTTTCGTAGTGATTGCAAAATTAATATTATGCAGGTCAACAATTTGTAAAATCTATGGCAATTAAAGAAATCTTTGAGTAAAACCGTTGTTCCGGAATATGTTGTAAAACATAAATAGCGCATTTGTTGCAAAATTGAAAAAATGATAAATTTGCGTCATTTTTCAAGTTCTGCGGTTTAATCTTACCCAATTATATGTTAAAGCGTCAAAAGTTTTGTAAATAACTTAAAAGTTTATAAAATTATAATTACAATGTGCATAATTTTGTTGCGTGTCATTCCGTCTCTGTGTCGGGTAATTCGTATTGCTCCACGAGGTGCCATGAAAGACATTTCCTCTGAGGAGGACTGATTTGACAAAACAAACAAACCATTCATTAACCCATATCTAAAACCACATCGCAATGCATTTAGGAGTACCGAAAAGAATGGTGCAACTGCTGGCTCTCGCTCTGATGGCGACGGCGACAGTTAGCCTCAACTCTTGCAAGGATGATTACATCTACGATGACCACGAGCCCGACTATCTGGGTGCGAGCATCTACGAGTATCTCCAGCAGCAAGGCAACTTTACCAATATGTTGCGTCTTATCGACGACCTCGGTTACCGTGAAACACTTGTAAAGACGGGTTCGAAAACGCTCTTCCCGGCCAATGACGCCGCATTCGAGCGTTTCTACCGCTCCAACCCTTACGGGGCGCACAGCTACGAAGAGCTCACCGTGTCACAGAAGCGCATTATAATGAACGCAAGCATGATCGACATGGCATACCTCTCCGATATGCTTCCCAATACTACCAACCCCGACAACTCCGACAACGGTGGAAAAGGGCAGGCTTTGCGCCGCAACACATCGTCAACCAACCTGGACTCCGTGCAGGCCATCCCGGGCATAACTCTTCCCGAGACATCATACTGGGAGCGTTTCCGCGACAGCAAAGTGTTCCTGACTGCACAGGCGCCGATGATGGTGCACTTCACTCCGCAGATGATGAATGCAAAGGGGATTACCAACAACGACTTCAATCTGATTTTCGGACAGCCCTACAACGGCGCCGACATCTATGTCAATAATGTCCGCATCGTCCGTCCTGACATTATTTGTAAGAACGGTTACATCCACGAGATGGAAGAAGTGGCGCTCCCCTCCGTGACTATGGCCGAAGCGATAGCGCTTCAGGGCAACACCACCATATTCAACAAACTCCTCGACAAATTCAGTGCCCCCTACTATGACGGCGGCATCGATGCCTCGGTCAAGGAATATTACAACGGATCGACAGCGCTTCGTCCCGTCATACCCGGTCTTTCTGCCAACGACTCCATTTTTGTAAAACGCTATTTCAACGAAGCGTCGGCATCATCCGGCCCCAAGGGTGAAAATCTTTCATCCTACGGCATGCTCTATTACGACCCCAACAACACCACCTATGGCGGCAACTCCGACATGGGCGTCATGTTTGTGCCAACAGATGCCGCAATGATGGAATATTTCAACGGCTCGGAAGGCGGTTACCTGCGCGACTCCTACGGCGACTGGGACAATGTGCCCACCGACCTGCTTGCGACATTCCTCAAAAACCATCAGAAACGTTCGTTCATGGCCTCGCTGCCTCACCTGTGGCCCACTCTCACCGACGAGACAAGCTATGCGATAAAACTCAATGAAGGCAACGTCGTCAACACAATACTCACCTCCAACGGTGTCGTGTTCGTAATCGACAAGGTAATACCCCCGATTGACTACAAAGGCACATACGCCTCAGTGCTCACATCGCCCGACACCAAAGTGATGAAATGGGCGCTCACCGACAACTGGAACAACCTCGGCGACGAAAACGCTATGTATTTCTTCATGTATCTGCGCTCGATGGAAAACATGTATAACCTCATCGTACCCACCGACGAGGCTCTGCAAAACTACCGCGAGCCCATCTCATGGCAGCTCGGCGGCTCATCGCGCCGCATCTGGTCGTTCTATTACGACGCCGACAAGAATGCCGTATACGCCGACATTTATTATGTCGACGATAACGGCGAGAAGGCCGAGATGGTGCGCAAGGAGGAAAACCAGAATATCGTCCGCAACCGCCTGCGCGACATCATCGACATGAACATCGTCATCGGCACCAACGACGGCACGACGCTCGGCGGATATGTCAACGACTCGCCGGCCAACTACTTCCTCACCAAAGGCGGCGCCACAATCTACGCCAGCGGCAAAGGCAACAACGTGGTGTTCAACGGCGGCGGCGACATGGAGCTCGGCATCGAGCCGGCCCGTGTGGTCTACACCGAAACCGGAAGCCCCTGCCTCTACGACTCGCAGAACGGTCGCACATTCTTCGTCGACCATATACTCCACGACCCCGTCAAGAATGTCTACACCGTGCTCGGCGAGCATGAGGAGTTCAGCCGCTTCTTCGAGCTCTGTATGGGCGACGAGCAGGTATCGACCAACTTCATCAACGACGAGGATTTTGTCGACATCTTCGGCTCAAAATATTCGAAAGAAGCCAAAATCTGCGGTATCGGCCACGTAGTGACCAACTTCAACAACTACCGATACACCATACTGGTGCCCACCAACGAAGCTCTCGACGCTGCTTTCGCCGCCGATTCAAACCTCTGGACATGGGACGAAATCGCTGCCGAAGAGGATATGGCAGTCAAGAAAGAGAAAGCGCTCTATCTGCTTTCATTCCTCCGCTATCACTTCGTCGACAACTCCGCCTACATCTCGGGCGAATCCTACGGCCCCATGGTATATGAATCAGGCTCGCGCAACGAATTCGACCGTTTCCGCCGTCTGACCATCAGTTCCAACGGTCGTGACATGACCGTAGCCGACGAGTCGGGACACACTGCACGCGTGCTCACATCATCCGGTTGCTACAACTTTATGGCACGTGATATCATCGGCAACGCCGAAGACCCCCAGAACGCCACGCAGATCTTTGCATCGTCGCGCGCCGTAATCCATCTTATCGACCGTGCTTTAACTCCTAAAAATTAAAACAACCTAACCTCACATACATAATGAGAAATCTACGATTATTACTTATGATGATGCTCCTGGCTGTGACACAGCTGGGTTATGGTCAGGCATCGTCGATTATCAGAGGTACGGTGGTCGACGAGACCGGCGAGCCAATCATCGGCGCACAGCTCCATGAGGTGGACAAGAACAACCGTGTGTATTCTAACACGGCCACCGACTTCAACGGTGAGTTCTCTCTGGCAATCAAAAATCCAAACAACAAGATAAAGGTCTCGTATGTAGGCTTCAAGCCCCAGACGCTCTCCATCAAGCCCAACATGCATATCGTCATGCAAGACGCCGCCACCCTCTCTGAGGTGCAGGTGACAGCATCGCGCATGAGCAACGACGGCTCGATGCCCATCCCCATGCGTGAGCTTTCGGGTGCCACACAGACCATCAACACCAAAGAGTTCGAAGGTCTGTCGGTGACCTCGGTCGACGACGCCCTTCAGGGCCGTCTCGCCGGTCTCGACATCGTGTCAAACTCAGGTGACCTCGGTTCAGGCTCATCGATGCGTATCCGCGGTTCCGGCTCAATCAACTCCAACGCCGAGCCCCTTATCGTGCTCAACGATATCCCCTACGAAAGCCATGTCGACGAGTCGTTTGACTTCTCCAACGCAACTCAGGAGCAATTTGCCAACCTTCTTGCCATCAACCCCGAGGACATCGAGGAAATCACCGTGCTCAAAGACGGTGCGGCAGCGGCAGTCTACGGCGCCAGAGGTGCAAACGGTGTCATCCTCATCAAGACAAAGCGCGGCGTCAAAGGTCCGCCCCGCGTGCAGTATCTCTACAAGTTCTCGATGCACAAGCAGCCCAAGGGACGCAAGATGCTCAGCGGCGACGACTACACGATGCTCATGAAGCAGGCCTACTTCAATCCGCGTCAGGACGAGAACGCATGCAACATTCCCGAATATAACTACGACCCCACATATTCCGAATACTGGAACTTCGTCAACAACACCGACTGGGTCGACGAAGTGACACAATACGGCTACACACATGACAACACTGTCAATGTCAACGGTGGCGGCGATAAAGCAAAATATCGCGCGTCGCTCGGCTACCTCACACAGACCGGTACCATCATCGAGCAGAAACTCGAGCGTATATCAGCCCTCATGAACCTCGACTATCAGGTGTCTGACCGTCTGAAATTCTCTACCGAGTTCTCGCTTACCCACACCAAAAACGACAAGACTTACGACGAGTTCGGCAACATTCTCGACATCGCCTACACCAAAATGCCCAACGTCGGCGTATACCGTCGCGACGATGCCGGAAATCTCACCAACGACTTCTACATCATACCGCAGTCATCATCGCTCGATGCCTCGCAGAAAAACCTTGTCAACCCCGTGGCAATGGCCAATCTCGCCAAATACGCCGAAATATCGATGCGTATTATCCCCACCTTGCGCGTGCAGTATGACATTCTCAACCCCGAGAAACACCGCCTGCGTTATCAGGGCTACGTGCAGTTTGACATCGAAAACCGCAAGGACGACCGCGTGCTTCCGCGCGAACTGACATCATATTCATGGAACAACGACGCTGTCAACCGCGTGTCACGCCGCGATGCCGAGTCGCTCAACATGCAGACCAAGCACGAGCTCCTCTTCATGCCGCAGATCGGTCACGGCCATTCGCTGATGCTGCTCGGTGCCTGGGAACTCACCTCCGGCAACTCGCAGGCGCAGGAATTCCGAAAATACGGCATGCCCAACGGCATCGAATCACCCACAGTGCCCGGCAACGAACGCACATTCAGCTCCTCGAAAGGCGAATGGCACTCGATGGCATATATGGGACGTATGCACTACGCATTCAAAGAGCGCTACATCCTTGACGTGACCGTACGCCGCGACGGCAGCACCCGTTTCGGTCCCGGAAACCGCTGGGGCACATTCCCCGCCGTGTCAGGAAAATGGATTCTCTCAGATGAGAAATGGTTTGACTCCTGGGAGTGGTTCAACACATTCGGCATCCGCGCCGGCTACGGAAAGACCGGACGTATGCCTGACTCCGAATACCTCCACTACGCGCGTTACAACTCCAACTACGGCTCCGGCATGGGCAACTCCTACATCGATATCTCCACGCTCAAGCCCGCTTCAATTCGTCTTAGCAACCTTAAATGGGAGACAGCCAACTCCGTTAACTTCGGTGTCGACTGCAACCTCTTCAACTACAAGGTCAACTTCGACTTCAACGTGTTTAAAGACAAGAACAAAGACCTGCTCTTCTCCAACCAGACAATACCTTCGTCGACCGGTTTCGGCTCAATCAGCTATATCAACGGCGGCTCAATGGAGAAAAGCGGCTGGGAATTCAACTTCTACACCCAAAACCTTTTGAAATTCAACGATTTCTCGTTTGACTTCAACTTCAACCTCTCAAACTACAACTCCAAGATCACTTACATGATGCCGGAAATTCTCGAGTCGTATGAAGGTGAATTCATAAAGACCCCGAATGATTCGCGTTTCGTCAACCGCGTGCAGCTCGGCAACGCCTACGGCTCGATCTACGGTTTGCGCTACAAAGGCGTCTACCAGTACAGCGACTACGTTGAAGGCCGTGAAGGCACATGCCCCTTCGTCAAAGGTCCCGACGGAGAATACATCAAGGATGCCAACGGCAATCCCATGCCTATGTATTACGACTACGGCGGCATCAACTACAAATTCCGCGGTGGTGACGCAATCTACGAAGATATCAACCACGACGGCACAATCGACGAGCTCGATATCGTCTACCTCGGCAACTGTAACCCCAAAATCTACGGTGGCTTCGGCTTCACATTCCGCTGGAAACAGCTTTCGGTCAACGCATTCTTCAACTTCCGCACCGGCAACAAAATCGCCAACTACGCCCGTATGCGCGCCGAAAACATGTACACCAACGACAACCAGTCAATCGCCACCAACTGGCGCTGGCGCAAAGAGGGTGACATCACTGACATGCCCCGCGCTCTCTATCAGTACGGTTACAACTGGATGCCCTCCGACCGCTTCGTCGAAGACGGCTCGTTCCTACGCTTCAAATATCTGACATTCAACTACGGATTTACCAAAGAAGTGTGCCAGGCGCTGCGTCTCAACCAGCTCAACCTTTACCTGACGCTCAACAACCTCTACACCTGGACCAAATATACCGGTGTAGACCCCGAAATCTCACCCAACGGCATGACCGGCGTGGTGGAAGACTGGAGCTCGACTCCCCGTTCGCAATACTTCACTTTCGGTCTGACGGTAGGTTTCTAACCCTTGAAAAAACATAAATGACATGAACAAGATACTGAAATATTTTACAATAGCTCTGCTGGGAGCGTCAGTGGCATCATGCGACGACTTCTTCGAGCTCAAGCCCAAAAACGAGATGGTGCTTGAAGAGTTCTGGCAGAACGAGTCAGACGTGCTGGCCGTGGTCGGCAGCTGCTACCGCTCCATGCAGGAGCCCGGTTTCATGCAGCGTCTTATCGTCTGGGGTGAATTCCGTTCCGACAACTGCATCCTCGGCAGCGGCGACGGCGGCGACCTCAACAACATCGCCAACCTCAACCTGCTCCCCTCCAACGGATATGCGGCATGGAGCGATTTCTACGCCGTAATCAACCTCTGCAACACCGTGGAGCACTTCGCCCCGATAGCCTACGAGCGCGACCCCAACTTCACTCTCGGACAGCTCAACGGCTACCTTGCCGAAGTCAAAGCCGTGCGCGCCTACTGCTATTTCACGCTTGTGCGGGCATTCCGCGACATACCTTTCTCCACCGAGCCCGTAATCGACGACACCGTGCAGTTCCGTCTGCCGCAGTCTGACCCCGATGAGATAGTCGATTTCCTTATCGAAGACCTCAAGGCGATTGAACCGCGCGCCATCACTGAGTGGAGTCAGGTGGCATATACCAAAGGACGCATGACCCAGAATGCCATACGCTGTCTGATTGCCGACATGTGTCTGTGGCAGGGACGTTATGCCGAAGCCGAGGAATATTGCAACCGCATACTCACCGACGGCAACGCCGAGCTCAGTCTCGTCGCTCCCAACAACTACAACAAAGGTGTGTTTATCGACGGCAACTCTTCCGAAAGCATCTTCGAGCTGCAGTTCAACCGCGGCAACATACCCAACTACGCCGTGTGCGAATTTTACGGAACAAGCGGAGGCCGCGGACCGCAGCGTCAGATTGTGGCCTACGACTTCACCACCACAGAGCTCTGGGACGATACCGACGAGCGCCAGTATGACTTCTATTACGCCGACGTGGCCGGCGGCACATTCCCCGTCAAGAAATTCGTGTCATACCGCCGCGAGAATGATATCCCGTCGCAGATACGCGAGTCTGACTACAACGACATCGGCGACAACGCCGGCAACACCAACTGGATACTCTATCGCCTTGCCGACGTATATCTGATGAAAGCTGAAGCCCTGACCGAGCAGAATAAAAACCTGACCGAAGCTTTCTCGCTCGTCAAACAGGTCTACGACCGCGCCAACTCGGCATCGCCCGAAGGTCTCGGCGGCTCGTATGCCGACCAGGAGTCGATGCGTCAGCTCGTGCTCGACGAGCGCCAGCGCGAATTCATGTTCGAGGGCAAGCGCTACTTCGACCTGCTCCGCGCCATTCGCAAGGACCCCTCACGCCTGCAGCTCATACTCAGCACATATCTCAAACCCAAATATATCACTCTCGACCAGGCAACGGTGTCATCGAAACTCAAGGATATCGATGCGCTTTACATGCCGATCAAAGACTCGGAGCTCAAAGCCAACCACCAGCTGGTGCAGAATCCGTTCTACGAAGTGTCGACAGATATCGATGTCAACAAGTAATTGACTGTCACGAGTTATTCCGAAAAAATTACTTAACCACCCACGCTAATCACTCAACACCATGAATAAGTATCTGCTAAAATCTCTGTTGATGGCCGCCATGACTGCCTCAGTCGGCTCGCTGACATCATGTTCCGACGATGTCGACGAGGGTGCCTACTATACGTTTACAGGCGACACGGTGTGCTCGTTTGTCGAAGATGACCCGCAATACTCCATCTTCGCCGACATGATGCACCGCACCGGCACCGACGCGCTCCTGTCGACCTACGGACACTATACGCTGTTTCTCCCCGACAACGACGCCTTTGAGGAATATTTCCGTCAGAACGGCCTGTCGCTCGAAACAATGCCGGCCGAACAGATGCGTGAAATCATCTACAACCACGTGATCGACAGTCCGGGACGTGATTATCTCTCCGAAAACTTCGAGGAGGGAGCGCTTGGAGAGCCGTCGATGTCTGACAACTTCCTGGTGATATCTTTCCAGTCCGACCCCGATATGGCAGGTCTTCAGATCTACGTCAACAAGACCGTGCTCATCATCGAGCGTGACATTGAGGTGCACAACGGCGTCGTGCACAGGGTCAACAGTGTCATCTCGCCCAACAAAGATTATGTCAGCGACATTCTCACTCAGCCTGAAATCATCGGCAACGAACAGACATTCAACCTCTTCGCCGAGGCTCTGCGCGTGACACACCTGGCTGACTCGCTCGAACGCACCTACGACCTCAACTATGTGTGCCCCACGAGCAACGCCCACATCACACAGGCCGGATGGGACTGCCTGCTTCCCAAGACCAAACGCTACGGCTACACTCTCTTCGTCGAGCCCGACGAGGTATATGCCGCCCACGGCATACACTCCGTGGCCGATATGGAGCGCGTCGCACGCCAATATTACGACAACGGATCTGACGACTACACCGACCGCAGCAACGCGCTCAACCAGTTTGTCGCCTATCATATCCTCGACCGCTCGATGCCCACCAACTCGTTCCTCTACCCGGGCAAGAACACAGTGCCCAACTCGATGAAAGACCGCGTAGAGTTTTACGAGACGATGCGCGAGTTCTATCTGCTGAAAATCAACGTGGGCCCGAAGCTCAACCTGCAGCGCACGGGCAAGTGCGTCGAGGTCGTGGAAGGTCTCAGCAACCTCAGCGGAGCGAACGGCTACGTCCATTCTATCAACGACCTGCTCGTCTATGACCGTGACGTGATGGAAAACGACGTGCTCAACTGCCGCGTCCGCGTCGACATGTATAACATTCCGCCCGAACTTACCAACAACAACATCCGCTGGCACTGCACCGAGGCTGTGCCCGACGGAGCCTCGGCCCGCACCATACCCCACGACTTCTGCACCAAGCATCTGTCATTCTCGCCCGAGACCGAGATTGTGATGTGGGCTTCTGAAGGCTGGACGATGTATCAGGCCGACGAGCTCAAGCTCAACGGATGGTATGACTTCACCCTGCGTCTGCCCCCCGTGCCCCCGGGCAACTGGGAAGTGCGCATGGGCTACTCTCGAGTATGGTGGCGCGGCATCGCGCAGTTCTTCCTCGACGGCGAGATACAGGGCATACCCCGCGACCTCCGCATCGAGGGCAACGACCCCCGCGTAGGCTGGGTGAAAGATACCGGCGGCCCCGAGGACAAGGAAATAGACAAGGCGATGCGCAACCGCGGCTACATGAAGGGCCCCGCCTCGGCGATAAACTACGCCTACAACTCCGTGCTCCGCAACGACCAGGCCTATCTCCGAGTGATAATCGGCAACCTCAACGTTCAGGAATACGGCGCCCACTATCTCCGTGCCAAAAACGTGCTCTCGCCCGGCAACGAATATAACGGCGACCTCATCGAGCTCGTGCCGGTGTCACTCATAGAGTATGAAGATATTTATTAAACCGTCACCCATTTAACAGATTTCATCAATGAAAAAGTCATATATATCAATCGGATTGCTCATGGCCGCCGGAGCCCTGACATCATGTTCCGAGGAGTGGGACAACCACTATGAGCCGTCGGAGCAGGTGGCGCAGGAGTCGGTGATGGAACTCATCGAGGCCGACGCCGAGCTTTCGACCTTCGCCGAGATGCTTGAGATTTCGGGATATAAGGATCTGCTGGCCTCTTCGCAGACATTCACCGTTTTCGCACCTGTCAACGAAGCCCTCGCAGATGTCGACCTTGAAGATGTCGACGCGGTCAAGCGCATAGTGCTCAACCACATCGCCCGCTTCAACAACTCAACCGCCGCCGGCGACGGACACACCGTGAAGATGTACAACGGCAAGCGCTTCGCTTTCGACGGCGACTCTTTCGGCTCAGCCGGACTCGAGCGCGCCGACATCATCGCCAACAACGGCATTCTGCATGTGCTCAGCGGGCAGATACCTTACTCCTATAACTTGCGCGAATATATCGACGTGCATCAGTCCACATCGAGTATAGCGGAGTTTCTCGCTCTTCATGACCGCCGCGAGATGGATATCAACGCCTCGCGTCCCATCGGTGTCGACGCCAACGGCGCCACTGTCTATGACTCGGTGATGTATGACTACAACCCGGTGCTCCAGCACGGATGGTATGGCATAGGCGACATCGCCGACGAAGATTCGCTCTTCACCATGATAATCCCTGACAACAACGCATGGGAAAAGGCCTACGAGCGCATACGTCCCTATTATAACGTCTATGACAAAGACCAGGCTGTGGCCGACTCGATAGGCGACGTGCAGACAAAGCTCGCAATCGTCAACGACCTCGTGTTCCGCCGCGTAATCGAAAATCCTGCCGCCGAGACTGACCTGTGGTCGACACGCGGCAGTCAGGTAGTCGACCCGATGGAACTCTTCGGCGGCACAACGGGTAAGAATGCCTCCAACGGCATGATGTATCTCGCGTCGCAGCTCAATTATGACAACGTAGCCACATGGAACAAGCTTCTCGAAGTCGAGGGCGAGAACCAGGAAGGCCGTCAGGCCGCGCAGGCAAGTACCATCTATACCCGCTCAGTCGGCGCCGAGAACATTCATAGCGACTCCATAAGCGAGAACCGTTACATCGAGGTGGTGTCGTCAGGCTCCACTGCCACGCAGCCCGGTGTCACAATCACCATCCCCAACGTGTTGTCGACCGAATATGACATCTACGTGTCATTCGTGCCCGGCACCGTCACCGACACTCTCAACATCGAGAAAACGCGACTGACATTCACGTTGTCATACATGGGAGCCAACGGCCGCACTGTCAACAAGACCTTCCGCGACCAGAAGAGCGACAGATATGTCACGAGCGACAGGGAGATGACATGGATGAAAGTCAATGACGAACCGATGGAATTTCCCGTGTCAAACTATTATGACATGTTGTGGCTGATTGACCCGCTCCACACGCAGAACGACCGTGTCAATACCACCAAGCTGCTGATAAAGACAGATGTGACCAACACAGAGTTCAACCGCAACGAGATGGTGCGCCGATTTCGCATCGACCGCGTGGTGTTTGTGCCTATCAAAAAATAAACGACTATCATGAAACACTCATATAATACTTCCAAGAAAATGCTTCGGCCGGTGATATGCGCATCGGTGGCTGCTTTGATCGGACTCGGAATGCCGGCGTCCGCAATGGCGCAGACTGATGACGGGTCTGCCCGGGAGACTGTTGTGGGAAATACGCTTTCCGGTCTTGTTCTCGACTCGTCGACGGGGCTGCCGTTGCCCGGCGCCCGCGTGGCTGTTGTCAATTCAAGAGCGATGGCGATGACCGGCGACGACGGCCGCTTCACTCTCAGCCTTCCTTCCGATGCCGCCACTCTTAAGGTCACCGCTCCGGGCTTTGCCGACATACTTGTGCCTGTAAGAGACAGCAAAGAGCTTACCATACGCCTCTCCGTGCCTATGGAGGGCGACATATACAAAAACGCGCTGACCGCCGGTTCGCACAATGACCGCACCGAGTTTGCCATCGGACAGACTGTTGCCGACAATTCGGTGGCCGACCTCCAGGGCGACCTTTACTCCATATCGCGTTCGGGCATGCCCGGCGCCGGCCATGTGGTCTATGTCGAGGGTCTGCACTCGATCAACTCGTCGTCACAGCCTCTCTACGTTGTCGACGGAGTGGTGTGGAGCGTAGCTGACGACAACTCGTCGATTATGGACGGACACTTCAACAATCCCCTTGCCCTGATTTCGCCTGACGACATCGAGAACATCTACGTGCTCAAAAACGGCACGGCGATCTACGGCGCCAAAGGGGGCAACGGCGTGGTCGTTATCGAGACTAAGCGCGCACGCTCAGAGGCTACCGAAATCGAGGCATACGCACGCATGGGCTGGCGCACGACAGCCAAAACCATTCCGATGATGAATGCCGCCCAATACCGTACATACGCCTCCGATATCATCAAAGACAAATATGACAACCAGCAGATAATCGACCGTCTGGGATTTCTCAACGATGACCCCACCTCGTCGCAATATTACGATACCCACAACGACACCGACTGGCTCGACCTGGTGACCCGCGACGGATTGATGATGAACTACGGCGTCAACGTGCGCGGCGGTGACGACAGAGCGCTCTACATGTTCTCTCTCGGATATACCAAAAACGAAGGAACGATAAAGGAAACTTCATTCGACCGCATCAACGTGCGCTTCAACTCCGACATCAACCTGTGGCGCGGCTCCACACTGCGTTTCGACGTGGCCTACGCGCAAGATAATTTCAAACTGCGCGACGACGGTCTCAATCCATATTCGTCGCCCTACTATATCTCGATGATCAAGTCACCGCTCTATCACCCCAATATACTGGCGCTCGACGGCTCGCTGACATCGAAATATGCCGATAAGGATGAGCTTGACGTTACCAACCCGATGAATATCCTTGACCTTGGCATAGGAGAGGGTCGCAACTACCGCTTCAACCTCAATGCCGCTCCGCGCTATCGTTTCAACGACGCGCTTACCGTTGAGGGTCTCGTGGCCTACACCTTTGACAAAGTGAAGGAAAATTCATTCGTGCCTGACTATGGTGTCGACGAGCGTGACTTCGTCAACGAAAACGGTGAGATATACGCCCAGAGCCGCAATGTGGTGAAGAGCCTGATGAACCGTCACACCACATTTATCGCCGACCTGCATTTCTTCTACAATCCGCTGCGCGGCATCACCCACAACCTGAAGTTTACCGGCGGTTTCCGTTATCAGAACGACACTTACGTAAATTCCTACGGCGAAGGCCACAACACCTCGTCTGACTTCATCAACGACCTGGGCAACACCTCCTCGTCGCTCCACTTCACATCGGGCAAAGACCTCGAGTGGCGCAACATGGCATGGTATCTGTCGGGCGAATACGCATGGCTCCAGCGCTATATCCTCGGCGTCGACGCCACTCTCGAGAGCAACTCCCGCTTCGGCAAAAACGCTCCCGGCGCCGCACATATCGGCGGCGTGGCATGGGGCTTCTTCCCCTCGGTGACCGCAGCCTGGCTCATGACATCCGAAAAGTGGATGCAGGGTGTGAATTTCCTCGACCTGTTCAAACTGCGCGCGAGCCTTGACATCGCCGGCAACGACAAGATACCCTTCTATGCCAACCGCACATATTTCGCTTCAGAGGCGCTCAACAACAACGGCTTCGGACAGGTAATCGCCAATATCGGCAACGACCGCCTCAAGTGGGAGACTACCCGCACATGGCGCGTGGGCTTCGACGCAAGCCTCTTTGCCAACCGTTGGACAATGGCCTTTGACTTCTACGCCTCAAAGACGAGCGACCTTCTGATACAGAAGCGCGCCAAAGATGAGGTGGGTCTCCAATACTACTGGAGCAACGGCGGCGACATGACCAACAAAGGCATCAACTTCTCGACTACGGTGCGCGCAATCAATCTGCGCGACTGGAAACTCGATGTCGGCGCCACCATCGGCCACTACAAGAATAAAATCACCTCGCTCCCCGAGGGTCAGATACTTACCGACATCTGCGGCGGTCAGGTGCTTACGGCTGTAGGCAACCCCGTGGGCGTGTTCTACGGCTACAAGGCCGACGGAGTCTACTCAAGCGTGGCCGACGCCGCGGCGGCAAATCTGTCGATACGCAACGCCGACGGTTCGCTCACTCCCTTCGAGGCCGGCGACATGCGTTTCAACGACCTCAACAAAGACGGTGTCATCTCCGAGGCTGACCGACAGATTATCGGCGACCCCAATCCCGATATCTTCGGTAACTTCAACCTGCGCCTGAGCTGGAAGAATTTCACTCTCGGCACAGTGTTCACCTACTCGTTGGGCAATGACGCCTACAACGCGCTCCGCGCACGCCTCGAGGCCGGCGACGACATCTTCAACCAGACCACCGCCATGCTCAACCGCTGGGTGGCCAACGGCCAGGTGACCGACGTGCCGCGCGCCGTCTACGAAGACCCGATGGGCAACGGCCGATTCTCCAACCGCTGGATTGAAGATGCAAGCTACCTCAAATGGAAATCGCTGTCGGTCGACTACCGCATACCGATTTCATCGCCCTACATCCAGGGCGTGACTCTGTCGTTTGCCGTCAACAACCTCTGCACATGGACCAAATATCTCGGTCCCGACCCCGAGTTCGCGTTCGGCAACTCGCCGCTTTATCTCGGCGTTGACGCAGGCATGGTGTCGCAGGCCCGTGAATTCAACTTCGGTGTGAAAGTCAACCTGTAGTCAGCCACATCGATTTACCCAATAACAAAGAAAACTCAATTACCAGATGAAAACATTCAGATATATAGCAATGACAGCAATGGCGGCGGTGCTCGCCGGTGCAGTCAGCTCGTGTGAGGATATGCTCGAGACAAAGTCTGACGACTATATCTTCGAGGATGACCTGCACATCAGCTCCGCCAACGACTCGCTTTACTCGGTGATGGGTATTCTCGCCCAGCAGCAGCGTCTGGCCGAACGATATGTGCTCTTCGGCGAGCTGCGCGGCGACCTTGTCGAGGTCCCCGCCACGGCTGACTATTCGCTGCAGGAGATTGCCTCTTTCAATGTGAGCGGCGACAACAGCTATCTGTCGCGTTCCGACTACTACAACGTAATCAACAACTGTAACTACGCCATCGCGCGCATGGACACCTCGATAACGCTCCATAACAACAAGGTGCTCATGTCAGACTACGTGGGCATACGCTCGGTGCGCGCATGGACACAGATGCAGGCGGCGCTCAGCTTCGGCGAGCTCACATGGTATACCGACCCGATCACCACTGTCGACGGTGCGAACGCCGATTATCCGGTGCTTCCGTTTGACGCCGCTCTTGACCGGATACTTCAGGACATAGAGCCTTACATCGGCATGGAAGTGCCCGACTTCGGCAATGTGGGCGACTACAACTCCACTCAGGCGTTCCTGCGCCCGACGCTTATAGCTGCCGACATCTATCTCTACAAGAACAACTACGAGATGGCCGCCCAGCTCTACTATAACTATATCGACAAATATAACATCACCCTGGGTGACAACACCAACCGCTGGAGCGGCAACACCCGCACCGGCATCTGGGCCAACAACAACAATGCCTACAAGAACGAGGTGATTTCGCGCATACCGTTCTCGAGCGACGGCAAGGATTATCGTGCCGATCTTATCAACAAGACCTACTCGCTTGTGCCTCAGATGGTGCCCGCCGCACATTTCATCAAGCAGATGGACGAGGCGCTCCACTTCTATGCCGACGGCACCGGGTCGATTCTGATAACCGGCACATTCGAAGGCGACCTCCGCGGCATGGCCTTCTATGCCGACAACAAAGGTGACTTTGCCGGAGCCTACGGTTACACCCATGTCAAAGACGAGCAGCAGGATATACTTATAACGAAGTTCTTCAACAACGGAGAGGCTGCGTCGGTGTCAAACCCCGACAACGAGATGTTTGACTGGCAGTCGGTGCGTCATCTGCGTTCTGTGCCCGTCTACCGCACCCCGTCGCTCTATCTGCGCTATGCCGAGGCCGTCAACCGTGCCGGCAAGCCTTCGGTTGCTTTCGCCGTAATCACCAACGGACTCAAGCAGAAAGTGATGTCTGACTCCACGCTGGTGATGCCTTGGGAATGCAACGGCGAGATGTATATCAATTTCGACAACGGCAAGTATGAAGGCAATATAGGCACCGCGATGCGCGGCCGCGGCTATGGCATACGTCTTGCAAAGAGCGGTTATCTGATACCGGAACTCGAGACTCTCAACGACTCTATCGAATGGGTAGAAAACGAAATTCTCTATGAGATGGCAGCGGAGACCTGCTTCGAAGGCAACCGTTTCTTCGACCTGATGCGAGTGTCGCATCACCGTGCCGACCATCCGGCTCTTATGGTTGATAAAATCTCACGCCGCTTCGACAATCCGGCGGCGGCTGCGGCCAGATTATCTAATCCCGAAAACTGGTGGATTAAATAATCAGTCAATCAAGTTAAGTGATTAATGCGTGGCGTGCGTGTCATCATCGATGGCGCGCACGCTTGTTGTCAAGGCTGCGGTCGCAGCGACATTTGCGTCATGCCGTAATATAAATGACGCAGAGCGTTGCAGCGTATTGCAGGGGATGGCTCTGAAATTGGAGCCGTTGGTGCAATTTGCGCTATTTATGCGATAAAATGACGCAAACGTTTTCTAAAAATGCATTAAAAAGTGTGAATATTGCTATCGGAAAGAGGCAGACAATACCTGTAAAAGCATAAAACAACCAACTAACCTTAAAATAACCAAAAAAACAAACCGATGAAAAAGATTTACTCTGCGCTCATGCTGTCGGCAGCGGCTGTGACCGGTCTTACTGCTACAGGAGCTAAGCCCGACTGGGACCATCAGGGCAGCTGGCAGCTGTTCGAACAGGCCAATCAGTTCCGTATTTCACAACAAAGCCGTCCGATTGTGGCTGACTTCAACAACGATGACCGTTTCGACATCTATTACGGATGCGGCGGCGAATGGTTTGATGAGTATAGTAAGCCCGGATTATGGGGGTGGCCGTTTCTGTCGCTGATGTATATAGATAACGGAGACGGCACATACAAATGTCTCTACAACGAGCCTGAATTTGTCGAGACCCGCTATGAAGGGGTTGTTGACGGCGACGGCAATCCCGTGCTTGACGGTGATGGAAATCAGGTGACTGAGCCGAAAGATTACTACAAACAGGGATTTCCCAAAAGCGGCATCATACCCGGCATGCGCCAGAACTATGCCGTGTTTGACTATGACAACGACGGTCTGCTCGACATGTATATGGTGATGGTAGTCGACTCCAACGATTATGCTGCATCTTACCGCGACCAGCTCTATTTCGAGCAGGTGGGCGACCACAACACATATATCACCTGCCAGCTCTACCACAACAATGGCGACGGCACCTTCACACGCATCGATGACCACGGACTGCCCATCGTGCGTCCCGACTCAAATGCCGATGACGCTCAGCGTCTCTACAACAACGTGTTTGCCGTCGGCGACTATGACCGCGACGGCTACGTCGATATCGCTGTCTGCGGCAAGCGTGTCAACCGCGCTTCCGGCGAAGCATACCGTATAACCCGTCTCTACCGCAATCTTGGGGGAACAGGCAAATTCCAGCAGATGAACATCGCCGAGACCAAAGGCGGCGCTTACGGCGAAGCTCAGCTCGGTGAGGAAGAATTCGAGCTCCCCGGTGAATTTCTGCCTATCTCGGGCAACGTGAAATTCGCCGACCTTAACAATGACGGCTGGCTCGACCTTCTCTTCACCGGCTACGCTCCCTGGAACTCGGTGCATGACCCCGCCCACATGCAGGATATCAACAATGTGAGCCGCGTATATCTCAACAAGGATGACGGCAACGGCGGCCGCAAGTTTGTCGATGTGACCGACGCTTCGCAGTTCCTCGCCGGCCGTTCAGGCGGTATCGATCTCACACCCAATCCAGAGACCGGCTATCTCGACCTCTATTCGGGCGGTTATGTCGACGGCGGTGCCGGATGGATACTCCGCACATATCTCAACAATGCCGACGATGGCGAAAGCGGTGTCTACGGCGAAGGTATCGACCTGTCGCTTGCCGGTTTTGACGTAAGCTGGAAAGAAGATTACCGTCCGTTGCTGCGCGACTTCAATGCCGACGGATATGTCGACATCTATTTCGACGGCCGTGAAAACAACAACATATATTACGGAGGCCCTGCCGGCACATTCGAGAAAGAATGTGACTACCTGCGCATCCGTGACTTCGGCGACGGTTCGGGCGCATGTCCCGCCGACTTCAACGGCAACGGCCGCACCGACCTCTTCATCACCGGACACGGCTGGGCTGAAGGCACCGAATACCAGTATATCAGAAACGTCGACGGTGGCGGCGGCCACGGCCCGCTCGCGGTAATGTATGAGAACCAGCATGAATACGAGCCTGAAGATGTTGAGGCTCCCACTGAGGTGCACGCTGTGATAGAGGATGGTATGCTCACCGTAACCTGGGTCGACAATGACGACCTGACCTGCGCCTACAACGTGTATATCGAAACTCCCGACCGCGGCACTGTGGCTCTCGTGGCGGCCAATCCCGTGACCGGATTTGTGCGCAACACCACCGACCGTCACGTGGCGGTGCGTCCCGGCGTGCAGTCTTATTCAATACCCGCGACAGCCGACAAGGGCTACAAAGTGGGCGTGCAGGCTCTTAGCCTCTACAACGAGAAATACTCTCCCTTCACATGGTCGGTTGAAGACCTCTCGTCGGTAGGCTCGATTGCCGCTGAGACAACAAATGTGCTTGTCACTGTCAACGGTGATGATGTCACTGTCAACGCCGATGCCAATGCCGATGTTGTGATTGTCGACATGCTCGGCCGCACGGTAGCGGCGGGTGTCACCAACGTGCCTGTCAAAGTGGCCGGCAAGGGTGTCATGATTGCCAATGTCAACGGCAAGGCGGTGAAGTTTGTCAAATAACCGGCTTTTGACGCTGAAATAACGGGGGAGACCGTCGGCCATAACGGCCTTCTGTCTCCCCCTGATGTTAAAAAACAGTGAAATTTGTGTTAAAATTCGAGCACGGACGAGGCTGGCACGTATAGTTTTTTTACCTTCGTGTCATGAAAAAATTTGAACTTGGCAAACGACATAAATTGTGTGGCGCCGTAGCGGTCGACAGGCTTTTCACCGCCGGCGACTCGCGCAGTGCGCTGTGCTATCCCATCAAAGGGGTGTGGCGCGAAGCCGCCCGCAGAGCTGACGGCGATGCGTCATGCAAGTTTGTCATCACCGTGCCGAAGAAGCGTCTGCGTCATGCCGTCGACCGCGTGGCTGCGCGCCGTCGCATACGCGAGGCCTACCGTCTGACCCACGGCCGTGTCGAAGAGGCATGCTCGGCCGAAAACGGCGGCGTGGCCGACCTTGATATCGCTTTTGTCTATGTGGCCAACCGAGTGCTTCCGTCGGCCTCCATTCATGCCGCCATGGAGCGCCTGCTCGGCAAGATACATGACGCCGGCAAGTCGACAGATAAATAATCCGTGACCTGTATATGAAGCCTATCAGACTGTTGAGCCGTCTGGCAAGCGCATTGCTGTCGCTGCCGATATATTTCTACCGATATTGCATCTCGCCTATGCTGCCGGCAAGTTGCCGCTTCACGCCGACATGCTCGCAATATGCCCTTGAGGCGCTGCGAAAGCATGGTCCGGTGAAAGGGCTGTGGCTTACAGTGCGCCGCCTGTTGCGCTGCAATCCGTGGGGCGGATGCGGTTATGACCCTGTGCCATGATAAATATATGAATATAAAAGATATTGATTCACACTGCCATGATCGCTCTGCCGGTCTGCTTACCCTCACACTCGACGAATACCGCGGTTACGAGCCTGCCACAGGGCAGAGGCTTGTGGTCGGGTTGCATCCGTGGGACACTTTGGAAAGCGATATGTATGAAGCGTTTAACATACTCTCCGACGCCATCACCGACCCAAATGTGGTGGCGATAGGGGAGATCGGCATCGACCCGCTCCACGGAGCGTCAGTGGAGCGTCAGGAGCAGCTGCTGCGCTATCAGCTGCAAGTGGCGGCCGACGCCCGCATGCCGGTGGTGTTTCATATCGTGCGCCGTTATGATATATTGCTGAAGTTGTATGCCGAGTTCAGGCCGGTGTCAGCCGGAGCGGTGCACGGTTTCAGAGCCAAGCCCGAAGTGGCCGCACAGCTTGCCGATGCGGGAATATATATGTCGGTGGGGCCGAAATTCAATGCCGAGACGGTGAAGATGATACCTCGCGAACTGCTCCTGCTGGAGACCGACGAGCTTCCCGAGTCGGAAATACGCAACGTGATTGCCGCAGTGGCTGACGTGCGGGGCATGCGTCAGGGCGCGCTCGCCGATCTTGCCCGTGAAAATCTGCGCCGTTTCCTCAATTCGGGTGCCAAAAGCGTGTAGCGCAAAGGGGCGGCGATAGCGATAGTTGCGGCAGAGATATCGTCATTATGTAGGCCGGCAGCCATGCTGCGGCCTGTATTGTGCTCAATATCACGTTCAAATCAAAAATATTGGTGTAAAAATTTGGAAAATTGCCAAAAGGTGTCTACCTTTGTGGCGCTTTAGGCTCTTTAAGGGCTTGGGCAAACAGGATTGTCTTATGGTGTAATGGTAGCACTGCAGTTTTTGGTTCTGCCTGTCTTGGTTCGAATCCAGGTAAGACAACTCGAAGACTCCGCAAGAAGTTGGTTATTCAACAGCTTGCGGAGTCTTTCTTTTGTGCGTAGGGGCATTGCGGGAGGACTCATATTGTAGGGACGCACGGCTCGTGCGTCCGCGTGTAGTGTTTGATAATCAGTGTGTTAGCGGACGCACGAGCCGTGCGTCCCTACATTTTGGCGGCATTGTCGGGTCTCCGCGGCGTGTCATGCCAGGCTGCCGCGTAGAGCCGGAGGCTCGAACCTGTGATTAACCGGGGTTGGCAGACCGCTGAGCGGGCGAAGCCCCCGGCTGTCGACGTCACTACAGCACAAACCCGGGTGGGGCGCGCCGCTGTATATTGCTGATCCGTAATAACTGATATCAAAAAAAACGGCAGACAACCATGAGATTGTCTGCCGTTTGAGTACCCGGACCCGGGCTCGAACCGGGATGGGTTGCCCCACTGGTGTTTGAGACCAGCGCGTCTACCGATTCCGCCATCCGGGCGTTTGCGGTGCAAATGTACGGTAAAATTTTCTATTTTACAACAATTTTTGCATAATTCGTATTTTGTAAATTGAGATTTTGAGAAAAGTTTGATAAAATGTGATGGAAAAATTTGGTTGTGAGGGAATAAAGTCGTACCTTTGTGTGCTTAAATTTTTCCGCACCGGGTTGTCGATTAAGCGAATGCCGCAGAATGGGCGTTCCACCCGACGGAGTAACATATAAACCAACAAGTTAAAATGTTTGTAATTGTAGAAATTCAAGGACAACAGTTCAAAGCTGAAAAAGACAAGTTCTTGTATGTACACTATCTCGGCGAAGAGGTAAAAGAGGGTGACAAGGTAGAATTTGACCGTGTGCTTCTCGCAGACGCCGACGGTGACGTTAAGGTCGGCGCACCTACCGTAGAAGGTGCAAAGGTAGTATGCGAAGTAGCTGCTCCCCTCGTAAAAGGTGACAAAGTGATCGTTTTCAAGAAAAAACGTCGCAAAGGTTACCGTGTGAAAAACGGTCATCGCCAGTATTTCACTAAAGTTGTGATTAAAGACGTTATTGCATAACCCCTAAAATCTTAAAGAAATGGCACATAAAAAAGGTGTAGGTAGTTCGAAGAACGGTCGTGAATCAGAAAGCAAACGACTCGGTGTTAAGATTTTCGGCGGTCAGAATTGCAAAGCCGGCAACATTATCAAGCGTCAGCGTGGCACAGTGCACCACCCCGGTCAGAACGTGGGCATGGGCAAAGACCACACAATCTACGCTCTGATTGACGGTGTGGTTGTTTTCTCTGAAGGAAAGAACGGCCGCCGCTTCATCAATGTCGCTCCGCACGCCGAAGCATAAACGTAAGTTTCAACACCATAAAAAAGCGTCGTGTCCCCGTAGCGGGTCACGACGCTTTTTTTATGGTAGAACTCAGAGAAAATGCTGCCAAAATGTAGGGAGTCGCGGCTCCATCAAGTCAAAGCCGAGGTGTAAATCGGCGTCCTACGGAAGCCTTTGCTATATTTGCGGGTTAGCCCCGGA
>CAMWIJ010000027.1 GCA_947174275.1 uncultured Muribaculaceae bacterium
TGTAGATATATTCCTGCTCACCGATATTCTTTGGATCGTATGTATGTCGAAATTTCACAAGCCAGTGACCGTCACTGTCTGAAAACACCGCTTTAGGTCTTGCCCCGCCGCTGTTGCCGCTGTTGAAAAGCAGGAGTCCGGCGTCATCGTCCTGTCGTTCCCGAAGCACCTCCAATGCCTTTTGCTGGAGCATATCAAAATCATCGGTTTCTTCTCCTGTCACAATATTTGATACGGGTGTGTATGTCAACACGCCCATGCCGCCGCTTCCTACGATGCTCAGCCTGTCAAGTGCTGACAGGTCGGTATCGTTTATCCCTTCGCGCAGTAGAGCCTTATGGAGCAGATAACGTCCGTAACCATCCGGGAGGCTGTCCTCAAAAATACCGAAATCACCGTTGAACGGTGTCGGCTTGGCTATGAACATACCCGGTTTCAACGGCAACTCCAGCGGAGAGATGCTGAAACCGTCGGCGAGCCATTCCCTGTCGTATTCAAAGACGCAGAGGCGGTTGTCGGGAGTAAGCGACATGGTGCCTACATCGCGGTCGTGGTATTTTACGGAAAGTCGGTCAATCTTCTTCATCTGCGCGAGGTTTACGGTTGTATGCTTTCTTCTTGCCGGCATTCTTGCGAATCTGCGTGAGTTCCTCCATTGTGGAATACTTGGGCGCGGCAAAAATGTCGCGCACTTCTTGCAGATAATCCATCGAGATTGCAAGGAGTATAAGATTCTTCAGAGATATGAGTCCTTTCTGCTCGAAGCGTGTTATGTTGGCAAGAGCCACGCCTGATTTCTCAGCCACAGCCTCCCGTGTCAAACCACGCTCCACACGCCTGCTGCGGAAGTCATCCGCCAACTTGCGGGCCACATCGTCCGCATCGGGCAATGTAAAACCGTCTAATACTGACAACATATTATCTGAATAATTCATTCCGACGCAAATACTGATTAAATATTATCAATTACAAAGATAGTGATTATTCATGATACGGGCAAGTTTGTATGGGCATATTTCAGTTGTAGGACATACAAATCCGAGGATAAATTGTTAATTTTGTGTATGGCAAAGAAGAATTCGGTTTTACGGCGCAGCCTCTGTTTAAAGAGGCTCTGAGGAATGGATGTTTTCATCAAGAACGCGCATCGCAATTTATTGGATATGGAAGATGGTGAATAGCAGAATTTTGCTAAATTTGCGTTATGAAATCTATATTTTGCTATTTGACCTTATTGTGCGTTGCTCTGTTTAACACATCATGCAACACACATAAACATATGCCTATATCTAATACCAACGTAGATGAATTGGTGATATTCTACGAACCCGAACAACAAGTCTACTATTTGAATGGTGGGGACAAAGGTCTACTGAATGATCTTTACACGATATTGCTAAAGACCGCTCCTGTATCACAAGAATGTATCAAAGCTCGTGCCGTTGTAAGGTTCTGTGTTTCTGAGAATGGGATTATTGACTCTAATAGCATAAAAATTGTGCGGAACAAATCTGTGCCTGAAGATTATATGAATGCTGCCATCGAGGCAATCAAAAAATTGGGTAAATTTGAGCCTGCGAAAATGAATGGCATACCTAAAAAGGTATGGTATAACCTACCTATCATATATCCTATTCCATTAGATAAAATCATTACGAGCGAATAGGAACTCGTCTTTTATAGCATGGAACGGCTTATGTATCTTCGCGGTACATAAGCCGTTTTCTATGTTATATCCCAACGCTATCGAAGTATGCCGCGCCGAACTCTTTACAAAAGAGTTCGAACTGCGCGAACGCTATCCACAAGCTCTTGTGAATAAGGTACTTCGTGTGTGCGAAATGTATAACTGGTTTATCGCCAATCCCGACGGTACCGACCGCGAGTTTGTCGCCGAGGTCTGCCAACGTCATGGAATACACCGCACGACGGTTTATTCAGACCTTGCCGTTGTTAAGTCGCTGCTGCCAATGCTTGGCTCGGCTTCTCGCGACTTTCACCGTTGGCGCACCAACGAAATGCTTATCGCCAAACAAGATGGCATATTGAGAAATACCGAAAGGAAATTATCGACATTGAAGATGTCGAGTTTGAGGGAGTCGACCTCGAAGAAGACGAGTTATTCGCCCCCCCCCTACAAGGAAGATGATAACGTATAGTATTATTTGCCCTTCTGATGATTCTTCTTATAGAAGTAACCACCAATAAGACCGCCAATAATTCCTGCCGCAACTGGCAGATATGCGTACCAAGGTAGATTAAGCATATACTCCAATTTTGCGATGATAAGAAAGATTAAAATTTACAAAAAACAAAATAAGCCTTGAAAATCAGTAGTTGATTAGTCGATTTTCAAGGCTTTATCTTGCGGAGAGAGCGGGATTCGAACCCGCGATAGGCTTTTGGCCTATATCCGCTTTCCAGGCGAACCTCTTCAGCCACTCGAGCATCTCTCCTTTGGGTTGTTGCTTTTTTGCTGTGCAAAGGTAATTTATTTTTTTTGTTTTTGCGAGTTTTTTTGAGATTTTTTGAGATTAGGGGCGGATTTTGTGTGAATTTGAGATGGCCGCAAGAATTTGAGATGTGAATTTGTGCCGGTTGTGGGATTTGCGGCGGGGGGGTGATTTTTGCTGTTGATTTGTCAGTGGGGGCAGGTGATGGTGAAGGTATTTGATAAAATTGGTAATAATGTTGGTTGAGGGGGATGTGGTGTATGTTTTTGACGCATTTTTGCGAAAAAGTTTTTTTATCTTTGTAAACCGTTTTTTTCTGTTACGGATGGCGATGCTGTGTCGTCGCTGTGATGTTTCAGATTTCGGTGTATCAGTTATCAATGTTTTATCTAAGAGTATGTTTAGTTTTAAACCAAATTAAATATTTGAGTATGTTCTATTAATTTTTGATTTCATTACAAAGGATCTTTTGGGCTCTTTTTTAAAGATTTCATCAGTCACGATGCCCGCATCGCTCCCTCTTCAACTTTAAAAAAGCTCTCCAAAATCTCTCTTTGCGCTAAAATCATTTAAAAGTAAACATACTCTTAAATCAGTATATAGGAATGAAGAATCTGCTTTTTTTGCTTGGTCTCGGTTGTGCTGTCAGCGGCGGCGCGGCTGTTGTTTCGTCGCCTGACGGTGATATTGCTGTCAATATGGATGTTGATGGCGCGGGGCGGCCTGTTTACAGTGTCAGTTACAAGGGTATGCCTGTTGTGACGGAGAGTTGTCTGGGGCTGTCGGCTCGTGAGACGGCTATCGCTGAGGGCTATAATGTGGAGTTTGGGGATGTTGTTGAATTTGATGAGGTGTGGACGCCTGTATGGGGTGAGTATGCTGAGGTCAGAAATCATTATAATGAGCTGGTAGGCCGGTTCAGAGGTGAGTCGGGTCCGGATTTTGATGTCAGGGTGAGGGTGTTTGATGACGGTGTGGGTTTTAGGTATGAGTTGCCTCAGAGCGGTGATTTGTATTTTCTGTCGGTGACGGGAGAGAATACGGAGTTTAATTTTGCTGATGACTATACTGTTTTTGCCATACCGGGCGATTATGATACGGATGAGTTTCTGTATACGAAGTCGCCGATGAGTGAGCTTGGCGAGAAGTTGCCGCGTTCACGTCATTCGGAGTCGACGCTGATTGACGGTCTGGCGGTGCAGACTCCTGTGATGATGAAGCATCCGGAGGGTAAGGTTTATGTCAATGTGCATGAGGCTGCTCTGGTGGGATATCCTTCGATGGCGCTTGATGTGGATGTTGAGAAGCCGGGGTTTAAATCGCATCTTACGCCGGGTGCGGATGGTGTGCGCGGTTATGTGCAGCTTCCGTTCAATACGCCGTGGCGTACGCTTATAATCAGTGATGACGCACGCGACATTCTGGCTTCGCAACTGATATACAATCTTAACGAGCCGTCGAAAATCGCGGATACGTCGTGGATTTATCCGCAGAAGTTCATGGGTGTGTGGTGGGAGATGTTTCTCGGCGGCAATTCGTGGGCTTACAGCGATGATATAAGTACGCGTCCGGGTGTGACGGATTACTCGAAGGTGAAGCCTAACGGACGTCATGCGGCAAACACGGAGAATGTGAAAAAATATATTGATTTTGCCGCCGAATCGGGCATTAAGGGTGTGCTTGTCGAAGGCTGGAACGAGGGGTGGGAGACTTGGACCGAGGGTCGCAAGAACCGTCATTTCATGTTTGACAAGGCTTATCCGGATTTTGATGTCGAGGGGCTTGAGCGTTATGCGCGTGAGAAGGGTGTCAAGCTGATAATGCATCACGAGACGTCGGCCAATGCGGCTGATTATGAGCGTCAGCTTGAGGCGGCTTTTGATTTTATGAACGAGCATGGTTATGATGCTGTCAAGACGGGATATGTGGGTTATATCATACCGCGCGGCGAGCATCATTCGTCGCAATGGATGAATGACCACTATATTGAGGTGGCGCGTCGTGCGGCCGAACATAAGGTGATGGTTAACAGTCATGAGGCTGTGAGGCCTACGGGGCTGATGCGTACGTGGCCAAACTGGGTTGCACAGGAGTCGGCCCGTGGAGGCGAGTATGAGGCGATGGGCGGCAATCCGCCGGAGCATACGACAATATTGCCGTTTACGCGTCTGAAGGGAGGGCCGATGGATTACACTCCGGGTATCGTCGAGACGGATCTGGCATCGTATGGGTTCGGCAACAATTCGAAGCCTGGCACTACAATCGCCCGTCAGTTGGCTCTGTATCTGACTATGCCGTCGCCCATGCAGATGGCTTGTGACAAGCCGGAGAGCTATCGCAGGTATGCGGATGCGTTCGAGTTTATCAAGGTTGTGCCTGTCGAGTGGAGAACGTCGGTGTATCTTGAGGCTGAGCCGGGTGATTATATAACTGTTGCCCGTCAGGACAAGAATAGTGATGACTGGTATGTCGGAGCGATTACGGATGAGAATGCGCGCAAGGCCAAATTCAGACTTGACTTTCTGCCGAAGGGAGTGAAGTATATCGCGACGGTCTATGAGGATGGAAAGGATGCCGACTACAAGAGCAATCCGAAGTCGTATAAAATCTATGAGAAGAAGGTGGACAGCAAGAGTGAGATGACGCTTGAACTGGCACCCGGCGGCGGTGCTGCCGTAAGGCTTACTCCTGTTTCCGGGAGATAAGCGACAGAATATGTCTCTACAATAAGGGGAAAGTCAATATATCACGAGTGATGGCTGTGATATATTGACTTTCCTCTTGTTGCAGAGATGTCTTTGTAAAATGTAGTCTTCCTAAAAGAGTGTTTTTAACGTGAGATAAACTTGTTGTCCAAATGCTCTCCCGGAGATACAATTATTTTTTGGTGGAATTCTTCCGGAGCGTTTTTTTGATTATCGGGAGGGCGGTCTGTTCCATTATGGTGTATCCTTCCGGATTAGGGTGCACGCCGTCGCCGGAGTATGCCTGAATGATGCCTCTGTCGGATTCGGATATCATTGGCGTGTAGTAGTCGATATATGCATATCCGTGTTCTTCGGCATATTTCTTTATGCGGGTATTAAGCGATGCGACTTTGTCAGCTACATCGGTGATGTCGGGTCGCCAGCCACAACGGTTGGATGGAAGAAGTGATGTCATTATAACTTTGATGCCGTTGGCTTCGGCTATCTCGGCCATGGAAACGAGATTGCCGAATGTGAGGTCCTCGTTGTAGGCGTAGTTGTTTTGTGCGATATCGTTGATTCCTCCATTTATGACTACCGCTGCGGGATGGAGGGCGACGACATCGTTGCGGAAACGGACGAGAAACTGATAGGTGGTCTGTCCGGAGATGCCTCGCCCGACGAAATTGTTGTCGGAGAAAAATTGCGGATGAACGCCTGGCCAATAGTCAGTTATTGAGTTTCCGATGAATACGACAAGGTCGGAAGGTCTGTCGGGGTTATTAATTATGCGTTGGTTGTCGGCGTTGTAGCGCTCGATGTTGGCCCAGTCGGATTCGGCATGCATGGATAACCACGGAACGATAGATAAGGCGAGAGCTATCAGATGTTTGAATGATGGGTTCATAAGTTGCTGTTATAATCTTTGTGTGAGGATTGGGAGGATGGCTTTTTTCCAGTCGGCGAAGTCTCCGGCCATTATGTGCTGACGGGCCTGTGTGACGAGCCAGAGGTAGAATGCGAGGTTATGGATTGACGCAATCTGCATGGCGAGGATTTCGTCGGCTATGAACAGATGGCGCAGATAGGCTCTGGAATATGTGCGGTCGACGTATGACGGACCGTCTTCCTGGATTGGAGAGAAATCGTCGGCCCATTTTTTATTGCGCATGTTCATGATGCCGTGGGAGGTGAAGAGCATGCCGTTGCGAGCGTTGCGGGTGGGCATGACGCAGTCCATCATGTCGACTCCGCGCTCGATTGCCTCGAGGATATTTGCGGGTGTGCCTACGCCCATGAGGTAGCGCGGGCGGTCGGCAGGAAGAATTTCGTTGACGACTTCAATCATGTCGTACATTACTTCGGCCGGTTCGCCTACGGCAAGGCCACCGATTGCGTTGCCTTCGGCACCGAGGTCGGCGACGAATTTTGCCGACTCACGGCGCAGGTCGGGGTATGTGCAGCCCTGCACGATGGGGAAGAATGCCTGAGAGTGGCCGTAGCGCGGTGATGTGGCGTTGAAGTGATCCCAGCCTCTGCGCAGCCAGCGATGAGTCAGGGCGAGTGATTTTGTGGCGTAGGCGCGGTCGGAGGTGCCGGGGGGGCACTCATCGAGCGCCATCATGATGTCGGAACCGATGGAGCGTTGTATGTCGACAACTTTTTCGGGGGTGAAAAGGTGTTTAGATCCGTCGATGTGCGAACGGAAATATGCGCCTTCTTCCTTGAGTTTGCGGTTGGATGAGAGGGAGAATACCTGGAAGCCGCCGGAATCGGTGAGGATAGGGCGTTCCCACCCGTTGAACTTGTGCAGGCCGCCGGCTTGTTCGATTATATCGGTTCCGGGGCGGAGGTAGAGGTGGTAGGTGTTGCCGAGTATGATTTTTGCGTCGATGTCGTCGCGGAGCTCGTGCTGATGGACGGCTTTGACGGATCCCTGGGTGCCAACCGGCATGAAAATGGGGGTTGGAATGTCACCGTGGTCGGTGTGTATGATGCCGGCTCGTGCGCCGGATTTTTTATCAGTAGCCTGTAATGTAAATTTCATGAATGGGTGTGGTTTAATGACTATTATTTTTGACCGGCACTTATGCTGTCGAATATGTAGTTGTGAAAGAGGATGCGTGCTGCTTGCGATGCGAATGCGTTTTTGTCGAGCAGCAGTATGTCGCCGGGTCCGGAGCCGCATACGATGGTGTCGATGGAGTCGCCGGGTGTTATCTCGCGGATGCCGGAGAGCGGGATGGTGAATTTACGGGCGGGTCGGTCGTCAAAAGATATGTCGGCCGTTACGGCTGACTCGTCGGCCGAAACGGTGACGAGTCCGGTCGACAGCATTACGATGCGCGGTGTCAGTCCGTAGAAGTAGTAGACAAACATCAGGGCTGTCGGCGCGACAATGAATATGAATATGAGCGCGACGATGAAAAATGCCGGATTGACGGCAATGCCCAATGCGACGAGAGTGGCGAGCGCGGCGATAAGCGGCAGTATATAGCGGGCAAGCCAGCGCCTGATTATGCGTCGGATATATGTGGCGGATGATATGCGGAACGGGGTAGTGGTCAGTTCCATAATTATATTAGAGACTGAAAAAGGATGGACTTGACGCGTTGTGCGTCGGTCCATCCTTTATGTGGTCTGCTACAATTATATTTTATATCTTTATAAGAGCAAGCGCGAAATCGGTGTCAGACTGAACAGTTTGAAAAGGCGGCGTGAGAACCAGGTCGAAAGAGTGCTTTTTGTTTCCATAAGTCGAAGAGTTTAACAGGTCTTTGATTATGAAACGCCGCAGTCTTGATTTTGTTCGCTTGTGGTTATAATATTTAATCATTTGTAGCGTAAGCCGTGCACGGACGCTTTAAATGCCGTAAGAATGGATTATTCGAGTTTGTGGATGACGAGACCTGAACGGAGTTTTGGCTCGAACCACGTGGTTTTGGGCGGCATGATGTTGCCGGTGTCGGCGATGTTGATCAGCTGCTTCATTGAAACGGGATAAAGAGCCAGCGCGACCTTCATCTCACCGGAGTCGACACGCTGCTTGAGTTCGCCGAGTCCGCGTATGCCGCCGACGAAGTCGATGCGTTTGTCGGAACGGAGGTCGGTGATGCCGAGAATGTCGCGCAGTATCAGGTCGGAAGATACGGTGACGTCGAGACATCCGATCGGGTCATTGTCGTCGTATGTGCCTTCGTGGGGTGTGAGCGAATACCAGTGTCCGCCGAGATAGAGCGAGAAGTTGTGGAGACGGGCGGGACGGTAAATCTCTGTGCCCATGTCGACAACGTCGAAGTTTTCTTCGAGACGGGCGATGAACTCTTGGTCGGAGAGGCCGTTAAGGTCTTTGACGACACGGTTGTAGTCGATGATCTTGAGGTGAGAGGCCGGGAATGCCACAGCAAGGAAGTAATTGTATTCCTCGTCGCCGCGGTGTCCGGGGTTGTTTTGCGCTTTCTCATTGCCTACAAGGGCAGCGGCAGCGGTGCGGTGATGGCCGTCGGCGATGTAGAGTGACGGCATTTTTTCAAATTCGGCGGTGATTGTCTGAATGATATCGTTGTCGGATATTACCCAGAAGTGGTGGCCGAAGCCGTCGGGCGCCACGAAGTCATATTCGGGCTCTCCGGCAGTGACTTTCGTGATGATGTCCTGGAGGACGTCGTTGTCGGGGAATGCGAAGAATACGGGCTCGATGTTGGCGTTGTTGATGCGGACATGCTTCATGCGATCCTCTTCCTTGTCGCGTCGTGTGAGCTCGTGCTTTTTGATTTTGCCTGTCATGTAGTCGTCGACATTGGCGGCGATGACGAAGCCGTATTGGGTGCGGCCGTCCATAGTCTGGGCGTAGATGTAATATCTGTCGGTTTCGTCCTGAACGAGCCAGCCCTGTTTCTGGAAGTTGTTGAAGTTTTCAACGGCTTTGTCGTAGACTTTGGGGTCGTGCTCGTCGGTGCCCGGTTCGAAGTCGATTTCGGGCTTTATGATGTGGTAGAGCGATTTCGGGTTACCCTGGGCTTCCGCACGAGCTTCTTCGGAGTTAAGGACGTCGTAGGGGCGCGAGGCAACTTCTGTGACAAGCTGTCGTGGCGGGCGAACGCCGCGGAATGGTTTGATCTTTGCCATGGTACTGAATGTTACTTACGGATTATTGTCTGGTTGCGGTCGGGGCCTATCGAAACTATTCTTATGGGCACTCCGAGCTGCTGTTCGAGGAATGCGATGTAGTCGCTGAATTCTTTGGGGAACTGAGATTCATCTTTGAACTGAGTCATGTCGGTGAGCCATCCGGGCATGTCGACGTAGACGGGTTTGATGCGTGAGTCGTCGACGGTGAAGGGGAATGTGTCGACGCGCTTGCCCTCAATCTCGTAGGCTACGCATGCGCGGATCTGCGGGAATGTGTCGAGCACGTCGCTTTTCATCATGATAAGCTGTGTGACGCCGTTGATCATGATGGCGTAGCGCAATGCGACGAGGTCGATCCATCCGCAGCGGCGCTCGCGGCCGGTGACTGCTCCGTATTCGTGACCGAGGTCGCGTATTTTTTTGCCTGTTTCATCGTGGAGCTCGGTGGGGAAGGGACCTGAGCCTACGCGTGTGCAATAGGCTTTGAATATGCCGTAGACTTCGCCGATTTTGTTGGGCGCCACACCGAGACCGCAGCATGCTCCGGCACTTATGGTGTTGGATGAAGTGACGAAGGGGTATGAGCCGAAGTCGACGTCGAGAAGTGTTCCCTGGGCACCTTCGCAAAGTATTGACTTGCCTTGTCGGAGAAGGTCGTTGATGAAGTATTCGGAGTCGATGATGTCGTAGGTGAGAATGTATCTGACAGCATCGAGCCATTTTGCTTCGAGAACTGAGATGTCGGGATTTTCGCCCATGGATGCGAGCATGCGCAGATGACGGTCGCGTGCGGCATTGTAGGCGGTGAGGTCGCCGTTCTCCATGTTGCCGAGGCGCAATCCGTTGCGCGACACTTTGTCGGTGTAGGTCGGACCGATACCTTTGCCTGTCGTGCCTATCTTGGCGTCGCCTTTTGCTTTTTCGTTAGCGGCGTCGAGGAGGCGGTGTGTGGGGAGAATGAGGTGGACTTTACGCGATATTTTGAGCGCTTTCCGCAGATCTATGCCTGATGCTTCGAGGGCTCGTGCTTCTTCCTCGAAGAGGACGGGGTCGAGCACGACGCCGTTGCCTATTATGTTGACCTGGTTTTCCTGGAATATGCCGGAGGGTATGGAACGCAGCACATATTTCTTGCCGTCAAATTCGAGAGTGTGTCCGGCGTTGGGACCGCCCTGAAAACGTGCCACGGCATCGTAGCGGGGTGTCAGAACATCAACTACTTTACCTTTACCTTCGTCGCCCCATTGCAGGCCGAGCAAAATATCAACTTTCATTTTTTAATTTGTATATATGTTATATTTGACTTATTTTTCAGCTTGTCGGGCACGGTGTCTCATGCGTCGGCTGCATTGTGAGCAAGTGCCGTAGACATAAAACTGGAAATATTCGGGGGTGAATGCCTGATAACGCCGTTGAGAGAGGGCTTTCAGGAGAGCCGGATCCTTTATTTCCTTTACCTTGCCGCATTTTGTGCACACGAGGTGCTGGTGGTTGGCGGCGGCAGTGTCGACTATTTTCTCGAACTGAGCGGGCTCGTTGCCAAAACGGTGTCGGCGGACGATGCCGGCTTCGGTGAAAAGTTCGATGGTGTTGTAGACTGTCGCCCGACTGACGCGAAAGTTGCTGTCGGCCATCGCCCGGCATATAGTCTCGATGTAGAAGTGCTTGTTCATGCGCAGCACCATGTCAAGGATGGCATATCGCTCGGGAGTGCGGCGCAGATGCTTTGCAGCGAGATATCTGTCAAGCGTATCGACGGCAGATAGTTTTACTTTGTTGTCAGTCATAAGTCACAGTTTAAAATTAGGATATGTATTTCAATATTATGCCGAAGTCTTTTTTGTCGCTTTCCATCTTGTCATCAGTCATGTAGCGGGCTACATTTCATCTGTTTTGCTGTCGGTCGCCAAAGAAAAACTTCTGTCATGATATCAAAATGATTTTGAACAGTTACTTATCAGAGACAAAGTTAATAATTTTTTTACAACGTCAAAACTTTTTAGGGGTATAAAGCGGTAGAGTCGCTGCTGCAGATGCATGGCTATGTTTACCGGAGCTTCCACCGTCGGTCACTGATGAAATGCTTATCTCCACACACACGATGGCCGAGAAGTGAAGGTACGGCATGACGATGAAACGAGCGTCAATCGCCTGCGACAGGTTATATCGCGTTGACCTTGAATACGAACAGGCTATGCCCCTCCCGCATCAAGCTATTACAACGCGGTTTCAGCCGATTTTTCTTCCGAAGTAATATGTGTTCCAGCTATCGCTGGCGTAGCCGTCACGAAGCACTTTGAAACTGTCGGGAGATGCGCCCTCAATCTTTACGGCATCGAAATATACATTCCATGCATCTTTTGCATAGCCGTCACGAAGCACTTTGAAATTATCGGGAGATGCGCCGGCGATTTTCTTCCCGTCGTAGTACACGTTCCAGGAGTCTTTGGCATACCAGTCAGAGAGCAGGCGGAAACTGTTTGGGGAAGCTTCGTCAATCTTCACGCCGTTGTAATATACATTCCAAGTGTTTTTTGCGTAGCCGTAACCCATCACATTGAACGAGTCGCTTGAGGCTCCTTCTATTTTTACGCCGCAGTAATACACAGCCCACGAGTCTTTGGCATATCCGTCGCGCAATATGGAAAAACTTGAGGCGGAGGCTCCTTCTACCATACGTCCTTCGAAGAACACTTTGTTGTCGGTAATGAAATATGGCGACCGATGATGGCGGCTTCTCTCTTCGCAAGCGCTGTGTCCGCGATGTCCGTCATGACGTTTTTGGGCGATGGTTTGTCCTCCACAGAGTCCGATTGCCAAGACCAGCATAAACAATATCTTTTTCATATTTATTTCTTTTTATATTGTCGGGTTATTTCAGGATTGCGCTGCCGGCGGTTCCGGAGCCGCTGACTTCATCATAATGGTCAACTTTCTTTCCGTAGCCGAAGGTGTATGAAACGGCCAATGTAACGCGCCAATGCCGGGCGGTAGAGAATTGTCTGCGGTCGAAGCTGTAATATTCGCTTGAAAGGGTCTGGTGAGACTCTTTCCACGAAGTGCGCAAGAAGTTGTATGCACCTGCTCTGATGTTCCAGCCCTTGTCACCCCAGCCCAATTGTATCTGATATGTGGCCGGAGTGCGCTCAACGATGCCACTTTGTTCTTCCTGATACCGGCTCGGTGTCATATACCAGCCCCAGAGATAAAATTTACCGAAGTAATAAGTGAGTTGAGCCGTGCAGGTAAGTTCATTTCTTGTGCTTGCGTATGCCCCTGTGGTTTTTCTTAACCAATATTGTGGCCGCAACTTGGCTACAAGCTTGCCTCCGAAGAATTTTGCGGTGGCGGAAATGCCTAACATTCCGCTGCGATAGTCTCCATCGTTGACATATCGGCGGAGCATTGTTCCCTCGGGAGCCGTGGGTGAATATATGGTAACACACCGGTTGCCAAGCATGTAAATATATCCGTCGGCCGACAGTTGCCATTTGTTGCTCGGGAGCCATGTATAAGACAGTCCGGCGCTATGGTAGGAATAATCAGAAAGTGTCGGTGTGCCCTGATACCACATAAGTTCATCCTGTTGCAACATGTTGGGACTTTTCTGCGATGCATCGGGCACATCTTTGCCATAGCGCCAGTTGGCTTCAAACTGATGTTTGTCGGTCGGCGAGAAAGTAGCGTAGGCATTAGCCTGAGGAAAGTTATTGTTCATGCGGCTGTCGCTGATATGGTTGCTTTCCCATACCCAGCCAAATTCACCGCCGATATTCCATTTTTCAAGATTCAGATCATAATGCGCGCCAACGAGATAACCGCCGACATTATATTTCTGGCGGGAAGGAGAGTTGCCAAAATAATTGATGAAGTTCCAGTTCTGTGAAGTGGCGAAGTAGAACATCAGGCTGTTGCTGCCGTTGAGTTGCCAGTAAAGTCGCGGACTTATCTGTAGATTGTGAACATCTTCGTCAGCATTGTTGGTAATGGAAAGAGCATCGCCGGTGGAGTAAAAAGAGTTGGATTTGTTCCGGCCATAAGTATAAACAGCCTCTGTTTCGAATGAAAACTTCGGAGAGAAAGTAAAGAAGAGATTGCCGTTATATGTAAGAGCCCAGTTATGGCTTGAAGTCAGCGACGTTGCTGTTGTTGGTGAAAACAGATCGGAGGAATATAGCAGCGAATTGACCACGTCATTGTGCGGAACATTCGTAAGGCTGTAAGAGATGCGGTTGGATATTCTTGCTTTGTCGCTGTTATATAAAGCGCGGAGGGCAAAGTCGTTGCTGTTGTCGCGATATAGTGATGAATTGGTTTCGGAAGTGCGCTCAACGGTCTGAGGGCCGGCTCCGTACAGGTCATCAAACCGGAACGTTTCGACAGAGCTTGCGCCTCCGTGTCGGTTTGTAAGGTAGATTTCATCGGCGTATAGATCGAAAATCATCGACTTGTAAGCCATTTTGGAATAAACCTCCCCCTCGGTGCGGTTGACACCGAACCATTTATTGGCAGTAAGCTTTGTGTATCCGCCCCATTCATACTTCTGCATGATGAAGTTGATAGCGTAGTGTGCGCCTTGAAATCGCGGGTCGGTCGGGTGGAGATAATACTCAACCTTTTTCACATCCTGAGTCCTCATTCCCTGCAAGTCATGTGTGGTGGCAGGCAGGAAATCAATGAATACAGCCACATCTTGCCCCGAAGCTGTCCTGACCGCCTGACTTATAGGGTCAACCTCAATTTGAGGGATTGCCATCTGACTTAAAAGGGAGATAGCATCGGCCGCAGCGTTCTTTTGCCGAGCCATAGGAATATAGGTGGATACGTTTGATGAAGTGCGTTGGTAGGAAGCCTCGACAACAATCTCATCCAAATTCTGCATGCTGATAGAATCTGTCTCGGCAGATTGCGCCATAACCAATAGGGGCGTAATCACAAATGATGAAAATAATGCGATATGTTTTTTCATTTTTTGTTTCGGCGCTTTTGGCCGGATAAATATGTGATATAATAAGAATACATTTATGACTACAAATAGGTAGAGATGCTTCTTTTCCGATACGTTGAGTGACTGTATAAATCACCGCGACGGCAAATTTATCGAAAATAATTGAAAGCGAGGTGGATATTTCAAAAAAAAGTTCATGGCTCAAGAGTATAAAGCAAACAAGGGGGCCGTCGGGTATGTTAATGTTTGAAAAGGGATGTTGAAAAACATGGATAAACATATTATTACGACATGAAACATATTTACTTATTCCTGCTTGGCGCATTGGCGTCGTTGTGCGCCGATGCCCAGGTTGTCACTACTGATCCGAGCATTGTGCAGCAGAGTTCTGCACCGGTAACCATAATCTTTCATGCAGACAGAGGCAATCGCGGGCTGGCGGGGCTGACATCATCGACGCCCGTATATGCCCATACCGGCGTTGTGCTCAAAGGTAGCGACGGGTGGTCGCATGCGCCTGCGTGGCTTGATAATTCGGCGAAATACAGGCTTACGTATGTCTCAGCCGATACATGGCGGCTGACTATACCGTCGATAAAAGAGTATTATGGGCTGGCTGACGGGGAAACGGTTGAAAAACTGGCATTTGTGTTCCGAAATGCCAACGGAAGCAGAGAGGGAAAAACCGAGTCGGGCGGAGATATATTTGTGGATGTGGTGCCTGATGGTTTTGCCATGAAGATGACGGCATCGCCCGAGGTGCGCCTGTTGTCAGAACAGACAGAAGTCAGCATCACAGTCAATACCACTCAGCCGTCAAAGATAGAGCTGTTTGTCAACAGTTATGACAGCACTCCGATAGCTGTGGCCGATAACAGCACCGGCCTTGTCAAAGCATATAATGTGTCATCTACGGGTAATACCCGGATACTTGCACGCGCTACGGCCGGCAATCATATCGCCGAGGAGACGATAGAATATTGTCTGGCCGGAAATTCGGTCGCTAAAGATTATCCGGGTGGAGTGCCTGAAATGGGGCCTGTGCGAAATGATGACGGGTCGGTGACATTCTGTCTGGCCGCACCGCAGAAAAATTCGGTAATGATAGTCGGTTCATGGAACAATTATGCATACGATATATCCCAACTGATGTCGTATCAGGATTATGACGGACAACGTTATTTCTGGATCACGGTGCCCGGCCTCGCCGACGGCCGAAATCAGGTCTATTATTTCATTGTTGACAACAATCTTAAGGTCGGCGACCCGTATGCGCGTCTTGTGCTTGACCCGTGGAATGACAGATATATTCCGGAAAGCGTGTTCCCGGATATGCCTGAATATCCGGCGGAGGCGGTGCAATCCGTGCCTGTGGCGGTATATAATTCCGGCCAGTCGGAATATGAATGGAAAGTCAGGAATTTCAAAGGGGTGGAGCAGAGTGCGCTGATTGTCTACGAACTTTTGATACGCGATTTTACGGGTACGGAGAACAAAGCCAACGGAGAAGGAACGATAGCCGGAGTTATGTCGAAACTTGACTATCTTCAGTCGCTCGGAGTTAATGCCATCGAGTTTCTGCCTGTGATGGAATTTAATGGAAATAATTCGTGGGGATACAATACGAACTTCTATTTTGCTCCTGACAAAGCATACGGCACGCCAGACGATTACCGACGGCTGTTTGATGAGATACATTCGCGGGGGATGGCTGTAATACTTGACATAGTGTTCAATCAAAGCGACGGGCTTCACCCGTGGTATCAGATGTATCCGATAGCGTCAAATCCTTTTTACAACGGCACAGCGCCGCATTCATATTCGGTGCTGAATGACTGGAATCAGGATAATCCGCTGGTGCAGCAACAGTTTAAAGACGCTGTCAAATATTGGCTTGAGGAATATAATGTGGATGGATTTCGCTTTGACCTTGTCAAAGGGCTCGGAAGCAATGCCAGCTATAATGCGACTTATAACGCGGCGACAAATACGTGGAGCGGAGTGACCGAAAGCAAGACCAATGAATATAACGCATCGCGTGTGGCCCGCATGAAAGAACTGCATGCGGCAATGAAAGAGGTAGCTCCCGATGCATATTTCATAAACGAGGATCTTGCCGGAGCGAAGGAAGAGAATGAGATGGCTGTTGACGGGGAAATAAACTGGGTCAATATAAACGATGCGTCGTGCCAGTTTGCCATGGGTTATCCGTCAAATTCGAATATGAACAGGTTTTATGCGCCTTTGGACTCGCGCACATGGGGCTCGACGGTCAGTTATGCCGAGAGCCATGACGAGGAACGTATGGCATATAAGATTGACCGATATGGAGCCGCGGGTGTAAAGGGAAATCAACCGATGGCGATGCGTCGTCTCGGCTCGGTGGCGGCGATGATGCTGATGTCGCCGGGCGCGCATTTGATATGGCAGTTTCAGGAGTTCGGTGCAAACCAGACAACCAAACAGAGCGGTGGCGGCAATGACACATCTCCAAAGAAAGTGGTATGGAGTCTGCTTGATGACGCAGACCACAGCGGCCTGATGCAGACCTACAGAGAATTGTGTGCGATACGCCGTGATAATCCCGAACTTTTCAAAGAAGGTGTTGCGACAACGGTGGCATGCGGAGTCGGGAACTGGGGCAAGGGGCGTTATATAACGTTGAAATCAGGAGACAAGGAGTTGTATCTTGTGGTCAATCCGCAGGTATCGGCGAGTGCCGATATTACGATGTATGGAGCTTCTCCGGCAGGTGAATATCAGCTGATGTCGTGCAGCTATGATGTGACACCTGAGCGTGACGGAAATGTGGTGACGCTGCCGGCGGGTGCATACGCCATATATGGAACGAAAAATCTGCTTGACGCACCCGCAATAGATGTTGACGACAGGCCGGTGTCAGTCAGAGTGACTGGCCGGCGCATTGTCATCGAAGGCGAATATGATGAAGTCTCCTGCCACGACCTGTCGGGGCGTAGAGTGGATATCGGCTGCGAATTGTCTGCGGGTGTTTATCTTGTGCGTGTCGACGGCAACGCTGACAAGGTGATTGTCAGGTAGACGTTATGGCAGATGATTTGCCTGAGTGGACAAAAAGTTGTAATTTTGTAATACGCGAAATGATACAAGTCACCATGTCAGATCAGAATATTATCATAAAAGGTGCCCGAGTCAATAATCTCAAGAATATTGATGTCGAGATACCGAGAAACAAATTTGTAGTAATCACCGGACTGTCGGGCTCGGGCAAATCATCGCTTGCTTTCGACACGCTGTATGCCGAGGGACAGAGACGATATGTCGAGAGCCTGTCGGCATACGCCCGCCAGTTTTTAGGGCGCATGTCGAAGCCTGAGGTAGATTTCATCAAGGGGCTTCCTCCTGCGATTGCCGTGGAGCAGAAGGTCAACACGCATAATCCGCGCAGCACGGTGGGAACCTCGACCGAGATATATGACTACATGCGTCTGCTCTTTGCCAGAGTCGGACGCACATATTCTCCGGTTTCGGGAGTTGAGGTGAAAAAGCATACCGAAGAAGATGTCATTGCCGCGGCGAAGAGTTATCCCGTGGGGACGCGTATAGCAGTCACGGCGCCGCTGGTGATTCGTGACGGCGAAGAGGTGACCCGCAGGCTGTCGACTCTGAGAGGCGAAGGGTTTTCACGTCTTTTCCATGACGGGGAATTTGTCATGATTGAGGATGTCGAGGCTCAGCTTGCGTCAGAGGCAGGAAAGAAAAAGAAAACAGATCTCTCGCAATATCAGCTGCTGATTGACCGTCTGGCAGTGGCTGATGACGGTGATGAACTGTCGCGGCTTGCCGATTCGGTGGAGACGGCGTTTTTCGAGGGTGACAACCGTTGTTCTCTTTTCGTATGGAGCAACGACGGCGTGCACCGTCATGATTTCTCACATCGTTTCGAAGCTGACGGCATAGTGTTTACCGAGCCCAACGAACAGATGTTCAACTTCAACAACCCGATAGGAGCCTGTCCGGTATGCGAGGGCTTCGGCAAAACGGTAGGCATAGATGAAAATCTTGTGATACCCAACAAGGCTTTGTCGGTATATCAGGATGCGGTGTCATGCTGGAAAGGGGAGAAGATGGGTGAATACAAGCGTAGGTTTATCCATATCGCCGCCCCACTTGGTTTCCCGATACACAAACCTTACGCCGACCTTACTGAAGAGCAGAAAAACCTGCTGTGGCACGGCAATTCGTCGTTTGAAGGTATCGACGGATTTTTCCGTATGGTTGAGGAAAACCTCTACAAGATACAATACCGTGTGATGCTGGCAAGGTATCGTGGCAAGACGCTGTGCCCGCAATGTCACGGCATGCGCTTACGCAAGGAGGTCGAGAATATAAAGGTCGGAGGAAAAACGATTGTTGAACTCAACCGGATGCCGATACGTGATCTGCGTAAATGGTTTGACGAGCTGGAACTTACCGGTAACGATGGTAAAATAGCCTCACGGTTGCTCGCGGAGATCCGGAGCCGCATAGGATTTCTATCAGATGTAGGCCTTGATTATCTGACGCTTGACCGCGCATCGTCGACACTGTCGGGTGGAGAGAGCCAGCGCATCAATCTGGCTACATCGCTCGGAAGCAGTCTCGTAGGCTCGCTTTATATCCTCGACGAGCCGTCAATAGGGCTTCATTCGCGCGACACACAGCGGCTTATTTCCGTTTTGCGCCAGCTGCAGGCTATAGGCAACACTGTGGTCGTAGTTGAGCATGACGAAGAGATAATGCAGGCAGCCGATTACCTGATAGATGTCGGGCCTGAGGCCGGCCGTCATGGCGGAGAGATAATGTATCAGGGCAGTCTGGCCGATATCGCCACGGCAAAGAACAGCTACACAGCCCGATATCTTACAGGAGATATTACTGTCCCGGTGCCGAAGGTGCGGAGAAAATCAAATTCATATATAGAAATTGAGGGTGCCCGTCAGAATAATCTTAAGGATATCAATGTCCGTTTCCCTCTGGGGATAATGACAGTAGTGACCGGAGTGTCAGGCTCGGGCAAGTCGACGCTTGTGCGCGACATCCTTTACAGAGCGATGCTGAGACATCTTGAACAGCCTACAGATGCTCCGGGCGCTTTCCGTCGGCTCGGCGGTGACCTCAACAGAGTGCAGGCCGTGGAATTTGTCAATCAGAACCCCATAGGAAAATCGACCCGCTCAAATCCCGCCACCTATCTGAAGGCTTACGACGAGATACGCCAGCTTTTTGCCTCGCAGCAGGGGGCTAAGCAGATGGGATTTCCCGCCAGCTATTTTTCATTCAATGCCGAAGGGGGCAGGTGTGAGGAATGCAAGGGCGAGGGCGTGATAAACATAGAGATGCAGTTTATGGCAGATATTGCGATAACATGCGAGGAGTGTCATGGCAAGCGGTTTAAACGAGATGTGCTTGAGATAGAATACCGGGGCAAGAATATATATGATGTGCTCGACATGACCGTCAATCAGGCGATTGAATTTTTCGCAGAGGGCAATGGTACGACAGAACGCAAGATTGTCAAACGATTGCAGCCGTTGCAGGATGTAGGACTCGGATACATAAAATTGGGCCAGTCATCATCGACATTGTCAGGCGGAGAAAATCAGCGTGTGAAACTGGCTTATTTCCTGTCGACCGAGGGGCAGAAGCCTACCATGTTTATATTCGACGAGCCGACAACCGGATTGCATTTTCATGATATCAACAAACTGATGGATTCGTTCAACAGACTGATAGCGCAGGGGCATACCGTAATCATTATCGAGCATAATATCGATGTGATTAAATGTGCCGACCATGTGATAGACATAGGGCCGGAGGGTGGCGACCGCGGAGGCATGATAGTGGCTGAGGGCACCCCCGAGCAGATAGCGGTAACTCCCGACAGCTATACCGGTCGCTTTTTAAAGGAGAAACTCCGCTGATAATGATTTGGATAAAACTACAATAATACCCGGTGAGTCAAGCCGGGTATTTATTTTGATGCCTTGCGGTAAAGTATTATGGCGATTATTGTATAGATGATGTTGGGTATCCACATGGCTATGCGGGCTGATGTCATGCCCGAGACGGCAAATGATGATGTCACGGTCATGAACAGCAGGTAGCTGAATGCAAGAACGAGACCCAGCCCGAGATTTACGCCCATGCCGCCTCTGACTTTGCGGGAGGAGAGTGAGAGACCTATTATAGTCAGAATAAAGGCCGCTGCCGTCATGGCATAGCGGCGCTCAAGTTCGATTTCAAACGATTTGATGTTGGCTACTCCGCGCTCTTTCTGCCTGTCGATGTATTGGCGCAATTCGGGCGTGGTGAGCATTTCGTGGTCATTTTTGGCTATAAGGAAGTCGCGCGGCTGTATCTGGATGATAGTGTCGAGCGAGTTGCCTTTGCGAATGATTTCGCGGTTACCGGCAAAATCGCGGATGATATAGTCACGCACCTGCCAGTTGTAGGCTGTATCATATTTTATAGTCTGGGCTGTCAGGCGCGACACGAGTTTCTTGTTCTCGAAACGCTCAAGAGAGAATTTGTAGCCGGTCTTGGATGTGTTGTCATAGCGCTGAATGAATGCTATTTCACCGGGGGAGGCTTGCAGCATTATGTTGGTGCCGAAGTCAACGCGTTTGTTTTTTACATACGTGTTTGTGTATTCGATGCGTTTGACATTGGCCGGTGGAATTATATATGCGGCAAGGACAAATGTTAGAATTGCAATGACCGCCGCAGAGAAGAGATACGGACGGGTGAGCCGGCGGAAGCTCATGCCCGTTGATAGCATAGCTATGATTTCCGAGTTGCCGGCAAGTTTCGATGTGAAAAATATTACGGCTATGAATGTGAAGAGAGGAGAGAACTGGTTGGCAAAATAGGGGAGGAAGTTGACAAAGTAGTCACATATCGTCGACTTGAACGGAGCTTTCAGAAATGCGTCAAGTTTTTCGTTGACGTCAAACATCACCGTAATGGCCAAAATCAGGATGATGGCGAAAACGTAGGTTCCGAGAAACTTACGTATGATATATCTGTCTAATATCTTGAATGGTCCGCGCATTGGCCGGTTTTTTTAATTAAATAGGAGATGATGTCGGATAATTACTTCCTTGATATAAATATATATGTGCGGCATGCAGAGCAATACGCGCTGCATGCCGCAGACTGTGACTGTGTCAGTCTTTGTTTATAGAGGCATTGATTGACGGTTCTTCTTTTATGCCGTCGCGTATGAGAAGAGCGTCGACCGACGGGTCTTGTCCGCGGAACTGACGGTAGAGTTTCGCCGGATTTTCCGTGCCGCCGCGGGTGAGGATATTGTCGCGGAATTCATCGGCAGTCTTTTTGTCGAAAATGCCGTTTTCCTTAAATTTGGCAAATGCATCGGCGTCAAGCACCTCGGCCCATTTATATCCGTAGTAACCGGCCGCATAGCCTCCGGCGAATATGTGGGAGAAGGTGGGGGAGAATATCATGTCGTCGACCGGCTCGAACACTTTGACCTGTTCGGTTGCGTTACGTTCGAGAGCCACGGCATCGTCAACGGGTTGTTTGGCGTCATGCCAGGCCATGTCGGTATAGCCGAAACCAAGCTGTCGGATGCATGCGTAGGCGGCGCCGAACTGCGAAGAGCGAACAATCTTGTCGACAAGTTCCTGCGGGATTGTGTCGCCGGTGATATAGTGGCGCGCGAAGCCGTCGAGAAATTCCTTTTCGGTAAGATAGTTTTCATTGAATTGCGAAGGCAGTTCAACGAAGTCATGATAGACGTTGGTGCCGGAAAGTGACGAATAACGGGTGTCGGCAAGCAGTCCGTGAAGGGCGTGCCCGAACTCGTGGAGGAATGTCTCGACCTCGTAGGGGGTGAGAAGCGACGGCTTTTCAGCTGTCGGTTTTGTGAAATTCATCACGATGGATACGAGGGGGCGGACGTTGATGCCGTTCTCATCAATGTATTGTTCGCGGAATGAAGTCATCCATGCGCCGGGACGTTTTGACGCGCGGGGGAAGAAGTCGGTGTAGAGTATTCCGACGAGTGATCCGTCGGGATTACGCACCTCAAAAGCTTTTACATCGGGGTGATATACCTGAATGCTGTCGTTGGGAGTGAATGTGAGGCCATACAGCTTGGTCGCCAGTCCGAACACACCGTCGATTACATTGTCGAGCGGGAAGTAGGGACGAAGTTCTTCTTCATCGTAAGAGTATTTGGCATTTTTCAGTTTGTTGGCGTAATAGCTGTAGTCCCAAGGCTTGATTTCTACCGGCCGGCCTTCGGTGTCGGATGCGAACTGAGTCAGTTCGGCCATCTCCTTTTTCATTGCAGGCATGTAGGCGTCGCGTAGCCTGTCGAGGAGGTCATATACGTTGGCCGGAGTCTCTGCCATGGTGCGTTTGAGATGATGTTCTGCAAATGTCTCGCTGCCGAGCAGATTGGCAATCTGACGGCGCAGCTCGGCGATACGTTTCATGTTCTCCATATTGGAGTATTCGCCTTTGGTGTTACGTGAATTGTAAAGACGATAGAAGCGTTCGCGCAGGTCAGGACGGTCGGAATACTTCAGCACCGCCACGTAGGTGGGCTGCTGCAGTGTGAAGAGATATTCGCCGTCGCGGCCTTTTTCAGAAGCGTCGGCGGCCGCCTGGGCTACGATATCGGCGGGAAGTCCGGCGAGGTCATCCTTGTTCAGCCATATTTCGTATGTGTTGAGCTCTTTGAGTACGTTTTGTCCGAATTTTGTGGTCAACTCGGAAAGTTCCGCCGAAAGCGCGCGGTATGTCTCGCGGTCATCGCCCTGAAGATTTGCACCGTTGAGAGCGAAAGAATCGTAGGTGGTCTGCAACAGCATTTTGTCCTCGTCGCTCAGATTGAATTTGTCACGGTTGTCGTAGACTTGCTTGATGCGTTGCCATAGACGCTCATTGAGGGCTATGCTGGTGGAGTAGTCGCTGAGTTTGGGCGATACGCGGAGCGATATTTCCATCATCTCGTCGTCGGAATTGGCGCTCAGAAGGTTGAAGAAAACCGAGAGGGCGCGTTCGAGATCCTTTCCGTTGCGTTCGAGAGCTACTATTGTGTTGTCGAAATCGGGCACTGAGCGCTGGTTGCAGATAGCTTCGACGCCCTGCAAGGCTTTTGCGATGCCTGCATCGATTGCTTCTTCATATTGTGAGTTGTTGATGCTGTCAAACGGGACAGTGCCGAAAGGTGTATTGAAATCCTGAAGTAAAGTATTGTCAGCCATTGCTGTCGCGGATATTAATAAAGAAAGTGATAATAACAGTTTTTTCATTCTAATGGTGTTTCAAAAATCAGGTGCAAAAATACTCAATTATTTCATAAACACCAAATAGACCGCGCCTATAAGCAGAAGGAATGCCAGGTAGTGGTTCCAGCGTATTTCAAATCCCTGGAATGCGAATGAACAAAATATTACGAACACAACGAGTGTGATTACCTCCTGCATGACTTTAAGCTGCATGAGCGAATAGGGGCCGCCATTGCCTTCGAAGCCAATGCGGTTGGCCGGCACCTGACACATGTATTCGAGCAGGGCTATGCCCCACGAAAAGAGGATGACCAGTATCAGCGGCCAGTTGGTAGAGATGCCTGCCTGTCCGAGTTTAAGGTGTCCGTACCAGGCGAATGTCATGAACACATTGGATATGACAAGGAGTATTATTGTCAGAATGGCGGGGGAGATTGCAGTGGATATTAGCGATGAAATCATTGCTGTCGTTATTTTATTATTTATTGCGGAACCGACGGTAATTGTCCATGCTCTTGCGCTTGTTTTCTTCTGAAATGCGTTTCAACTGAGGCATTCTGATATATCTGTCTCCGTTTTTGCGGTAAAACACGCGTTTTTTCAGCGCATTGGCCTCGCGTGAGGCCTTGCAGCCTCCGTTGGCGTCGGGAAGAAGATTGTCAGGGATGGAGTCGATAGTGACAGGTTCGGTCACACCGCAGGGGGGGTATCCCATCAGAGTCCACATCACCATTGACGATGTGCTGTCAGGTGAGTTTACGCCTTCTATTGCAATACTTGCCGAGGTTGAATGCCGCGGGATAAAGTCTTTGTCGACCACTGTTTCGGCTGATGATTTATCGCTGCGGTCGGGCGAGTAATAGAAAGAGCGGGAAAGATAATCCGTGAGTACTTCCGGCGAGATGTCGGCTTCGTCGATATATGGCGCAAGAAGAGCACAGGCGTTGTCGTAGCGCACCTGGCCGAGGCCGCCTTCGCCTCCGCTCACGGAGTAGTTGGTGCGTATGATAATCGGATTGTCTTTGTCAAGTGGAAAGAATGTAAAATCGAAATCGTCGGTTTCAAAAAATCCGCCGTTGCCGTGAGCGTCTATGACTCCGAAATTAGCCTCGACTCCGAGAGGCTTCGGCATGGTCTGCAGGAGGGCGCGGAAATCGTCGGTCGTTGCGCATCGGGCAAGAGCTTCCGACATGATGAATCCTTCGCGGTCTTTCCAGTTGTCGGCGGGGTGACGAAGGTTATAGGATGCGGTGTTCATGATTGCGAAGCCGGCTTCGTTATAGCCGATCCAGGCTTCACCGGCATCGGTGTCATCGCTGTTGTAGAGCGCGACGTAGGAATATGTGCTGTCGGTGGCCTGCTTTCGGGCCACGTAGTTGACAAGGTGTGATGTGTCGCGGTTTTTCCACAATATCGGTCTGCCGTCACGCGTCAGGCTTCCGGATATGATGGCCGATGTGCATGCCACAGAGCCGGATATAGATAATGCCGCGAGCAAAAATGCTGTAATATATCTCATGACTGATTGATGATAGTAAGCCGGGTGCAGATAGAGCCTCCACGGTTGGCGCTGCAAAGATAATCGCAATTTTTTTTGTACTGATAAATTTTTGTGCTAAATTTGGTTTTAATATGGATAATAAGTAAGTCATAAAAATTATTACGTATATTATGAATTTAAAAACTTTATATTATCAGCGGCGCTTTTCCGGAGCTTTTTGCTCTCATATTCAGTCGTGTAGTTCACTATACTTCTTCATTTTCGAGCAAAATCGCTCGAAAAATCACTCCCTGATAATATAAAATAATTTTTACGACCTACTTATGAAAAAAGAAGATTATATATATAGCCTGGATATCGATGTCAGGGATTACGAACTTGACTCAGAAGGGATCGTGAACAATGCCAATTACCTGCATTATCTCGAGTTGACACGCCATGAGTTCTGCAAGACCACCGGCATGTCGTTTGACGATATGCGCCGGCAGGGGATAATGCCGGTGCTGAACAGGGTTGAGATCGATTACATCACATCGCTTGTGTCGGGCGACCGGATGACAAGTTGTCTGAATCTGTCGCGTAAAGGCCCGCGGTTTATATTCCGGCAGGATATCTATAATCAGCGTGGCGAGGCTGTGGTGAAGGCTGTCGTTTCTGTCGTCACAATAGAAAACGGGCGCTTGAGCCGTGGCGAGCTTCTGGCAAAAGTATTTGAGAAATATCTGTAATTTTAGATTATATATATGAGCATTACGCTGTCATACCGGAGTGCCGACAGGGAGAAGCGATTATGTCGGCTGGCGTTCTCGATGTTGCGCGGAGTAAATCAGGTGACAGGGGCCGCCATATTGCAACGGGTGCACAGCGAGTGTGATTTCTTCAATGCGCCGGAGCGGCAATTGCAGATAATCATGGAGACAAAGTCGCCGTTGTTTGACAGGGAATACCGCGACAAACTGCTGTCGGCCGCTGAAAACGAGGCGGTATACAATGATACGCACAATATTCGTGAATATTATTTCACTGATGACGATTATCCGCATCTGCTCAGGCAATGCTGCGATGCTCCCATGATGCTTTACGGCATCGGCGAGTGCGATTTCAACAATCGGCATGTCGTGAGCATTGTCGGCACCCGTCATGCCACCGCCTACGGCATCGCGTTTGTCAACCGGCTTGTCGAAGAACTTGCTGACAAAGTCGGGAATGTGGTGATAGTTAGCGGTCTGGCTTACGGAATAGACATCGCGGCCCACAGAGCGGCTATGTCAGCCGGATTGCCTACGATAGGGGTCGTGGCCCACGGCCTGAACACAATCTATCCGTCGAGTCACCGCAATGATGCTGTCAAGATGGTAAAATCGGGAGGCATGCTACTGTCCGAATATACACACGACGCGGCAATACACAAAGGAAATTTCCTGGCACGCAACCGCATTGTGGCAGGAATTGCTGAATGTGTCATCGTGGTTGAGTCGGCATCAAAAGGAGGAGCTTTGACAACGGCACGTATCGCTTCGGAGTATTCACGCGATGTGTTCGCTCTGCCGGGACGCACGTCTGACCTCTACAGTCAGGGCTGCAATTCGCTGATTGCGCGTGATGTGGCACGGCTGGTTACGAATGCCGACGATGTGATAGATGCCATGGGCTGGGAACGGCAGGCAGTCGACGGAACTCAGAAAAGCCTCTTCCCCGAACTTAATGCTGACGAGAGTCTGATAGTGGAATATCTCAGGGAGCATGGAGATGCCCGCCTGAACAATATTTCCGTGGATACCGGAATAACGATGCCGCGCCTTATGCCATTGATGGTAAATCTCGAATTCAAGGGTGTGGTGGTGAATTTTCCCGGCGGCTCCTACCGGCTTTCCTGATGTGATATTATCCCCGAAAAAACAATACAACTGACATATTTGTTTATATAATAATTTTTTAAATCTATACCGATATGACCAAGAAGATCATTCCCCCCTCAGAACTTATAATCAATCCCGACGGGACAGTGTTTCATATCCATCTGCTGCCCGAGCAGTTGACCGACAGAATAATTCTTGTAGGAGACCCGGGTCGTGTTGAAATGGTGGCCTCATTTTTTGATACCCGCACATTTGAGGTGCAGTCGCGTGAGTTCCGCACAATCGGCGGTACGTATGCAGGCAAGCCGATAATGTGTATCAGCCACGGAATCGGACCGGACAATATCGATATCGTCATCAACGAGCTTGACGCGCTTGCAAATATCGATTTCGCCACACGTGAAGTCAAAGACAACCACCGCCAGCTGACAATGGTGAGAATCGGCACATCCGGAGCATTGCAGCCGGAGCTTGTGCTCGGCACACCTGTAATTGCGGAGAAGTCGATAGGATTTGACGGTGTCCTTAATTATTATGCAGGCCGCAATGAAGTCGCCGACCTGGAGTTTGAAAAGGCTTTTTGCGAGCATACAGCCTGGAATCCGCTTTGGGCAAAACCGTATGTGGTAGACGCTGATCCGGAACTCGTGGAGCGTATCGGCAAAGATGATATGGTGAGAGGAAATACAATATCGGCGGTCGGATTTTATGGTCCGCAGGGACGCGAATTACGTCTTGCACTTGCCAATCCGACACTCAACCGCTCGATTGAAGAATTCCGCTTCAAAGGCCGAAAAGTCACCAATTACGAGATGGAAAGCGCTCCGTTGCAGGGTCTCGGCAAACTGATGGGGCACAAGGCCATGACCGTATGCTCTATCATCGCCAACCGTATGAACAACGATTCAAATCCAAATTACAAGAACGGTATCCGCGACCTCATCGCCACCGTGCTTGACCGCATCTGAGTCAGCTAAATAACAACAAGACCCGCTTCGGAGCAAACGAAGCGGGTCTTGTTGTTTATATCGGGTCTTGTTGTTTATATAATGAGATATCTGTCAGAATTTGAATGCTGTGCCGACAAAAACCGTATGGGTGATATAGTTGTCATTGTCGGGAAGGCCATGCATGTTGTCGGGATAACCGGAGTAAAGCGCAAAGTCTGAGATGCCATATCCTATTGTCAGAACGAAGCGGTCAAGCTGCATGTTTATGCCGGCTTTCATGTCCCAGCAGCAATAGCGGGCGTTACGGCTTCCGCTTGCTCCGGGCGACAGTATCATGCCGGGTTCGGCAAAAATATAAAATCCGGCATTCTGGCTTTTCCAATTGACAAGGCGTGGTGTGCGTAGCACTAAAGCAGGATTGAATTTGAACCGGGCAGTGTAATTGTCGTCATACGTGGTATAAGCATAGTCCTCGTCGTCCCAATATTCCAGAGGCTTGATTTCTCCAGCCATGCCAAGTCCGATTTTCACGCCGACATATTGCACCGGGAAATAAGCCGCGTGCAACTGCCAGCTGTATCCGTCATTGTCGAGCCCGGCAATAATTCCGGATTCCCAGTGACGGTAGCCGTCATCAGTCATATTGCTTTGTGCTATGGCGTCGTCATATCCTGATATCGAAAGGATGAGCAGCGCCATAACGCGAAGCATAACGGATATATCGCGGTACCGACGAGCCTGCATGAGACGTTACATCTCTTTGATGTGGTCAACGAGCCATTGGCCTATTTCTCTGGTGCCGTAGGCGGTGTGGCCTTCGACCTGGATTTCAGGAGTGCGGATGTTGGCGGCGAGCGCATCGTCGACGGCGCGGCGTATTAGGCTTCCTTCTTCTTTCAGGTTGAAGTATTCAAAGAGCATTGCAACGGAGAGAACCTGAGCCATCGGGTTGGCGATATTGAGGCCTTTGGCTTGCGGCCATGAGCCGTGGATCGGTTCGAACACCGGAGTGTGCTCACCTGTCGAGGCAGAGGGGAGGAGTCCCATCGAACCGGAGATGACGCTGCCCTCGTCGGTGAGTATGTCGCCGAAGGTGTTTTCAGTCACCATTACATCGAAAAATGCAGGCTCGGTAATCATCTTCATGGCCGCGTTGTCTACGAACATATAGTCGGTCGTGACATCGGGATATTGCGGTTCCATCTCTTTTGCGATCTTACGCCAGAGACGGCTTGAGGCCAAAACGTTGGCTTTGTCAACCACGGTGAGGTGGTTGCGACGGCGGCGTGCATATTCGAATGCCACACGGAGTATTCGCTCTATTTCCTCGCGGGTGTAGGCGTTGGTGTCGAATGCGCGGTTGTCATCCTGATATTTTTCACCGAAGTACATGCCGCCCGTAAGTTCGCGGATACAGATGAAGTCGGCATCCTTTATTATTTCAGCCTTGAGGGGCGATTTGTGAATAAGAGCCGGGAAAATCTGCACGGGACGTATGTTGGCAAACAGTCCGAGCTTCTTGCGCATGGCGAGAAGGCCTTGCTCGGGGCGAACTTTCGCTGTCGGGTCGTTGTCATATTTTGGGTCGCCGATTGCAGAGAACAGCACTGCATCAGCGTCCATGCATGCACGGAATGTCGATTCGGGGAACGGGTCACCGAATTCATCGATGGCGGCAGCGCCTACAGGAGCGTAGGTATAGGTCGCTTTGTGTCCCATTTTCTCGCATACGGCTGTCATTACGTCAACACCTACTTTTGAGATTTCAGGCCCGATGCCGTCGCCGGGCAATACTGCTATTTTAAAATCCATATCGGGTAGTCAGTTATTTGTTTTCGTATTCTAAAATTTTATCACGGTTGCTGAGCAGGTAGTCGATGTCGTCGAGTCCGTTGAGCAGGCAATGTTTTTTATAGGGATTTATGTCGAAATGCTCTGAAACACCGGTCGCAAGATTTGTGATAGTCTGCGAAGGCAGGTCGACAGATACCTGTGCGGCAGGGTCGTTTTCTATTGTCTCGAACAGCGAGGCAAGAAACGGTTCGGATACAACGACAGGAAGCACGAAGTTGTTAAGCTCGTTATTCTTGTGTATGTCGGCGAAAAATGTGGATACAACTACGCGAAATCCATAATCGGCGATAGCCCATGCCGCGTGCTCGCGTGAAGAGCCGCAGCCGAAGTTTTTGCCGGCGACCAGTATCTGTCCGCTGTAGCGCGGATTGTTTAACGGGAATGATGCGATGGGGTTGCCTTGGTCGTCAAACCTCCAGTCGCGGAAAAGATTTTCGCCGAAACCCTCGCGGGAAGTCGCTTTGAGGAAGCGTGCCGGAATAATCTGGTCGGTATCGATATTTTCGATAGGCAGGGGCACGCATGTCGATGTGACGTTGTTGAATTTCTGTTTCATCAGAGGAGATTTAATGGGTTGGTAATAACGCCTGTCACAGCGGCAGCGGCTGCTGTGAGCGGACTTGCGAGTACGGTGCGGGCTCCGGGTCCCTGGCGGCCCTCGAAGTTGCGGTTGGAGGTTGAAACGGCGAGGCATCCGGCAGGCACTTTGTCATCGTTCATGGCAAGGCATGCCGAGCATCCGGGCTGACGTATCTCAAATCCGGCATCCGTGATTATCCTGTCAAGACCTTCTGCCTTTATCTGATTGAGCACTTCCCATGATCCGGGCACGAGCCATGCGGTGACTTCGGGGTGCTTTTTTCGTCCTTTCACTATGGATGCGAACTGGCGGAAGTCATCAAGACGGCCGTTGGTGCAACTTCCGAGAAATACGTAGTCGACTTTTGTGCCTTCAATTGAATTGCCCGACTTGAAGCCCATGTAGGCGAGAGATTTCTCGAAAGAGACTTTTTCCTGCTCGTCGACGCCATCGGCACATGCTGGAACCGCTTCGTCGATTGCTATGCCCATGCCGGGGTTTGTGCCGTAGGTGACACGCGGCTTTATGTCAGCGGCGTCAAATCTCACTTCCTTGTCAAAGACGGCATCATCGCCTGAGGGGAGAGTACGCCAGTAAGCCACGGCTTTGTCCCACTCTTCGCCCTGCGGGGCGTAGGGGCGACTTTTGCAGTATTCAAATGTCACTTCGTCAGGGGCAATAAGTCCGCCGCGTGCTCCCATCTCGATTGACATGTTGCACAGGGTCATGCGGCCTTCCATCGACAGCGCGCGGATGGCTTCTCCGGCATATTCCACAAAATATCCGGTGGCTCCGCCAGTTGTCATTTTCGCTATGATGTAGAGTGCGATATCTTTTGCCGTGACACCTTTGCCAAGCTGACCGTCGACAGTTATGCGCATGGTATTCGGTTTTGCCTGAAGTATGCACTGCGAGGCGAGCACCATTTCCACTTCAGAGGTGCCGATGCCGAAAGCTACGGCACCGAAAGCTCCATGTGTCGAGGTGTGGCTGTCGCCGCACACTATGGTATAGCCCGGTAGCGTCAACCCGTTTTCCGGACCGATGACATGAATGATGCCGTTTTTCGGGTGGCCGAGAGGAAAGAGAGTGAGGCCGAACTCTTCAGCGTTGGCTGTCAGCTGCTCGACCTGATGGCGTGACACGGCATCGGCAATCGGTTTGTCCTGGTCGTGGGTGGGCACGTTGTGGTCGGGAGAACAGAAAGTGCGCTCGGGGCGGAATACTTTCAATCCGCGGTTGCGCAGACCGTCGAAAGCCTGAGGACTTGTCACCTCGTGGCAATAGTGACGGTCGATATAGAGCTGGGTCGGGCCGTTGTCGACTTTTGTCACGACGTGGCTGTCCCAGATTTTGTCAAATAAGGTATTCATTGTATGATGAATTATGCATGACCGGATTGCGGTCGCAGGTGATTAACGCACGAATTTGTTGATGGCATCGATAAATGCTTCGGCCGATGCGCTGACGATGTCGGTGTTGGCTGAGAAACCGTAGTAATGGTTGCCGTCGTATTCGACAGTCATGTGCACTTTGCCGACATCGTTGCTGCCTTTGTTGATTGCCTGAATAAGGAACTCCTTTACAAGCATCTGGCGGCTGATGATGCGTTTGATTGCAGAGATGGCTGCATCTACAGGGCCGTTGCCTGAGGCGCATGCCTCGAATTTTTCACCGGCGATGTCAAGGCCGATGCTTGCCACCGACTTGATGCCGACGCCTGAAGTGACCTGCAGGAAGTCGAGTTTGATACGGTGTCCTTTCTTGTGTTGTCCGGCAAGCATGAGCACGTCGTCATCGTTGATTTCTTTCTTTTTGTCGGCAAGGCGCAGAAACGCTTCGTAAGCTTTGTCGAGAGCCTCTTTGTCAAGCTCGATGCCGAGCACGTGAAGTCTGTGTTTGAGTGCGGCACGGCCTGAGCGGGCTGTAAGCACGATGGAATTTTCGTCGACGCCCACCACTTTGGGGTCGATGATTTCGTAGCTTTCGCGGTTTTTAAGCACTCCGTCCTGATGTATGCCCGAAGAGTGTGCGAATGCATTGCGTCCGACAATCGCCTTGTTGGGCTGCACCGGCATGTTCATCAGCGAGGACACCATGCGCGAGGTGTTGTAGATTTTTGTTGTGTTGAGATTGGTGGTGATGCCGAGTTCCTTGTGTGAGTAGCAAATCATTGCGATTTCCTCGAGAGAGGTGTTGCCGGCGCGTTCACCGATGCCGTTGATGGTTACTTCGGCCTGACGCGCTCCGTTGATTACGCCTGATATTGTATTAGCGGTTGCCATGCCGAGGTCGTTGTGGCAATGTGTGGCAATGGTGACTTTGTCGATGCCGTCGACATGGTCGACGAGATATTTTATTTTTTCTCCGAATTCAGAGGGGAGACAGTAGCCGGTGGTGTCGGGAATATTTATGACAGTGGCTCCAGCCTTGATTACGGCCTCAACGACGCGGGCAAGATATTCATTGTCAGTGCGTCCGGCATCCTCGGCATAGAACTGCACATCCTCGACAAAACGTTTTGCATAGGCCACAGCCTTTACCGCACGCTCGATTATCTCTTCGCGGGTGGAGTTGAATTTATATTTTATATGAGGGTCTGATGTGCCGATACCGGTGTGTATGCGTTTGTGTTTGGCATATTTCAGAGCCTCTGCCGCGACTTCTATATCCTTTTCAACGGCTCGGGTCAGAGCGCATATCGTGGGCCACGTAACGGCTTTTGAGATTTCAACTACGGAGTTGAAGTCTCCGGGGCTTGAGACCGGAAATCCGGCTTCAATCACGTCGACGCCAAGCTCTTCAAGCGCTTTGGCGACTTCAATCTTTTCTACGGTGTTAAGCTGGCAGCCGGGCACTTGCTCGCCGTCACGGAGTGTGGTATCGAAAATGTAAAGACGATTGCTCATATATCAATATTTGAATTATCGTTTGGAAACCTAAATACAACAATTTGTAAATTTCTCACAAAGATACTATCAAATATTTACATTCTCAAACTTTTTCATGGAAAATTGCATCAAAATGCAATAATGCGGATTGCTATTTCTTATTTATTAATAAAAGTTGTAATTTTGTATCATATTTCATAAGGTCTTATATTACTTTTTGATAAAATAAAGATATAATAGTAATAATGAAGCGATTTGGTTCGATAGTATTCTGTTTGTTATGCGCTATTTTTGCAAACTCGGCAGATTTAGATAAGGAATTTAAAAAGTTGATAGAAAAATATGATATCTCGGATTCTGCCAAAGTTGTAGAAAAGAATAATCCTGAAAAGTTTTGGCAGTCAGTACTCTTTTACAACGAGCCAGTTATTAAATTCATTAGAGATATCAAGAAGAAACGTGGTGCAGAAAATGAAGCGCTAAAGAAAGTTTCTGAATTGCCGCGCTTTTATCCACAATATGATGAATCTATAATTGAGAGTTTACAGGGCTTTTGCGATACTATATTAATTGATATGGGAATTTCATCGTTGCCTGTTAAATGTTCTCTACATGTTGTATATTCGGACGAGGTGAATTCGTTTAATGCGCTGACTGAAGACTCATTTGTTATATGTCTGACATCCGCTCTTTTACAGAGAAAAGGCATAACGCGCGAGATTATCATAGGTTTTGTTGCCAATGAGTTTTCTCACGGTGCTCTACAGCATAAGCTTCGTGGACTATATGCTGGTGCAAAACAAATGCGTAAAAATAAACTTTCAGCGAATATTGTATCCGGTATTAATACATTTGCATCCGGAATAGAGTCGGCAATGACGGGACATGCTCCAGATAGGTTGTATAACTATCTATTAGATAAAGATCTGAAGTATAAGGTTAAAACGTCTACAGAGAAATATATATTCAATTATACAAAAGAACAGGAGCATGAGGCGGATCTCATCGCATTTCGTTTTCTTGAATATTTTTCCGGCGATGGAGACAATTATATTAATGCTTTGAGAATAATGGGCTCGTTGCACAATCACATGCTTGATAATAATGGTGACGATATTAATTCTATCTCTTCACGAATAAATTTTTTAAAATATGTACAGCAACATCCGGAATTGGGCAATACACAGAACGCTGCGCTTAGACGTTCACGAGAGAAACGAAGTGTAGAAAATGCCAAATACAAAATGCATAATTAATTTATGGTTATAAAAAAGCAGCCTGTTATTTCATGGCTATTAACAGATAATGCTAAGGAGTTTATAGGCAAATTAAAAATTGCCGAATCAGATAATAATAAGAATAATGTGTATTTGTATAACTCTTATTTAAAGTTGGCAAAAATTCGAGCTGCAAAACCGGAATGGGGTGTTCCTGAATTGGTTATGCCATCATTTGAAAAGGCAATGGAGAAAGGAGGAAGCGCTTTTAACAAGATTTGGAATCAACTTTTTAATGATTTCTCTCAACAATCAGAATGTGGTATAATTGTATCTACACTTTGGAAATGTACAATTGTATATGGCTTCGGTAATAAAAAGCTTTTTATATGGTTATATAGTAATGTCTGTGGAGAAAGTATTTTGAGATGTTATTGCGAGTCTTATGTGAACAGTTCAGGTCAGATTGTTGTAATGGCACCCTATGAATTTGTTACAGATGCTTGCCTATTTTCCGGTCCGGATGCTAAAGTTTGTGAATATTTGACTAACTACATCGTTGATTATGTCGCATTAAAGAAGTATGCTCCTGTAGAAAAAGTTATTGTAGCAAATAATTCTTCGGTAAAGATTGAAAGTGTAGATAATAAATATAATCCAACGCGTAAAATAAGGAACGAAAGTGGTCAGAAGGTCATTATCATGGACTCCAAATGGTTTACAAAGATTATAAATGACAATGATATTGTAGTTCGCGGTTTCTTTAGGTTACAAAATAAAAAAAATGAGGATGGGGAGTGGATAAAAGAATTGATTTATGTTGATTCTTTTATTAGACATGGTTATCATAGAAATGCAAAAATAGAGGACGAAGTATAATAACAGTTTTCAGTATAAAAAATCGATTAACTGTTATTTTTCTACTTACAGATAGATTAGCATATTTTAACAGGATTATTTATCTGGGTAACTATTCAGCCAATCGAAGATAATCAGGCCTGTCAGTAATAATTTTAGAATA
>CAMWIJ010000028.1 GCA_947174275.1 uncultured Muribaculaceae bacterium
ATATTGAAACTGCCAGATTTCGATCCGTCAAGAACAAGCGTCGGATAAACGCTTTTAATATGTCTTTTTGCAGAGCAAAGCGCTCCGCGATTACTGCACCCCGCCACGTTACCCCATATCGGGACTCCGCGGTCGATATGCGCCGACAAAGATATAAACAAATTTTGATATTTCGGTTGAAATATGTTGTAAAACATATATTCGGGCGATTAAACATAATTATTGGGTGATAAATAGAGAGGCGTGAGTGGGAGATTGGGACGGGATTGTTTGCCGCTTCGCCTAATTAGTGGTAATTTTGCGGCCATGAACTGGATAGAAAGCCTTTTTTTTGAGCAAACACCGCTTCAAGCCGTTGTGGTGCTGTCAGTCATAATAGCCGCGGGGCTTGGTCTCGGCAAGCTCAGGATAGCCGGGGTGAGCCTCGGTGTGACGTTCGTGTTTTTCGTCGGTATCCTCATGGGCCACATAGGGCTGTCGATTGACCCTATGATGCTGCAATACGCCCAGAGTTTCGGCCTTGTACTGTTTGTGTATGAGCTTGGTCTTAAAGTTGGTCCGGGCTTTTTCAGCTCGTTTCGCAAAGGTGGCGTGGAGCTCAACCTCCTTGGCCTGGCCGTGGCGATATTAGGCACGCTGACCGCCGTGGGCTTCACTTACTGGTTCGACATGCCTATGAGCGACATGATAGGCGTGCTTTGCGGCGCCACCACCAACACTCCCGCCCTCGGTGCCGCACAGCAGGCACTCGAGCAGCTCGGCCTCAGCGCCCAGGGCGCCGCGCTCGGTTGCGCAGTGACTTATCCGCTCGGCGTGGTGGGCGTGATTATCGCAATGGTGCTTGTGCGCAAGATTGCCGTCAAGGCGTCTGACATAAAGAACGGCAACGGCCAGGATGACGCCGACCATACGTTTGTGGCGGCTTTCAATGTCGACAATCCGGGTGTCGACGGCCTGACGATACGCGATGTGGCCATGACCGCCAAAGGGCGCTTTGTGATAAGCCGCCTGTGGCGCAACGGCAACGTGTCGATTCCTGCCGGTGACACCACGCTCTGCATGGGCGACCGCCTGCTCGTGGTGACTACCGACGACGAGCTCCCCGAGCTACGCATCATATTCGGGCATCAGGAAGACACCGACTACAATAGCAGCGACATTGACTGGAATGCTCTCGACTCCGACGTCGTGAGCCGCGAGGTGGTGGTGAGCCTCCCCGAAATCAACGGCAAGCGGCTTGGCCAGCTTAGGCTGCGCAACAGCTACGACATTAATATTTCGCGCGTGACACGCGCGGGCGTGAGGCTGCTCGCCACTCCCGGCCTTATCCTCCAACTCGGCGACACACTCACCATTGTAGGCGAGCAGAAAGCTATCGACGCGGTGGCAAAGCGCCTCGGCGACACCCCCGCCACGTTGCGCGACCCAAATCTCGCCGCTATCTTCATAGGCATGGTGGCAGGTCTGGTACTCGGCTCGATACCTATCATGATACCCGGTATCTCGATGCCGGTGAAGCTCGGCCTTGCCGGCGGCCCGATGATTGTGGGTATCCTGCTCGGCCGCTTCGGTCCGCGCCTGCATCTCGTGACCTATACCACACGCTCGGCCAACCTGATGCTACGCGGCATAGGCCTGAGCCTATATCTCGCCTGTCTCGGCCTCGACGCCGGCTCCGGCTTTTTCGACACCATAATGAGGGCCGACGGGCTCAAATGGATAGCGCTGGGATTCATCATCACCATTGTGCCGGTGATAGTAATGATATTGTGGAGCATGAGGCGCAACCGTCTCGACTTCGGCACATCGTGCGGTATGGCGTGCGGCGCCATGGCAAACCCCATGGCCCTCAATTATGCCAACGACACCCTGCCGGGTGATAATGCCGCTGTGGCCTATGCCACGGTCTATCCTCTCGGCATGTTTGTGCGCGTGCTCATAGCTCAGATACTGGTTCTGCTGTTCTGTCAGTAGGCGAGCGCCACATTGTCGACATAAAATGTGAGGCCGGGCGTGCCGACGTAAGGCTCGCCGTTGCCGGCACTCAGCATCACGATAAGGTGGGTTGGGGTGGCGTCGGGTGAATCGTACTTCTCCTCGATTACCGGCACGAGGTCGCCTTTGGAGTTGTAGGCCCAGTAGGCATTCTTCTTGTCGCTGCGGAGAGGCAGCCACTTGTATTTGGCCGAAGTGTCGCCGTAGGTGAGCGGAATCTTGTGGCCGTTGACCCAGTGCGTGCCGTTGCGAAACAATTCGCCCCCCGTGGCCACGCGCGCCGCATGAAGGCTCCCGTCGGGCTCCTCCCACCGGCGTTGCAGGATTATGAACGCCACGGCCGAATCGCGCCCGGGGAGCGTCTTTTTGCCTCCGAAGCCGGTGGCGCGTACTCTTGAATCGGCTCCTGCCGGCATATCTACCATGTAGTCGAGCACTAGTGCGTCGGGGCGTTTGGTAAAGGGTATGCCCATCTCCATCTTCCTGTAAGGGTTGCTCGTGCTTGTTATCGGCTCTATCATTCGGCCGAGAAACATCGAGCCGGCGACCATTACGTCCATATTGATTAGCCCCAGCACCTTGACGCGCTCAAACTGGGTGCACAGCTTGGCGCAGCGGTTGGTTGGCGTGCGGTTGAACGGATATACGGCGTTGCTCCCCTTTGTCACCCCCGACACCTTGGCGTAGACATTGCTCGTGGACCAGGGTACCCCCGCGGGATGATAGGGCTTGTTGCCATCGACCGTCTTGTCGGGGCCTACGGAGTATAGAGTGTGCTGTTTTCCTCCGATTACTACCGATTCTTTTATGTTGCGTGTGGTCCAGTGGTCGAAGTCGCCGTAGGCGATTTTCACGACATTGTTCTGTGCCTGTGTCGTGAGGCAGCCCAGCAGGCATGAAATGAGTGCATTTCTAAATGAGAGGAAAGTCATTGTAGGCGTGTGTTTTGATTAAAGAGAAGATAAAATGTGTGTGCTTGGGCCGGCGCCGGGTCAGAAGGTGAGTTTGAGGCTCAGGCCTCCTCCCGGATTCATGCCGCCCGGGTTGACCCATATACTGCTTGTGAGCTTGGGTTCGTCGGCGGGTCGTCGGCTGTTGCGCCATATATGATATTGGTCCTTGCGGAAATAGCTGACCACTTCGTTGACCGGGTCGAGGAAAAAGGCGGCGATATAGCCGAGTACCGGCGAGCCGAGCAGCTCGTAGCGGCGGCTTACAATCGAACGCTTTGCGCGGTAGAAACATTCACCCACTACCGTGCCCACCACCGGTGTGATGACAAGGTCCTGCACCGAGGGGATTTCATTGAACGCTTCGAAGCCGTACTCCCAGAACAGCGTGGAGATAGCGAAGCTGTAAAGAAACGAGCCCCACATGTTGAAGCCGCAGCTTCGTGCGCTCATATAGTAGGCCGCTCCGCCGTAAGGGTGCAGCACATAGTTGAAGATGAACTTGTCGTGGTCCCATACCGGTCCCGCCTTGACGTGGTTGACCCACCGCTTGAACAGCGGCACCTGACGTCGCTCGGCACGGCTCCATGCCGTAGAGCCGTCGGGCAGGCTTTCGAGTATCACCATAGTGGTGATGCCTCCGCCTATGAGTATGGCGGTGTTGACGGCGAGCTGATGCCAGTCGGGCATTGAGCGCGTGCGTGAATAGGGGTAGTCGTAGAGGGTGCGGCGGCGTCCGTTGAGAGGGCCGTCGGGATATAGCGGCCTGTCGAGGCTGATAGGTGGCAGCGGCGGAACGGCAGCCGAGTCAGGTGTCGATGCGGCGACAATTCCCGACGCAGCGACGGGGACGCCGCTGTCAGCGTCGTCGGCCGCGATAGTCCGGGCTGACAGAAACAGGAGGATAAGGAGAAATATGGCGCGTGGCATTGATGAGTGTGCGTTTCAAAAGGATGAATGGACGGGTTCATCACAATAATAGTATTGTATGACCTGTCAACAATCATAGCACACCTAAGGTTTGCGCGTGCCACCCCGCTTAACGTATCGGTCGCCGGTAGAGCTTGCGTGTGACGATATAGTAGGCTGTCAGCACCGACAGCCCGGTCACGGCCCAGGTCACGGGATAGACAATCATCAGCAGCGGGAAATCGGTGGCGTCGACGCTGACCGTGTGGACCCACACTATACGCAGCAGGCAGGTGCCGAAGACGGTGAGGATAGCCGGGGTGAGGGAATAGCCGAGGCCGCGCATACAGCCGCCCGATATTTCGTAGCTCGCTGCCATGAATTGGAGCAGCAGCACATACTCCATGCGCAGATAAGCGTAGTGGGCTACCTCCGGAACGTCGGTGAAGAGCGATACAACCGGCACCCTGAACAGATAGAGTAACAGATTGAGGGAGCCGCAGCCTATCACGGCACCCGCCATGCATATCCTGAAAATGCTGCGGCAACGGTCGATGTTGCCGGCTGCGTAGTTAGCACTTATAAACGAGACTGCCGCCTGCACAAAAGAGTTGATGACGAAATAGCAGTAATACTCGAAGTTGAGGGCTGCCGCCGAGCCGGCCGACGCTATGGCGCCGAACTGGTTAAGGTTGCCGAGGATAAAGAAGTTGCCGAGCGAGAATACGACGCCCTGCAAGCCGGCTGGCAGACCTATGCGAAGCATCTTGCCGAGCTGGGAGCGGTAGAAGCGTATTTGCCGCAGGTCGAGACGATACGGGTCGGCCTCATGCAGCAGCAGACGCAGCACTATGCCCGAGCTTATGACGTTGCTCACAACGGTGGCTATCGCCACACCGGCCACGTTCATGTCAAACACCAGCACCAGCACGAGATTGAGCACTATGTTGGCAAGTCCGCCGACGATGAGCGCGTAAAACGGGGTGCGGGTGTCACCAAGCGAGCGGAGAATGGCCGCCAGGAAGTTGAACGTCATGATAAACGGCATCCCGAGAAAGAAGATGCGCAGGTAGGTGGTGGCGAGCGGCAGCACGTCGTCGGGCGTGGCAGCCATTTCAAGGAGCGGGCGGGCCGCCGATACGCCCACTATGGTGAGCAGCACTCCTGAGATAACAGTGAGCAGTCCGACGGTGGCCACCGAACGACGTATACCCTCGTCGTCGCGGCGTCCGATATAGTGCGATATTACTACGTTGGCGCCTATGGAGATACCCAGAAACAGATTTATGACCAGGGTTATTATCATGCCGTTGCTTCCCACTGCCGCAAGGGCTGCCGGTCCGCAGAAACGGCCCACGACAATCACGTCGACGGTGTTGAACGACTGTTGCAGCATGCCGCCTGCGATAATAGGGATAACAAACACAATAATCTTCCGCAGCAGCGAGCCTGTGGTCATGTCGACTTTCACCGCTCCTCCTCCGCCGCGTTTGTCTTTTGAAGTGTAGGTTACGACGCGTTCCTTTTCCATTGATTGGCCAATTTATTAAACTTTTGCTTACCTTTGTACCTCGCCGATTGTTTTATCAGCGTACACCTGATTCCTTATAACCAAAATATACCGATATGATACGACTTAACTGCTCAATAATTGCGGAGGATGAAGAGCGCCGAAGCGCAATCATTGCTGCCGCTACCGAGCTTGTGGAGTTGTCGCTCCACGATGAAGGATGCATAGAATATGACCTCTATGCCTCGCAGACTTCCACTGACCGTCTGATGATTGTCGAGACCTGGAAAGACGAAGAGTCTCTTGCCGCACACATGGCGTCGGCTCATTTCAAGCGTCTTGTGCCCGAGATTGAATCGCTGGGCACTCTGACCCTTGAAAGGTTTGACTTCTGAGGGTGGAAGCGTGTCTGCGACAAACGGAGCTCCCGAAGCTGTCGGCAAAAGTCCGACGGCAGGCCGGGGGCTCCGTTTATTGTGGGTTGCCTTCTGTCACTTAGCGGTCGAGAGCTCGCGTATGCCTCCTGTGGAGGGGTAGAACAGCAGCGACGCGGGCGCTTTGCGGTCAGTGAATATTGTGGGGTCGAGACCATAGACGATGCCTAACTGAGCTATCTCCATCTCGGCGTTGAAGAGCTCGCTGCCACGGTACGACGCTATTATCTGCGCGCGGCCCGGTATGCGGTAGGCGACACCGTTTTTGGGGAATCGGAGCGTCTCGCCCTTTTCGTTGACCGGCATCTCGCCGCGCTCAATCACGTTGATGGTTAGGGTTATCGGCTCGCCGGAGAGGTCGGAGACGTCGGTGATTCCGTCGACAGCCGACAGGCGAGCCACTGTCATCGTCCGGGTAGACTCCTCGCTGTCGCCGTCGGGGCGCACCGGTATGGTCTTAACCACGGTAGAGTGTATTTCGGTGCCGGTAAACATGGCGGTGAGCGCTGCCTCCTGCTTGGCGAGGTTGTCGAGCACGAGCTGCATTGCGTTGCCGTCGGCCGGCATGTTGTCGGCCTGGCCGGAGATGATGTCGCTTCGGCTCTGGCGTATCTCGAAGATGCGTGCGGCTGCGAGCTCGGCGCGTTTGGCCGTCGACTGTGCTTTGAGCATATCCTCGGTCATGGCCTGGCGCGCCTCAGGGCTTTTCAGAATCGACAGCTCAGGCTCTACGGCCTCCGGCACGGAGTAGGGCGCTGTCTCCGGGGTGAAGTCGGCCTCGAAGTTGATGCTCAACGGCAATCCCTCGGGGGTGAGCATGATAAAGGGCGATGTGCCACTCTTGAATTTGATGAGGTAGCGTGAGTCGTCGTCGCTCACGGCTTCGCCGCGCGGGTTGACGGTGACGCTTTTGAGGCTCCAATCGGTCGACGAGACCATTACCGGGTCAAGGCCGAGATATTTGCGTGAATAGTTGTAGAACTCGCCCGGGGTGCGGTCGATGCGTTCGGCTTCGATTGAAACGTCGAGCATCGTTACGGGGAGAGAGTAGGTGAGCCCGAACTCGTTGGCTTTCGTGGCCGTGAACTTCTGTGTCGACTGTGCTGCGACGCCTTGCGCACCCAGCAGCCCGAGAGCCAGTATTGCGGTGGTGGTCTTTATGTTCATTGCGATTGTTGAGAGGTGGATGAGACTGAGGATTATTCGCCGAGGATGCGGCTTATGGCGGGGCCTACGGCAAGAGCTACGTCGGAGGCTGTGGTGCCGTAGACACCGTGGGTCTCCGCTGCAATCTCGCCGGCAAGGCCGTGGACGGCCACAGCCACGAGGCTGGCAATTTCCGGCTTGTAGCCCTGTGCCATGAACGAGGCGATGATGCCGGTGAGCACGTCGCCGCTGCCGGGAGTGGCGAGGGCCGGCGTGGCCGTGGCGTTGAAGTATACTTTGCCGTCGGGGCGTATCTGGGCGGTGTAACGTCCTTTGAGAATGATGACGATGTTGTACTCCTCGGCGGCCTTGATGGCTCGGATAAGTCGCTCCTCGTCGGTGGAGTGCTTGCCAAACAGGCGGTCAAACTCTCCGGTGTGGGGCGTGATTACGGAGCGGTCGGGGATGCGGTCGAGCAGCGGCCGGCGGCGCGCTATGCAGTTGAGGGCGTCGGCGTCGAGCACAATCGGGTCGGTGGCCGATATGAGAAACTTTTCGAGGGCGGCAAGGGTGGGCTCGGCGGTGCCTATGCCGGGGCCTATGGCTACGGAGTTGTAGCCGCGCGCCGGGGGTATGGCGGTGACGAAGTTCTCGTTGGGGTCGGCCGAGAAGAGTGCTTCGGGCACGGAGGTCTGCATCACCTCGAAGCCCCACGACGCGGAGCGCACCGTGATTTTGCCTACTCCCGAGCGCAGAGCGCCGCGTGCGGCAAACTGCGCCGCACCCATCATGCCGTAGCTGCCGGCCACTATGAGAGTGTGGCCGAAGTCGGATTTGTTGCAGAATTCCGGACGCTGTTTCAACACGTTGCGCAGATTTTTGGCCTCGATGAGCTGGAAGTTGGTGGAGGTGTGGCGTATCGCTTCGGCGTCGAGGCCTATGTCAATGACTTTCCACTCGCCTATCAGCTCGGCGTTCTGCTTCATGAGAAACGCCAGACGCGGAAACTGGAGGGCGAGGGTGAGGTCGGCATGGATGATGTTGCGGTTGATTGACTGGCGGTTCCAGTCGCTGAACATTCCCGACGGCACATCTATCGACACCACATAGGCGCCGCTCTCGTTGATATACTGCACGAGGTTCATGAACCCGCCGGTAAGTCCCGAGCTGAGCCCCGTGCCGAAAAGTCCGTCGACCACGAGATACGAGCTGTCGAGCTCGGGTAGCGTGAAAGTGCCTGTCACTTCTGTAAGGCGCACCCCGGCCTGGCCGGCAAGCCCGTCGCGGCATATACGGCACTCCGGGGTGAGCTTGTCGCCGCCGATGTTGAAGAGATATACGTCGATCAGAAATCCTTGTGCTGCGAGGCGTCCCGCCGTGGCGAGGGCGTCGGCACCGTTGTTGCCGGGACCGGCAAATATTACAGTGCGACGCGACGATGGCACGCGGGCCACTATTTCGTCGGCCACGGCGTCGGCTGCCCTCGCAATGAGTTCGATGGCCGGTGTGCCGCGTTCGATGGTGATGCGGTCGATGGTGCGGATGTCGTCGTTGGTGAATATCTTCATTGTAGCGGCTGGTAAATAAAGAAGGAGAGAATAGTTGGGCGAAATAGACAAAATGAGCTACAAAATTACAAATTCTTTTTCGCCTCTCGGGAGATTTTACGTAATTTTGCGCATCTGTAATAATAAAACATGAATCAAGACGAAGTGACCGGCTGCCCGACCACGGCCGCCGCCCCTACCGTTACATACAACGGACTGACCTTTGTTCCTTTCATCAGCAGGAAGGAAATCAATGCACGTGTCAAGGAGATAGCTGCCGAGATAAGCGGCCGTTTCGAGGGCCGTTGCCCTCTGCTTGTATGTGTGCTCAACGGCGCGTTTTTGTTTGCCGCCGACATTTTTCGTGAACTGACTATCGACGCTGAAATCACCTTTATCCGCCTTAAAAGCTACGATGGCATGTCGTCGACGGGCAAGGTGAAGCAGATCCACGGTCTCAGCGAGGATATTGCCGGCCGCGATGTGATAATTGTCGAGGATATAATCGACACCGGCCACACCATGGCCGGGCTGCTCGATGACCTCCGCGCCCGTCACCCGCACACGCTCTCCATAGCCACCCTCCTCTTCAAGCCCGATTCGTTGCAGACACAGATTAGCCCCGACTATGTAGGCTTCAACATCCCCACTAAATTTATTATAGGCTACGGCCTCGACCTTGACGGACTGGCGCGCAATCTGCCCGACATATGGGTGATAGGCGAGCAGGCCGAACAGTCGACAACCCCCAACAAAACAATGCGTAACGTAGTTATATTCGGTGCCCCCGGCAGCGGAAAGGGCACCCAGAGCGAACGTATCATCAATCGCTACGGCTTCCACCACATATCGACGGGCGACGTGCTCCGTTCACACATCAAGCGCGGCACCGAGCTCGGAGCTATCGCCGACGGCTATATATCGAAAGGCCAGCTCATTCCCGATGAGCTTATGGTCAAGATTCTGGCCGACGTGCTCGACAACGAGGTGGCTCCCGAAGCCGCAGGCGTGATTTTCGACGGATTTCCCCGCACGGTGCCTCAGGCCGAGGCTCTCGAACGCATGCTCTCCGAGCGCGGCCGCAAGGTTGACGTAGTGGTAGGTCTCGAAACCGACGACGATGAGCTCACCCAGCGACTGCTCAAACGCGGTCAGGAATCGGGCCGCAGCGACGACAACATCGAGACTATCCGCAAGCGCCTCGACGTGTACCACAACCAGACCTCGCCCCTGCGCGACTACTACGACGCCCGCGGCAGCTACCGCCGCATCGAGGGCAAAGGTCACCCCGACAGCATCTTCGAGGATATAGCAAAGCATATCGACGCTATCCTCTGACCGAGAGGAGCGCATACTCACCTTACAAATCATCACGGCGACGGACCGCAGGCCGCTTCCTGACCGGAAGCGGCCGCTATCCGGCGCCGTTGTCATACCATATACCGGTTAATCATGGATATTACCTCCGATTCAAAGCGCATGCTGCTTGTGGTGGACCCACAGATTGACTTTATTACAGGAGTGCTTCCGGTGCCGGGAGCGCGTGAAGCCATGGACCTCCTCGCCGGCTACATAGCGGCGGCCGACGGAAAATATGCCGTTAAGGTTGTCACGGCCGACTGTCATCCCTACAATCACTGTTCATTTGATGAATATGGCGGCCGGTGGCCGCGCCACTGCGTTGCCGACACCGAGGGCGCCGCGATATGGCCAGCGCTTGTCGACCCGCTCTATCGCACCGCAGGGGGAGTGACGGTGCTCCACAAGGGACGCGAGCGCGACGTCGAAGAGTACTCGATATTCAAAAACGCCGACGCGCGCGCCTGCATAATGAACATTGTGGAGCGACTGGGCATTGAAAAGATAGATATATGCGGTCTGGCCGGCGACGTGTGCGTCGCCGATACGCTGCGCGACGGCATCGGCATCTTCGGAGCCTCGAAGTTTGAAGTGCTCGCGCAGTATTCTCCATCGCTCGACCGCGGCGTCACTCTCGACCATATCATCTCGACCAACAATCTTACGTCATGCGACAGATAATCACCCATTTTACCGACGACGACCTGTATAAGTTCACCATGTGCTGCGCCGTGATTGAGAACTATCCGCGCACCCGGGTGTGCTACGAGTTCACCGACCGCAACAACACCGCTTATCCTCCCGGCTTCGCCGACAGGCTCATGGAGCAGATAGCGATGCTTGAAAATGTGGTGATAACAGACGAGGAGGTCGACTTCATGCGCCGCCGCTGCGCCTACATCCCCGACTGGTTCTACGGCTATCTGCGCGGCTTTCGCTACAAGCGCGAGTGGGTCAGAGCGTCGCAGGACGCCGACGGGCATCTGTCAATCTCTTTCGAGGGGAGCTGGAGCAGCACTATCCTGCTCGAAGTCAAGGTGCTCGCCATAGTGTCGGAGCTTTACTACATGATGACCGGCGAGGATGCCCGCCTCGACTACGACGACTATTACACCAAGAGCTACGCCAAGGCGCGTAGGCTGCTCGAAGCGGGATGCACGTTCAGCGACTTCGGCACACGCCGGCGCGCGTCGTTCAAGGCTCAGGAAGTGGCGGTCAAAGCTATGGTCGACTGTGACCGTTCGGGCGACAACCACCCGGGGCGCCTGTCGGGCACAAGCAACGTGTGGCTCGCCATGAAATACGACCTCACTCCCATAGGCACCATGGCCCACGAGTTTATGTGTGCCATAGCCGGTATGTACGGCCCCCAGATGGCCAATCATATTGCCATGCGGGCGTGGAGCAACACCTATCGCGGCGCCCTCGGCACATTCCTTTACGACACTTACGGCTGGCGCATTTTCAGCCTCAACTTCTCGGAGGATTTCGCCAACATGTTCAAGGGGCTGCGTGTAGACAGCGGCGACAACCGCGAGCAGCTCGACCTGATAACGGCCAAATACCGCAGCCTTAACATCGACCCGGCCACGAAGCAGATTGTGTTCAGCAACGCGCTCAACACCGACACAGCGATAGAGATACAGCGTTATGCCGAGGGCCGTTGCAAGCCGTCGTTTGGTATCGGCACACACTTCACCAATGATTTCGACGGTATAGAGCCTATGAACATCGTCATAAAGCTCACGTCGGTAAAAATCACCGAGTCGTGGCCATTCTATTGCTCCACCTGCAAGCTGAGCGAGGATCACGGCAAATACACCGGCAACCCCGACACTATCCGCACCTTTATGACTCTGTTACACCTCGACGACCACTGACCGCGCCACACATTTTTGCTCCCGGCTATCAAAGAATATACGCTATATGGCGTAAGATTTTGGGGATATAGAAAAGAATTTGTATCTTTGCCGCGGAAAAGTGTCTCCCGCTGGGAGATAAGTATACGGCGTGATGACAATCATAACTACTTATCAGCTTGACTGCCACACACCTCTTGTCGAAACCTCCGTTGCCTTAGTTGCACAATCGGGGGAAGAGAGAGTATGTCCGACGATTTTTGCATTTTTCTGATACCCGCGCCGTAAACCGTCTGATACGCTGAGATTTACATGGTCTCATTTTTGGCTTTTGTCGAAAATAGGGTTGCCGGCTCATCCGACAAATCGCTTCATAGCGCCCTGACTTCGTTTCTTGACGCGCGGGCGCAGACTCACGACACCGATGTCGTGTCGGAAAACGGCCTGAAAGCCTGGGTTGCCGAAATGGCTCTGTCGGGCCTCGCGGCCGCCACGCGCAAGAAGTATCTCAGCGCAGTCCACAGCATATATAATGAATGGAGCGGTGACGCCGACAGCAACGAGCTTTTCAAGCCCGCCCTGGAAATAGCCTCGGGCATGACGGCCCGCGACGCCGACCGCGCGGAAGCCAACCTTGCGCTCATACCGCGTCTGCTCAATGTCGGCCCCGCTGCCGGTTATTACGACACGGTCAATGTCTTTCTCTACCTCCTGTATGACGTGCGGGCCGACATAGATGACGTCATCAGCCTCAAATTCGGCACGCCGATGCCCGACATCCCTCAGCTCAACGACATCATCGACCGCATGCAGTCGTCGCGACGCAAAAAATATGTGTTCGGGTTAGGGCAGGGCAAGAAACGCGACGGTAGAATTGCGCTCGACCTCCTGCGCGACATGAGCGCCACGCTGCCGATGCTCGGCTTCGACTTCGCAGGAGAGTTTTCGCGCGACAGAGTCACTGCGCTGTGGATCACAGCCGCCCGCAAGGCAGGCGTCACATCGTCGGAAATCCGCGCCACAATAAGCGACATCCCCGCCGAATACGCCCCTCTCCGCCACATCATCCCCGCGCCGCTCACCGATGCAGCCAGGCTCGACATCATGCGGCGGGTGGCCGACACGATCCACGACGGGGCGCCCCGCTGGTTTGTCATGCGTATGCGCCGCACCACCACGCTCGACGACATAAAGCGTGCCGTGAGCGACGCGCCCGGCCACCTCTTCGACAACATCAGCTTCTATTATCCAACCCGCGCCGTTGTAACCCTCGACAAGCAGGGAAAGAAAATCACGGAAGAGAAGCCCTATCTGCCCGGCATACTATTTTTCCGCCTCCGCAAAGACCGTGTGGCCCACCTCTTCCGTCAGATCGGTCACCTCGCATGGTGCTACCGCCAGACCAACACCCCCGAAAGCCCTTATTGCGTGATTCCCACCCCGCAGATGAAAGAGTTTCAGCGACAGGTAGGCTCATTCACCTCCGACATAAGCATGCAACTGGTGAGCCTCGACACCCCGCTCAGCCTCGACAGCAAGGCCCGCATAAGCGGTAAAGGGATGCTTGACAGTCAGGTAGGCATCATCCGCAGCGTGAGCAATCACAACGGCACCCGCACCTATACTCTCGCCCTCTCCGGCAGCGACTTCGCCACCTGGACCGTCGCCGACATCGAGGAAGTCTACCTCACCCCCATCCCCGACTGATCAATTACATATAATCATTAAACTATAACACATGCAAGCGATAATTCTGGCTGCCGGAATGGGCAGACGTCTTGGCAATTTGACCAAAGGCCATACAAAATGTATGGTAGAAGTCAATGGCGTCACACTTATAGATCGCGTCATTCAGCAACTTTCACGGTTGAATCTTGATCGTCTTGTACTTGTCATAGGCTACAAAGGCAAAGAGCTCAAGGAATATTTAGGCAACCGCTATGACGATATAATGAAGATTGAATACGTCGAAAATCCAATCTACGATAAGACCAATAATATCTATTCATTGGCTTTGGCTAAAGAATGGCTATGTAAGGATGATACAATTCTATTGGAATCCGATTTGATTTTTGAGGACTCATTGCTCGACATCCTTCTCCAGCATCCGGACCCGAATCTTGCGTTGGTCGCTAAATATGAGTCTTGGATGGACGGCACGATGGTGCGAATCAATCAGGACAGGGACATTGTAAACTTTGTCCCCAAAGCGGCTTTCAGATATGAGAATGTAAATGATTACTACAAGACGGTCAACATCTATAAATTCTCGAAAGAGTTTTCGCAGAAAGAATACGTCCCGTTCCTTGACGCCTATTCAAAAGTAATGGGCAACAATGAGTATTATGAGCAGGTGCTCCGCGTCATAACGATGGTCCACAATTCGACTCTCAAAGCATTGCCTGTCGATGGTCGAAAATGGTATGAAATAGATGATATCCAGGATTTGGACATAGCATCCGCCATATTCTCAGAACATGAGATAAAATATGGCGAATATCACAAAAGATATGGAGGCTATTGGAGATTCCCTTCGCTCCTTGACTACTGCTACTTAGTAAATCCATTCTTCCCGCCAAAACGAATGATAGACGAGATTAAGGCAAACTTCGAAATACTCCTCACAAACTATCCGTCAGGCCAGTTGGTGAATTCACTTCTCGCTGCAAAGTATTTTGGAATACATCAGGATTTTGTGGTTGTGGGCAATGGAGCCGCCGAGCTCATTAAGTCATTTGCAGAGTCACACATGTGTGGACGAATAGGAGTCATATTTCCTACATTTGACGAATATCCCAACAGATTTCCAAAAGCCGAGATTATTCCATTTATCCCGGAGAAAGCGGATTTCCGTTATGATGCTGACGATCTCATGCAGTTTTATGCCGACAAGAATCTTGATCAGATGCTGCTTATCAATCCGGATAATCCGTCAGGCAATTTTATCACCATTGACAATGTCATAAGACTTGCTGGCTGGTGTAAAGAGCGTAAGATAGCCCTGGTGGTTGACGAGTCATTTGTAGATTTCACCGACGGATTTGAGAGCAACTCTTTGCTTAAAAACGAGATTCTTGAAGCATATCCCAATCTGTCGGTCATGAAGTCAATCTCCAAAAGTTATGGAGTTCCGGGACTGAGACTCGGTGTATTCGCAACATCCGACAAAAACACCATTGCATGGATGAAAAAGGATATTTCCATCTGGAACATCAATTCTTTCGGAGAGTTTTACATGCAGATTTTCGGCAAGTATGAAGACGACTATCGAAAAGCCTGTTACAAATTTATTGATGAGAGAAATAGGTTCTATCAGCTCTTAAAGGATGTTCCATATCTTCATGTGATGCCGTCGCAGGCCAATTACTTTCTTTGCGAGATAACCGATAGATTCTCCTCCAAAGAACTTACCAGAATATTGCTCGACCACGACGTGCTGGTAAGCAACTGCGGACGTAAGAAAAGAATGGAGGACAAGAATCTGATTCGTTTGGCCGTCCGTTCAAAGAATGACAATGATAAACTTATAGCCATTCTAAAATCAATCTGATAAATGCGAATAATCACCGACAGTAATATCTCAGAGCTGAGTATTACCCCATACGAGTGTGTGAATTGGGTAAAAGAATCGTTCCTGATGAAAGACCGGGCACAATTACCGCCCAAAATCTCACTTCATCCGCAAGGTTCCGATTTCATCAACACAATGCCGTGCATACTCCCCACTGAGTATCATACTTTCGGGTGCAAGGTCGTTTCACGAATAAAGGGAACGCATCCTGCACTTAAAAGCAAGATGATGATATTCGATACCCTGACGGGGGAAATGACTACCCTTATTGACACTGACTGGATAACCGCTATGCGAACCGGAGCAGTTGCGGCTCTTGCAATCAATACCCTAAGAAATATCACGACCAAAATTTATTCATTCATTGGTCTTGGAGCAATGGGGCACTCTACTCTTGATTGTTTTCTTGCAACGAACGAAGATAGACCAATCACAATACGTTTAAAGAAATACAAGGATCACGCTGAGCGCACTATTGATCGTTATTCCATGTACACCAATGTAGAATGGGCAATTGCAGATACCATGGAAGAATTGGTGTCAGGAGCAGATGTTGTCGTGTCATGTATCACCGATGCAGATGGAGTATTAGTGGACGACCTTTCTTTATTTAAAAAAGGAGTTCTGGTTGTACCGGTTCATACACGAGGATTTCAAAACTGTGATTTAGTTTTCGACAAAGTTTTCGCTGATGACGAAGGACATGTTAAGGGATTCAAATACTTCAACGAATTCCGTCAATTTGCCGAATTGTCTGATGTGTTATCTGGAAAGAATCCAGGACGCACATCCGATGATGAAAGAATCCTCTCCTACAATATCGGATTAGGATTGCACGATGTTCTCTTTGCGAATAAGATAATCGCGCGACTTGGCGATTGACAGCCCCTTAGAAGAGACACATAGTCAACGCAGAGATACTCCATAAAATCCCCAATCTGATTCTATTAATACAAATATAATAATTGAGCGAGTCATTAGGACATAAAGCCGTATCTGGAGCTATTTGGGCGGCTATTGACCGTGTAGGATCGATGATCTTACAATTTGTCGTTAATCTTGTTCTCGCACGTTTGCTTACGCCTTCTGACTTTGGAGCGATTGGAATGCTCACAATATTCATAGCGGTAAGCATGACGCTCGTTGATGGTGGCTTTGCGTCCGCACTCATTCAGAGGAAAGAATCCGACCAAACTGATTTTTCTACAATTTTTTATTGGAATGTCGGTGTCTCCATTCTTTTCTATGGCATAATATTTCTTATCTCGCCTTGGATTGCTACTTTTTATAAGATGGACCAGCTATCCAATATTCTGAAAGTGCTTGGACTTATGATAATCCTTAACGGCATTTTGTCTGTTCAAATAGCAAAATTGCAGAAGGATATCCAATTCAAGAGTCTGGCAGCCGTTAATATTGTCTCTTATGGCCTTGGAGCAATATTAGGTATAATTATGGCATTCACTGGCTATGGTGTATGGAGTCTTGTAGGTCTAAATTTGTTTTCAACCTTCACTAAGATCATCATATTTTATATCATAACACGATGGCATCCAAGTCTTGTCTTTTCTTGTGAATCCTTTAAAAGGCTGTTCAGCTTTGGAGGTTATCTTCTCTGTGCCAATCTGTTACAAACAGGATGCCAGAATGCACAGGGATTGATTATCGGTAAACAATTTTCAGCCGGACAGCTTGGATTTTATACTCAGGCAGATAAACTAAATGCCGTAACAAGCGATTCATTGCCACGGATTATCATTCAGGTAATGTACCCCATATATTCTCAGCTTCAAGATCAACGGGAAAAACTCGTAAATACTGTTCTGATGAACCTCAGAGTAGTCGCATTCATAATATTCCCACTTCTGTCTTGTCTTATATTGACCGCAGAGCCAATTATAGCGTTCCTTTATGGAGAAAAATGGTTGCCAGCAGCGCCTTTCTTTCAGATATTATGTGTCGGAGGTATCTGTACATGTTTGACTAATATCAACTATTATGCAGTCGCGGCAGTTGGCCAGTCAAAAGCTCTCTTTTGGTGGAGCTTTTATAAATGGGGCGTTCTGTTGGCATTATTGATTGGGACATCGTTTATAAGCATGAAAGCACTTGTGTGGGGAATTACCATAAGTCATTTTAACATCTTCATGGTGAATGCATTATTATCCCGCAAATATGTAGGAATAGGATTACGAAAAGTAGCACAATCCCTGTTGCCAATAATCCTCCTCTCAACATCTCTTTTCATTGGGATACACCTCATAGAAAGCATTATAGTTTCCATTAATTGGATTATCACCATAATATTCTTTTTATTCTTATATTTTGCTCTTTCCTATATATTAAGAATTCAGGCATTTTGCGAAATGAAAGAACTATTGAAACGTCTTAAACCAGAAAAATAATAAACAGCGCATTCATGATCGATCCAAAACTTCAGGCAGAATTACGAGCCAAATTTAATCCAGATGGTTCCGACCTCAGAAAAATGCAACTGCGTATGCTCGAGATGCTAAAGTATATCGATAAAATTTGTCGTGAAAACGACATAAAGTATTGGCTGTCATCAGGGACCTGTCTTGGCGCGGTAAGGCATGGAGGTTTCATTCCTTGGGATGATGATTGCGACATTGAATTAGAGAAAAAGGACTTCCAAAGATTATGTAATATTCTGAAAGGAGAAAAAAAATTCATTCTTCAAGATCACTCTACAGATAATGAATATCTTGCCCCTTATGCAAAGTTACGAGACCCAAATTCAGATCTTAAAGAAACGAATGAAAATGATAAGCATTATAAATATCATGGAATATATGTCGATATATTCTGCATAGAGCCTTCGTCGTCGTTAATTATCTGTAAATTGTCATCTTACATTCAGAGTGTGTTCGTTTATCCTATATCGCGAATAAATAATACATATATTAGAATTAATTGCGAAAAGTTGATTTTTGCGTTAATTAACAAAGGAGTATTTCCAATTCTCTCTTTCTTAGGTAGAATCAATAGTAATGGCTGGTATAGACATATACCTGGATGTGGTTTCATAAAAAAAAGATATTTGAAAGATTTTGAAAGGACTTTATATACCGAATTCGAGGACTGTAATTTACCAATTCCCCAGAATGCAGGGAACTATTTAAGGAGAATCTATGGTGAATTTGAAGAATTACCAGATATTAATTCGATTCATCCCCATATTACGAGAGTAGTTTTCCTATGAAGAAGAAACTTATGCTAGTATTCGGGACACGTCCCGAAGCAATTAAAATGGCTCCGCTCGTAAAGGAGTTTGAGAAACATCCCGATAAGTTTGAAACTATCGTCTGTGTCACAGGTCAACATCGTCAGATGCTTGATCAGGTTCTTGAACTGTTTGATATCAAGCCGGATTACGACCTCAACATCATGAAACAGGGCCAAGACCTCTATGATGTGACTGCCCGTGTACTAACCGGTATGCGAGATGTTCTAAAGGAGGCTCAGCCCGATGTTGTCCTCGTTCACGGTGACACTACGACATCGACTGCTGCCGCTCTTGCTGCTTTCTATCAGCAGATTCCAGTCGGCCATGTCGAGGCCGGTCTCCGCACCCACAACATCTACTCCCCGTGGCCAGAGGAAATGAACCGTCAAATAACAGGACGCATCGCTACCTACAACTTTGCTCCAACACCACTCAGCCGCGATAATCTGCTTGCCGAAGGAGTTGCATCCGATAAAATAACCGTAACAGGCAATACGGTCATCGACGCTCTCTACATGGTGGTCAACAAAATTAAGAACGACGAATCTCTTGATACTCGTCTCTGTACAGAACTGAGCAAAGCGGGGTATGACGTTTCACGTCTCGACAACGGGCGCAAACTCGTGCTCATCACCGGGCATCGGCGCGAGAACTTCGGCGACGGTTTTATATCCATGTGCCGTGCCATCAAGACACTCACCGAGAAATATCCCGACGTCGATTTCGTCTATCCGATGCACCTCAATCCCAACGTTCGCAAACCTATTCACGAGGTGTTTGGCGAGAACCTTACAGGGTTGTTCAACATGTTCTTCATTGAGCCACTTGAATATCTCTCGTTCGTCCACTTGATGGAGAAATCTAACATCGTGCTCACCGACAGCGGCGGCATACAGGAAGAAGCTCCCGGACTCGGCAAGCCCGTTCTCGTAATGCGTGACACCACCGAGCGCCCTGAGGCTCTATCTGCCGGTACAGTCAAACTGGTAGGCACGGATTACAACAAGATTGTCAACGAAGTTTCTTCGCTTTTGGACGACTCTGACCATTACGACGCAATGTCAAAAGCCGTCAATCCCTATGGCGACGGCCTTGCCTGTCAACGAATTCTTAGCGAACTCTGAATATTCGCAGAAAGAGGATGACGATCTATTACTTTATCTGGTTCTTTTTTTTCTCATTATCAATTGCAGAAATTCATTATTATGGGAAACAAGACCAAAAGTTAATTCAATCATATATTTGTATTATATGTTGTATTCTCCTGATTCTAATTACTTCTCTTAAGGGAAACGTCGGTAGTGATTATAGTTCATACGGAGAAAAATATCACAATATAAAATTTTTAAATCATTATGATTGGATTATAGGAATAGAGCCTGGATTTTGGTATTGGATGAAGTTCTGTACCATTATAGGATTATCCTATGTCCAATTTTGGGCACTTACAGCTGTAATAAACATTGGAAGTAAGTTCTATGCTTTCGCAAAGCTCTCACCATTAATCTCAGTATCAGTTAGCATATATTTTTTAGGACTTTTTTTTGAAAGAGATTTTGATGGGGTGAGACAAGGATTATCAATTGGAGTTGGTTACTTCGCTTTGATAGCATATTTAGCAAAAAAGAATAAATTATATTTATTACTTGCTGCTATTGCTTGTAGTATACACTATACTTCAGTAATTTTCTTCTTATTACCCATCTTAAACAGAAAATTAAGTCAGAAATTTATTTTTGGATCAATATTAATTGGAGTGATTGCTGTGATTTTTAAAATGTCATTTTTCAATCTTCAATCCGTGACTTGGGGATATGATAATGCAATTACTGCGCGTTTGTCAAATTACAGTAGTTTAGAAGAATATAGCTCATCAGTTGGATTATCTATTGGAATTCTAACCCGAATTTTATTTCTATACGTATTCATTAGAATCTGTAGAGGAAGGATGCCCTTTACAATGTTTAATGTAATATGTAATGGTTTCTTTCTTGCTATTATGGCGAGCCTAATTTTTAACGATTTTGTTATTGTTTCTCACAGATTATTCTACGGCTTTAGAGAATTTCAAATATTTATAGTCCCTTGGATCATAATTTCATTAAGAGGACGTTCGGTTCAATTACTTGGTACTGTTTTAACGGGAATATATTGTCTCATTTTATTGTTCCGGTTATTACATTCAAATATGGCAGTGGTTTATAATTATAAAACTTTTTTTTGATGAAAATTTATTTAATCGACTCATTCTATCCTGTAAATACAAGAAATGAAAAAATAGCAAACTCTCTATATACTGGTCTACCAGGAGTTTCCATTAATGTCGTTTCTTGGAATCGAGAAAATAGAGAAGTAAGAAAACCAAAATACAATTTACAGCTTTATTGGAAAAAATCTCCAGCTGGACGACTACTTTTGAAGTTATGGAATCTATATGGATACTATAAGTTTTTAAAAAAAACTATCACAGACGGGGATTTCATTATAGCTTCTCATTGGGATATGCTTGTGTTGACAGCTATGATGAAGAAAAACAAACAAAAAATCATATATGATAACCTAGATATTCCAACATCTGGCAATTCAATTGTCTTATATACGATAAGAACAATTGAAAAAATGGCTCTTAAGAAAACCGATGCTATAATTTTTGCCTCACGATTTTATAAGGATTTATATTCTGACTTCAAAGGATCTACATTTATTTTAGAAAACATCCCGACCTTTACCCCTATTAAAGAAAAAATCAGAACCACCATTAAAAATCAACTTACAATCTCATATATTGGACTAGTACGCTATTTTGATATTTTAAAAAACCTTGTGGATGTTACTAAAAATAAACCGAATATCATAGTTAAGATTCATGGGGGAGGTCAAGATCTGAATCGATTGAAATCATATTGTCAAGGGATCTCCAATGTACATTTTACTGGAGAATACACTCAGGAAGAACTTCCAAAACTATATGAGCGAACTGATTTAGTCTGGGCTGCTTATCCAAACAAAGACTATAATGTTAAATATGCAATTTCTAACAAGTTCCATGAATCACTATTCTTTAAAGTGCCAGGCATTTTCTCCTGCAGCACAGAACTTGGGAAGTTAGTTAGTAATCAGAGAATAGGATTCGTCATAAATCCCTATAGTCTTCAGGATATATCAAGTTTGTTTGATCATTTATTAGTAAATGCCAATCTAATAAATGACTCCATTGATAGACTGGAAGTATTCTCTCGAAACTCATTAACTTGGGATCAACAGATGTCTTCGATTAATAAATATCTCCTAAGTGATAACCTCTAATATTTCCATCATAGTTCCATGTTATAATGCATTCGGAACAATAACCCAAACCATTGAGTCTGTTTTAGCGCAGTCTTATTCTGATTGGGAGATGATTATTGTTGATGACTGTTCCACCGACAATTCTGCTGATATAATAAAGAGTTATGTAGCCAGAGACAGTCGCATTAAATATTTCCGGACTGATAAAGCATCGGGATCTCCCTCTCTTCCGCGTAATATTGGTATTGAAAACTCACAAGGCGAATACATCGCATTTCTGGATGCAGACGATATATGGTTTGCTGATAAACTTGAGAAACAAATTCGTTTCATGTCGTTGAACCAATATGACTTAGTCTATTCCTATTATGAGAAAATGGATTATTGCGGACAACGCAGTAGAAGAATTATCCGAACGCGTAGAAAAAGCGAATATTACGACTTGCTTAAATCTAATTCCATACCGTGTCTAACCTCGATAATAAGGCGGAGGATTATCGGTGATGTTCGATTTAAGCAGATTCCACAGGAGGATTTCTGCTTTTGGCTGGATATTCTAAAGAAGGGATTTACTGCTTATAACCTATGTGAAGTCACTGCACTTTACAGGGAAGCTAATAATTCCAGATCTTCTAATAAGTTTGACATGCTCAAAGGCTATTGGAATGTAATTAGAAATCATCAGCATATTCCCCTTCTGAAGTCATGGGCATATCTCTTGACGTATTCAATCGAGGGGCTTCGTAAATACTTGAAATAGTGCAATAGTGACTTAAATACAGTAGATAATTACATCTCAATTGCCTATTGGCAATAAACACACATTCATCTGCCTAACAAATTGCTTATACGACTATGAACCACGAAATCATCATCGCCAAAGAGTGTGCTAATGACGGCAGCCGGATACATCTTTACCGTGATACTGACATCGGAGCCTGGTGCGCTTTCGGTCATTCGGCTTACGGTCTACGCCTGTTTGCAAAATCAAACGGTTTTGTCAACATGCGTTGCTTTTCCAAGAAGTTGCAGATGCCGTGTACTGTCACCGAAGAGAAGACGCTGACCGCACTGATCAAAAAAGCTTACGTCGTGACGGAGCAGAGCGACACGGCAGTGTCGATTGAGATGAACGACTGCATCATGATGGAGGCTTACGGCAAGTGGGCTAAGAAGTTGCGTGGAGCCGAGACCAACGACGACGACATAATTGTCAACACACATGTCAGTCAGTTTGTCGACAAGAACCGTTTTATCCCCGACAGTATGTCGGCCTTTACACGCAACACTAAGCGCGTTGTAGACATGACTCTTGCCGGAATCGCACTTGTCATCTTCGCTCCGGTAAGCGCCTTCTGTGCCATGGCCATAAAGCGCGAGGACGGCGGCCCGGCGATATTCCGACAGGAACGCATAGGCCGTTTCGGACGTCCTTTCAACATTTACAAGTTCCGGACCATGCGACTCGACGCCGAGAAAATGGGTCCGCAGCTCAGCCACAGCGGCGGCGACGATGACCCGCGACTCACCAAAATCGGTAGATTCTTGCGCGCCCACCATCTTGACGAGATACCTCAGCTCTACAACATCTTCAAGGGCGACATGGCTTTTATCGGGCCGCGTCCCGAGCGCAAGTTCTATATCGACCAGATACTTGAATACGACAATCGTTACACTTATCTTTATCAGATAAGGCCGGGAGCCACATCCTATGCCACGCTCTACAACGGCTACACCGACACGATGGAGAAGATGCTCAGACGTCTCGAATACGACCTCTATTATCTTGGGCACCGCTCCTGGGGGCTTGATTTCAAGATATTGGTCAACACCTTCTCCTCGATAGTTTTCGGTAAAAAATTCTGATGCGAGATGAATACCGACGAACGGATATTGCTGTGTAAGCCGCGGATGTGCGGGCGCGAGATCGACTTCATCCGCGAGGCGCTTGCCGGGGACTGGGCTGTGCCCCTCGGCCCCGACTGCGACGCTTTCGAGCATGAGCTCGAAGTGTTTGTCAATTCAAGGGAGCAGGCGGCTGCGGACTGGTCGGACGATTCGGACAGCTCGGACAACTCGGACGATTCGGACAATTCGGACAATTCGGACGATTCGGACAAGTCGGAGGGGGCTGAGGGGTCGGAGGGGTCGGAGAGCAGCTCCATGCAGCCGTTCGGCCGACGTGTGGCGTCGCTCATCTCCGGCACGGCGGCGGTGCATCTTGCGCTGATAGCCTGCGGTGTCGGGCCGGGCGACGAGGTCATCGTGCAGAGCTTCACGTTCTGCGCATCGTCGCACCCCGTGTCCTACCTCGGAGCTACGCCGGTGTTTGTCGACTCCGAGCCACTGACGTGGAACATGGACCCCGGTCTGCTCGAAGAGGCCATCAATGACCGCATCGCCCGCACCGGACGCAAGCCGAAGGCAATCATCCCCGTGGCACTCTACGGCATGCCGTATCGCATCGACCGCATCATGGAGGTCGCCGACCGCCACGGCATCCCCGTCATCGAAGACGCCGCCGAGGGCTTCGGCTCACGTTTCCGCGGACAGGCGCTCGGCACATTTGGCCGCTTCGGTGTCCTCAGCTTCAACGGCAACAAGATGATAACCACCTCGGGCGGCGGAGCGCTCATTTGCCCCGACGACGCTACACGCCGGCGCATCATGTGGTATGCCACGCAGGCCCGCGAATCTTACCCCTACTACCAGCACGAGGCCGTGGGCTACAACTACCGCATGAGCAATATCTGCGCCTGCATAGGCCGCGGCCAGATGACCGTCCTCGACGACCACATCGCCCACCACCGCCACATACAGGCTCTCTACCGCGAACTGCTCGCCGACATCGACGGCATCACCCTCCACGAAGCCCCCGGGCCCGACTACGACTCCAACTACTGGCTCTGCACCGTCACCCTCGACCCCGGACTGCGCATCCGCGGCGAGGAACGCACCTACCGCGAGGTCATCACCGGTGCCGTCGGCGGTGCCGCTGGCGTGACTCACGCCGCACAGTCGGCCCACACCGACCTTGAACCCAACCGCAATGTCGAGGCGCTTCGCCTCCACCTCAACGACGCCGGCATCGAATCGCGCCCCCTCTGGAAACCGATGCACCGCCAGCCTGTCTACCGCCACGCCCCCGCCTACGTAAACGGCGTAAGCGAATCCCTCTTCCGCACCGGCCTGTGCCTGCCCGCCGGACCCCATGTCACCGACGCCCACGTCAGCCGCATCGTCGCCCAAATCCGCTCCGCCATCATCTGACCCCTCTTCCACCCGGGAAACACCCTCCACGCGGTATCACCGCCCCACATAAAAACAGCCAAGCGGCTGTGTCGTAACTGATTCGCGACACAGCCGCTTGGCTGTTTATACTCCTGTCATTGCACGTTGACCGGCGACTCAGCAACACGATATTTCTGAGGGGAGACGCCAAATTGCTTCTTAAAGCATCGGCTAAAATATGCCGTGGTGGAAAAGCCTGTCTTATCGGCCACTTCGGTAACGCTTAAATGGGGCTGCGATGTAAGCAACGTACAGGCATGCTTCAATCTGTAATTCAGGATGAAAGCACTCGGCGTCATGCCCGTAAGCGATTTAAACTTACTGTAAAACAAAGATTTCGATATGCCGAGCTCGCGGCATATCAACGGTATGTCAAGTGACGTGTCGGCTATGTGTGCGTCAATAATCTCCGATGTCTTTTTGAGCAGTTCGCGGTCAATGGGATTGACGACAGTAATATCTATTTCCGATACGGGCCGCTTCTCAAACTGATGCCGAAGCAGTCGCCTGTTTCTAAGCAGGTTGTCGACACGTGCAAGCAATATTGCCGAGTCGTAGGGCTTGGTGACGTAGTCGTCGGCATTGGCGTTGAGTCCTTCGAGTCTTGAACCGGTCGCACTCAATGCGGTAAGAAGTATTACCGGAATATGGCATAGCGCCAGATCTGTCTTCATGGTCCGACACATCTCCGTGCCGCTCATATTAGGCATCATGACGTCAGAAATCACAAGGTCGGGATTATGCAATCTTGCTTTTTCGAGCGCGTCAACTCCGTCGCAAGCCTGTATCACTCTGTAATATGTTGAGAAATAGACCGCCAGATTGTTGCGAAGCTCGGCATTATCCTCAGCTATCAGAATGACAGTCTGCTCCTCTTCGGTATCAGTGTCATCATTGTGCTCTTCAAGGCAATCTGTATCAGGCATCTCATGATTATCCGGGATTTTTAATGTCGCCGTCCTGCCGTCGGTCTCAAAGTAATCATCATCGCTGCCAAAAACCACATTGCTATCGGCCTTGAACGGCTCCTTTGTGTCAGGCAATTCAACAATAAACGTAGAACCTTTTCCCTCGACACTTTCAGCTCCGATAAAACCGTGATGCTTGTCAACTATCGACTTGGCAAACGCCAGGCCAATGCCTGTACTCTTGTAATCAAGCGCCTTGTGGTCACTCTCCTCGGCAGAACCGTTATAGAAACGGTCAAAAATAAACGGCATGTCGCTCTCCGAAATACCCTTGCCAGTATCTGAAACCCTATACTCGATAAAACCTTGCTTACTGCGGCTTACCCTGCACACAATCTCACCTCCGTCGGGCGTATATTTAAACGCATTGGAAATGATGTTGACAAGCACACGGTTAATCAGCCTCGGGTCATAATAACCGAATACTGGCTCCGCCGAGGTGACGACCTCAAACCTTATGTTTCTCCCGACGGCATAGACCCTAAACTGCTCGGCAATGGTAACCAGCAATTTACCTGCATCGTGGCGACCTATCCTTACAGTCTGGTGATTCTGTTGCAGCTTGCGGAATTCAAGCAACTGCGTAATCAAATGACTCATCTGCTCGGCATGCGACCGCACTTTTGTCAGTGATTCCGTCAGACGTTCATTCCGAGTATTTTTAGACATCATAAGGTCTATATGGCTAAGAATAAGCGTGAGTGGTGTCTGAAACTCATGGCTCACATTAGTGAAGAACACAAGCTTTTCGTGATTCAGTTTCTCAATCTGCTGACGCTCATACTTCTCCTTCCTGAGATATAATTTGAGCCGCGTTACATCCTTTACCTTGCGAACTATGAAATACACCACTGCAATCGCGATTAAGGCATATATCAGACATGCCCATCGGGTAGCGTACCAGGGAGATTCGACCACCACTTTAAGACTAATCTCACTGCCGGTAACATCGTCGGCAAAAACACGACGAGCCCTCAGCTTGTAATCTCCGGGAGTAAGATTAGTATAATGTATCATGCCGTCGGGAGCGGTAAGCCAGTCATCGTCGACGCCGTCAAGCTTGTATTGAAATTGCTGTGAGGCCGACGTGTTGACATAATCAACGAGCGCTATTCTGAGACCGAAACTGTTATGCCCGGGCTTAAGCCTTATCTCATCGGCATAAGGCAGCGCTCTGTCGAGGATTCCGGAGCCATCGTTGGGCCTGATTTCCCGATTGCCGACATTGAGATGCGCAAAATACATGTCCCGGCTATCGGGAGCCGCAAGCACATTGCTGTCATTGAAAACCTCGTCAAACAGCACGGTTATGCCTTTGGTGCTACCGACAAACACCGACCCGTCGGCTTTTGTCATGAGCGCGCACTCCGCTATGATATGCGAGCCGGGGAAATAATTACCGAAGTCTATCGCCGTAAATGTGTCCGCCGAGGGATTATACTTTACAATTTTCTTGTCGGTGGCTATAAAGATGCAATCGTCGGCTCCTTTGGCAATGGCATAACAGTAATCGCTCGGAAGCGGACTGTTATGAGACGTGAAGTGGCAGACTTCGCTTCCGTCTTTGGGAAACATATATACGCCTTGGCCGAGTGTGCCCACATATACTCCCTCGCCGGTACAAAGTATGCTGACCGGCCATTCGATTATATGCGCATCCGGACTACCGACTGACACCAGTTCAGCTCCGGCATCCTTCAGTATGTTCAGGTGGCCGTTCTTGATAAAGCACAGATTGCCGTCGTCATCTATGTCAAATTCGAGCGGCTTCGAGCCGTCGATCTTTCTTATGCTTCCGTCTGCCAGGTCCATACGACTGATACCCATTCTGGAAGATATGTACAGTGCCCCCTCGGCGATGTGCAACCGGTGAATAACATTGCCTGGCAATTCGTTGGCCGACATCCTGTCTATAAGGTTGACGGTTTTCCGCGCCTCGATGTCGTAATATGACAGTCCTCCCAAATGGGTTCCGATATATACTCTGTGATGCTCGGAATCATAGGCCAGCGACTTGATATTGTTTTGCCGCAATGCACGTTCGCCGCTTAAAGTCGACAGCTGTGTAACGACATTCCACATACTGTCGACGCAACAAACACCGGCGCCGTCGGTACCGAACCATAAGTTTCCGTCCCTGTCGCTTACCATATCAATCACCACGGAATGAAACAGTTCGGTCGGCGCAATACGTCCGTAATCGAAATTGAAATAACTGTCATGGCTCGGCGTGAAATAATTCACGCCGCCATAGTAACTTCCGGCCCATATCGTGCCTCCCTTGTCTTTGTAAAGACCGAATATCGACGAATGGCTCAGGCCTCCGAGATTTGCCGGAATCTGGATATGGGTTGTTTTACCGTCTGACGGGTCATAGCAGAACAACCCCGAAAATGATCCGTACCATACACGACCGAAACGATCTTCAATAGCATTACGCACCTGCTCTTCACCCAATGTACCGTTTTTGGTCTTTGGAACCGACACGCAAACCGGCTCCTTATCATTTGGCGCCAGCCGGAACAGGCCGTCGTTATCAGTGCTTATCCACAAAATTCCTTTTGGCGAATAATATGTCGAAAACACATTCGCATCTTTGAGCATGACAGTGTTTTCTCTGGTCTTTCTGTCGTAAAAATACAGGCCCGCGGTAGTGCTGAACACAAAGTCGTCGGGCGTGAGGCAAAAACTCCTGATATAGCCCGGAGAGGGAACTGAATATTGGTAATGCAGCCGGTCATTGTCTGCCTCCTTGATAAAAATTGAATCTCCCGCTATAAAACAAATAATGCCATTGCTGCCCGACATGGCGCTCACATTAGAGCAGTGCGAAAAACGGCTGAATCGGTCGGCGACAATATCATATTTGATAATATCATCATCGATATGCATGAACATATTGCCAACAGAATCACTTGCCATTGCCGTGACTTCATTTCCAATCCATACGTTTTCTCCTGTAACCGGGTCGGTTACCCAACCCTTATATGACTGTACAGTAATCCCGTCATAAACATTCACGCCCTCCCGGGTGCCGAACCACATACGCCCGAACCTATCCTGCTCGATACACATGACCGATGGCTGACTAAGTCCCTGCGACAGTGTGATATGTCTGAAATGCTCTGCCTGCAAGTCAAATCCTGCAAGTAAGCACAAGCCGAAAATTATTACGGATCTTCTTACGAGAAATGAGATTACTCTGACAAATTTCATGGACACAATGTTAAGGCTATGCAAAATTATACAAAAATGTCAAAAGCAACAGCACTATTCCACAAATAATATCCCGATTACACAGACATAACAGGCGGGTGGAAGAAACATACACTTCTTCCACCCGCCTAAAATCAAGCCCGAGGCGGCATGACCTACTTAGCCTGAGGTCGTGCCGCGAGTTTTATTTTCAGAACATATATCGGTGCATCCTTTTGCGCGTCACGAACTACATTGCTGATTTGCAAGCCTGTTTCTGTCAAGGTCCAGCCGGGAGTCCCTCCGTTGTCGAGTATGGCGACGCTCTCTACCTTGTCAGTGGCGTGAGAGAACGCCGTAAGGGTGTAATCTTCCGCCATCACATTGCGCACTATGGCATAGATAATATCGCCTCGACTCGTGTAGCGTATGTCCTGGACAATGTTTTTGGGAGTACCGTCATATTCGGCATCATGAAATGCCTCCCGGTTCGCTTCCTCCGTTTCGTCCTCGGCTATTGTTTCGCCGAATGTTCGCCAAGCGCGGGTTGCGTAGACCGCTTCCCCATTTATCGACAGCCAGCGGTGGAACGCTTCAAGAACAGGTTCGGACTGTGGAGGAAAACACCCTTTCATGTCGGGCCCCACATTGAGCAGCATGTTTCCGCCCTTGCTGACTATATCCGTCATGCTGCGTATCAGCATATCGGGTGTCTTGTACACCGTATCATATTTGTTGTAGCCCCAATTCTTCCCCATTGTCAGGCATGCCTCCCACGGGGCGGTCATGATTTTGTCAGACAGTCTTTGCTCTATTATTGTATAGTCGCCCAGACCGTTTCCTATGCGGCTGTTGACCAGACATCCCGGTTGCAGGCTGTGTATCAGCTCACGCAACTCCCGGCTCTGTTCTTTCGTCACAAGTTCAGGCGTGTCAAACCATATGATGGCTATTTCTCCATAATTTGTCAGCAACTCTCTCAACTGAGGCTTCACTTTGCGCTCAATGTAACGCGGCAGCTGCTTGCTGTCCTCGTCAGGATAATCCCACGTGTTGCTTCGTCCTGCTTTCTCCGGCCAGTTGGTTGGAACATCCGGGTCCTCCCAGTCGCGGCCCAGCGAGTAGTAAAGTCCGAGCTTTATGCCCTCTTTCAGGCAGGCCTTTGCAAGAGCTTTCAGTGGGTCAGCGGCAAAAGGCGTACGTCTTACGATATTGTAGTCGCTGCACTCCGAATCGTACATGGCAAAACCGTCGTGATGCTTGGTGGTGTAAACGATATAGTTCATGCCGGCATCCTTGGCTGCCCTTACCCACTTTTCAGCATCAAACCCCGTAGGATTGAAATCCTCGGCAATCATGGCATACTCTTTCACCGGAATACGTTCATAAAGCATGAAATGTTCGCCTCCCTTGGTAGGGTGACCTTTCCACTCGCCTGCAGTCTGCGAATACAGTCCCCAGTGGATAAACATGCCGAGTTTGGCGTTCTTAAACCAATCAATCGGCTCTTCCGCCAAAAGCGAGCTGACGGATAATACTGTGATCACCAAAGCGCTAATTATTCTTTTCATTGTCAGTGTGATTTAATTCGGTTATTATTTTTTCTCAGTCCATGCAGTCGAACTTACTAAGCATCTTTTTACCGAATATCCGTAATCTAAGGTTTTCGAGGCTCACTGCCTCATATCCGGATTGAGAAACAAAAGCCAACTTGCTGCTGACGGCGAGTTGGCTTTTGTGTGCTTCGTATTCATCAGCCGTAGTCGACGCCCGAACAGACGTCGGCTACAGCATGAAAAAACGAATCAATATTCCCATCCCGGGGTAGGAGTCAGATTGGGATTGAGTTCAATCTCACTCTTTGGTACTGGCCATGTATACCACTGGTCGCCTATCCAGTCGTAAACTGTGCCGCCGGTACTTTCCGAACCGCCCCATGCGTGCTGGGCCACCTTTTCGCTGAACTTTGTCTCTTTGAGCGTGCGCCAGCGCATCTCGTCGAAGAAGTTAATGCCTTCGTTGACGAACTCACGACGACGCTCGTCGCGCACATAATTGCGGGCCGTATTTTGGTCGGTGAAGTTCTTGGCCATGGTGGGTATGCCGGCGCGATTGCGCACCTCCTGAACCTTCTCCATAGCTCCCGCCAGGTCACCCTTTTCTACAAGAGCCTCAGCCCACATCAGCAGCACGTCGGCATAGCGGATGATAGGTTCGTCGACAGGATTCTGTTCACGGCGCAGATATTCCAGGCCCTCACCTATGAATTTGCGGTGGATGTACTTGAACTCGGCCTGAGCGTTCATGAAGCCGGAAGCGTAGTAGGTGTCAGGGAGATCGGGATTGGCATTAGGTTCGGCCGCTGCCTGGTCGGCGTAATACTTGCCTGCAACGGGCCATCGGAACGTGTACCACGCTTCCTCGGTTGAGTTGCTGTTTACGCCGAGATAGTCAGCGTAGGGAGTTACGACGTTGTATGCCAGGCGTGGGTCACGGTTGGCGTAGGCCGTTTTCAAGCGTGCTTCATTGCCTTCGGGGAGATAGAAAGCGCGCACGCTCTCCGGCAGACGGTCAAGCTCCGTATCGACAGCCTTGGTTACAGTAGGATGAATCTCCATGCCGTTGACATACTTGTCGCGTATGAAAAACACCTTGCGGTACTTGGTGTGGCCCTCGGAAGCTTCCAGGTCGGTGACCGTCTTCCACCCGGAAAGATAATTTTCCCATGCGAAATCCCTGACAGTCTGGCCGTCATATGCCTCGTAAAGGTTCACGAGCGCAGGGGTTATTTGAAGGTCGCCCCAGCATCCGCGCGAGTCCTTGGAACCCTGCGTAAATGCTGCACAGTATTTCTGAATAGCCGTACCATAGCCGGTGGGATCCTCGATATACTGCACACTAAGAATCATCTCCTGACAACGCTCGTTCTCGACCTTGAAGAGCTGACGGTAGTCGGGGAAGAGACGGTAGCCACACTCACCCACCTTGGCGAAGTCGGCGGCCGCCTTGTCATACTCCTTGGTGATCAGATATGCTTTGCCGCGAAGAGCGTAGGCCGCTCCCTTGCTCACACGTCCCTCGCCCTGAATCTGATTGTCGGGAAGATTAGGCTCTGCTATCGCATCGCTAAGGTCCTGAATCACCTGTGCCCACACCTCCTTTTCGGAGCTTTGGCCTTTGTTGCAGTCCACGGGGTCGACAGGCTCGGTGTACAGGGGCACACCCAAGCCGTTGTTGCCGAAGAGAATGTTGAGGCGGTCGTAGAAGAACGCGCGGAGCACCTTGCACTCAGCAATCAGACGAGCCTTCTTCTCGGCATTGATAGGTGAGTTTTCGATACCGGCGATAGCGGCGTTGGCGCGATGAACACCGTTGTACATCCACTGCCAAGTAGTCAGGAAGAAACCGTTGCTGGGATTCACCGACTTGGTGAAGAGGTTCTGCATGCCGTACTCGCCCTGACCGGTCATGCCGAGGGCCTCGTAGCCGTAGTAGCCTATCATGCTGGAAGCGCCGATAAAGCCCGAACCGCTGAACGGACGCTGGAGCGAATAATATACTCCAATAACACCCTGGTCGACACTCTCCTCTGTGGTCCACATGGTTCCACTGGAAAGTTTATCGTATGGGGCAGTGTCAAGGATGTCGGTGCACGATGTCATGACACCGAGAGCTGCGGCAACTGCCACTATGTTGAATATCTTTTTCATTTTTTACTGATTTGTCATTAGAAGGTTACTGTAAGGCCACCCGAGAACATTCTGGCAATAGGATATACGGCAAGAGAGCTGCCAAGCTCGGGGTCAACGCCGGGGAATCTCTTTGATTTGAATGTGAGCAGGTTCTCGAACGAAGCGAACACACGCAGGTTGCTGATTCTTGCGGGAGCCACCCATTTCTTGGGCAGTGTGTAGCCAACTTGCAGCGATTTGAGCTTTACAAACGAGGTATTGTAGAGGTAGAACGTGTTGGAGGGTGTCGTACCGCCCGAGGTTAGCAGACGGGGATACTCGTTGTTGATTCGTGCATTCGGGTCGGCCGCCGGGTCATAGGTCGAACCTATTACCGCTCCGCTCTCGTTCTTGATGATTCCCTCATGCGAAGCAGACGAGTCGTAGAAGTAATATCTATCCCATGCGTCGCCGGGGAGCGCGTCGCCTGTGTTGGTAATCATACTGCCGTTTGCGCCCTTGGAATTGATATAGTGGTAACCGCCGAAACGGCCCGACCATATCATAAGCATGTCGATTCCCTTCCATGAAGCTGAGATGTTAAGGCCAAGCGACACCTTGGGCGTGCTGCTCTTTCCGGTAAATTCGCGGTCGTCGTCATTACCATACTTGCCGTCGCCGTTGAGGTCGGCCATAATCAGGTCGCCATACCACAGATTGGAGCCGTTGGAGCCGATGGTTTTGAGATTGTTGTTGAAAGTATATCCGGCTTCAAGCATAGCCGCTACCCAGTCGAGATCGGCCTTTGTACGAATCATGCCGTCGCGCGGACCACCGTTGGGATTTACGCTTCCGTCTGCAAATTTGTATGTAGCGTCGCCCTGGTAGGGTCTACGCAGGAAATACTCGTCGATCATGTGGCCTTCGACTCGACGGGTGTCGCCGCCGGTAGACACGTCGGCAAGGTTGGTATAACGCATGGTTGGATTTCCCCAGATGTCCTTGACCGATTCATCAAGCTCATATTTAAGCTCGCCCTTGAAGTCGGTGACCTTGTTTTTGTTGAACGCCACGTTGAGGCCTATTCCGTAATTGAAGTCACCGATTCGGTCGTTCCAGCCCAGATTGAGCTCTACACCGTGGTTGGTGAGGCTTGCAGTGTTTGACATGGGAGCGGTGATACTGCCCATTGTCTTATAGATAATGGAGTTGGTTAGGATGTCGGAAGTCTTGCGCAGATATAAGTCGGCTTCAAGCGAAAGGCGCTGGTTAAAGAACGAAGCGTCGAGACCCAGGTTGTAGGTGGTGACTTTTTCCCACGAGAGGGCGAGATTCTGAATTGACGACTGAATCAGACCGTTCTGTACTCTTTCGTCAAACACATTGTTGACCTTTGTGTAGAGAGCCTGCCAGTCATAATTGCCGCCTACCGTATTGCCAAGTGCACCGACAGATGCACGGATTTTAAGACTGTTGACCACATCTTTCGCGGCTTCAAAGAACGGCTCCTCGCTCATGCGCCAGGCTGCGGATCCTGAGGGGAAGAAGCCTCTTCGATGACCGGGTGCAAATTTCGATGAAGCATCGGAGCGGAAGCTGGCCTCCAACAGATATTTGCGGTCAAACGAGTAATTTACACGACCGAGATATGAGATTATGGCGTTAACGGATTTGGCACTGCCGCCGATTGACTGCATCTCGGCGCCCGATGTGATGTCGGTGATGCTCCAATCTATCAGACCCTTTTTGGTGGCACTGAATCCTGTGGTCTCGGCACGGTACTGCTCGTAACCCAACAGTGCCCCCACGTCGTGCTTGCCAAACGTGTTGTTGTAGCGAAGAAGCAGGTCGGCGGTGTAGCTTGTCGACTGATAGGAGTAACGGTAGGTTGTTGCCTGGTCAAGCACACCCACGGCCTCCTTGGGCACGTCGAAGCTCTCGCGGAAGCTGTATCGGGGTAGGTTCTGTGAGTAATTTTCATCCTGACGGTTGTATTCGCTCCAATTAAACTTGGCTTCGGCCACGAGACCGTCAAGCGGCAGTTCCACATTGGCATACCATGTCGTATTCAGGCGCGTATAGGTGTTCTTGCCGCCGTTGGCGGCAACCATTTGCAGGATGTTGTCCTTCTGCGTCACTTCCGGATGCTCGCTGCAACCGAATTTGCCGTCGTAGATAGGAGTCTGACCGGGCCATGCTTGGAGCAGAAAGGTCATGGAGGTGCTTCCGGGGTCCTTGAACTCTTTTGTTCCGTATGTCTGTGTTCCGAAAGTGATTATATCGGCAATCTTGGTCTCGATATTAGCACGGATATTATAGCGGTCCATGCTGGTGTTGTCAAGAGTACCGGGGTTGTTCTGATAGCCGAGCGACAGCAGATATGTGGTGTTTTTATTACCGCCCGATACGTTGACACCGTATTTCTGATAG
>CAMWIJ010000029.1 GCA_947174275.1 uncultured Muribaculaceae bacterium
CTACGGGTGAGGCCCTCGCTCCACTGCGTGCGCGCGTCAGCGTCCTTGCGCATCATTCCCTCGCCCGAGCAGGGGGCATCGACGGCCACTATATCGAACGACTCGGGTGCCCGACGGGCGAGCTTGCCCACCGGCTGCGACGTCACCACGGCATTGGGATTGCCCCACCGGGCGAGATTCTCGGCAAGCGGAGCCACGCGCGATGGTGTAAACTCGTTCGCCACCATAACGCTCCCCTCGGGAAGGGCCGCGAGAGCCGCGGTGGTCTTGCCACCGGGCGCGGCACACGCATCAAGCATGGCGAGAGGGCGCGAGGGAATGGCAGGAAGCAGAGTGCGCGTTATAAGCCCCGTTATCATGCTCGACGGGTCCTGGACGTAATATGCGCCCTGGTGCAGCAGTGGGTCGAACGTAAATGCCGGCCTCGCCGCGAGATAACGGCCGAGGGGTTCCCAAGGCACTACTCCGTCGGCAAGAGCGGAGACCACGTCGCGTCCGGCTGCTTTCACGGGATTGAGCCTGACCGCAATCGACGGCGCCTCCCCGTCGAGAGCGGCGGGGAGGCGGTCGAAAAGCGGTGTGCCTGCCGCAGCAAGCATATCGAGAAATGACTGTGGCAGCGGAGTATCCATCAGATGGACAGGCGACGGAGCACGTCGAGCAGCGAGCGGTTGATGGGCTTGTCGTTCTTGATGGCCTTGGAAAAAGGCACATAGACGATGTCATCGTTTTTGATGCCAATCATTACGTTGCGCTGGTCATCGTTGATGGCGTCGATAGCGGCCGCGCCCATGCGCGAAGCAAGAATACGGTCCTTGGCGGTGGGGGAGCCGCCACGTTGGAGATGGCCGAGAATCGACACGCGCACGTCGTAACCGGGATATTCGTTCTTCACGCGCTCGGCGAGGGCCATGGCACCTCCGGTTACGGGGCTTTCGGCCACGAGCACTATCGAGGAGTTCTTCGACTTGCGGAAGCCGTTCTTTATAAGCTCGGCGAGCTGGTCAACCTCAGTGGAGATTTCGGGGATGATGGCTGCCTCGGCACCGGAAGCGATGGCACCGTTGAGGGCGAGGAATCCGGCATCGCGTCCCATTACCTCGATGAAGAAGAGGCGTTCGTGGGAGGTGGCGGTGTCGCGGATTTTGTCGACACACTCCATGATGGTGTTGAGGGCGGTGTCGTAGCCTATTGTGGCGTCGGTGCCGTAGAGGTCATTGTCGATGGTGCCGGGAAGGCCGATGCAAGGGAAATTGAACTCGTTGGCAAACACACGGGCGCCGGTGAGGGAGCCGTCGCCGCCTATCACTACGAGGGCGTCTATCTCGTGGCGGCGGATGTTGTCGTAGGCGAGCTGACGTCCTTCGGGAGTGGCAAATTCCGGACAGCGAGCCGTCTTGAGGATAGTGCCGCCCATCTGGATGATGTTGGATACATTCTGGGTGCGGAACTCGACTATCTCATCCGAGATAAGGCCCTTGTAACCACGATAGATACCTTTGACCTTGATTCCCGAGAAGATAGCCGAACGGGTGACGGCGCGGATGGCAGCGTTCATACCCGGGGCATCGCCGCCCGAGGTGAGAATACCGATACACTTAATTTCTGACATAACACATATCCGGCCATTTGCCGGCAATTGAGGGTGAGTACTGTTGGGAGAGAAAATGGACTGATGAAAGCGAAACTCCCTTCCGTCGCACGGGCCGGAGGGCAAGGTCACGGAAAGGGAGTTTCAGTTATGGTGTGAGGTCGCTGACGCGAAGCGGGGATTATTTATCCTCGGCTACGCAGATTGCGACACGGTTCTTCTCAATACCGGGGAAGGGCTGTACGGTGTCGCCCTTGGCGTCGGTGGTGATGCGGTCGGCTGCGATGCCTGCGGCTTCGAGAGCCTTGGCCACAGCAGCGGAACGGCGCTTCGAGAGGGCCATGTTGTAAGCGGGATAGCCGGTTTCCTTATCGGCATAGCCGGTGATTTCGACGCGGGCCTTCGGGTGAGCTTTGAGGTATTCTACGAGCTTGTCAATCTTGACCTGCTCCGACTCGCGGATAACCGAGCTGTCGATGAGGAAGAATACGTTCTGGGTCATGGGCTCTACCTTGGGAGCGGGAGCGGGGGCGGGAGCAGGTGCGGGAGCGGGAGCGGGTTCGGGTTCCGGCTCGATGATGATTTCCTCGTAAACGGCGGGAATGGTCTTGTAGCCCTTGCCGAACTTGATGGTGAGACCGATGAGGCCGTTGAACTGCCAGTCGATATTGGAATCCTTGCCGTGCTTGCTGTTGAAGTGGTCGGTCAGACCGTTGGCGTTAGCTTCGACATTGAGGGCGACGATGTCGCTCAGACGAATGTTGACACCGAGACCGCCGCGGCCTGCGAACGCCCACTTGTGGCCGTCCCAGAGATAGCTGAAAGGATAGCCCTGCTTGGCGATGGCGAGCGCCTCGTCGTTATGGAAACGGTCGTTAGCGCCTACGCCTACGAAAGCGTAGAAGTCGAGGGTGCGGGTGGGATTCCAGCCGCAGAAGAGGTTGGTGAGGCTCAGCATAGCGTCGACGTTGGCCTGCACATAGTCAAACTTGTACAGGTGATTGGCCGAATTATAGTGAGCGGCGCCTTTGGCGCGCCAGCCGCTGGCACCTGCGCGGAGCGAGAACACGGGGCTGAAACGATAGCCGATATTAAGAGCGGCTGCCGGCGAAATGAGGTCGCCGAAGGAGGCTTCGCCTACGGTAAAGGCGCCACCGCCCTGGGCCTGCATGAACCAATGGGGTGCGAAAACGGTCTTTTCGGGTTCTATAAGTCGACGCTCAATAGTCTGAGCGGAGGCGGCAAACGAGCTTACCAGCACCGCGCCGGCCAGAATGAGAGACTTAAACTTGTTCATATCGTTGAATAATGGTTTGACGCCCGCGGGGCCGGAGAGGCGTCCGACGGACTATTGTTAATAATTGCACGTGAACCGAAATCGGGGGAACGTGAGGACCCCTCATTTCATATTATTTTACAAAGATAACAACTTATTCAAAGAAAATGGTTAAATAAGAGCTACTTTTTTCTGAAAATTTTATCTGACCGTTCCAGACAACAACCACACAACACCTTAACAATGCATATTATACGCACTGTCGCCAAAAGCCATTTTGACATAGCGACACCCGGAGGCACCGTTAATTTTGCAGCACGGAGCCTGACACCGCTCGCTCCTCGAAACCTGTATCAATCCCAATCTTTAAACTTACCCCTAACACTATGGAGAAACTTATCGACATCTTTGACAAGGCAGCACGCATCGCGGCAATCGTTGCCCGGTTTATCACCGCACTGCTCGGCATCACCCGCAGCGACGACTGACCCCTCGCAGCCGCTGCCACCGCATGAACCCGCGGCGACTTGAACCACAAGTGATAAATCGGCAATTTCGGCTCCACGCGAGCCGCAATTGCCGATTTATTATTACCTTTGCACACTCTCTCTCCTTGACAACACGAGTCAATAAACCACATCACACATTATATAATTACCATGCAGCTCTCGCCGCTTACCGCCATCTCGCCCGTCGACGGACGTTACCGCTCCAAATGCGAAGTGCTCGCCGACTATTTCTCGGAATTTGCACTCATCCGCTATCGTGTCCGCGTAGAAGTCGAATACTTCATCGCGCTCTGCCGCATACCCCTCCCCGCCCTCGCCGGCGTGAGCGAGGCCAAGCAGCAGGAACTCCGCGACATCTACCTCAACTTCACCGAAGCCGACGCACTCCGAATCAAGGAAATCGAAGGAGTGACCAACCACGACGTCAAGGCTGTGGAATACTTCCTCAAAGAGCATTTCGATAACCTCGGCCTCGCCTCATGCAAGGAGTTTATCCACTTCGGTCTCACCAGCCAGGACATCAACAACACGGCAGTGCCGATGAGCCTCGCCGAAGCCCTCCATAACGCCGTTTATCCCGCCATTGAGAGCATCATTGCTTTCCTCGACGAAAAATCCAAGCTGTGGTGGAACATACCCATGCTCGCCAAGACCCACGGCCAGCCCGCATCACCCACACGTCTCGGCAAAGAGCTAAAAGTGTTTGCCTACCGACTGTCGACACAGCTCGCCGCACTGCGCCGCCTCCCGGTAAGCGGCAAGTTCGGCGGCGCCACCGGCAATTTCAACGCCCACCTCGCTGCATTCCCCGGCATCGACTGGCGCTCCTTCGCTGCCGACTTCCTCAGCCAAAACCTCGGCATCGAGCGCGAAGAGTGGACCACACAGATTTCCAACTACGACAACTTCGCCGCCATATTCCAGGGACTCGAACGCATCGACACCATACTCATAGACCTCGACCGCGACATCTGGCAGTACATCTCGATGGACTACTTCAAGCAGCGAATCAAGGCAGGCGAAGTTGGCTCGTCGGCAATGCCCCACAAGGTCAACCCCATCGACTTCGAGAACTCCGAAGGCAACCTCGGCATCGCCAACGCAATCCTCAACCACCTCGCCGGAAAGCTCCCTATAAGCCGACTCCAACGCGACCTCACCGACTCCACCGTGCTCCGCAACGTAGGCGTGCCACTGGCACACATCCTCATCGCATGCGCATCAACACTCAAAGGCCTCAATAAACTCATACTTAACGAGGACGCCATATCGGCCGACCTCGACAACATGTGGAGCGTTGTCGCCGAAGGAATCCAGACCATCCTCCGCCGCGAAGGCTACCCCAACCCCTACGAAGCACTCAAAGCGCTCACCCGTGTCAACACAGGCGTCACCGCCGAGTCTATCTCTGCATTCATCGACACCCTCGAAGTGTCGCCCTCGGTAAAAGAAGAGCTTCGCCGCCTCACCCCCCACACCTACACCGGATATTAAATCCGTAGCCATTACCGGCTGACTAACATGATTTTTGCGGAGTGATACGCCGACCTGTACCACGAGTCAGGCGCATCACTCCGCGAAGATTCCAAATCTAAGCGCAAAACTCTGAGTCAGGAGACTGCGCAGAAAACGCCCCCGCGCTCCGTGGCAAACCGGACCCAAGAAGGTTGCCTGTACGGACGGCGCGGGGGCGCTTTATATTTAGTGAAGTTCTACTATGTGTGCCGGAGACGAGATTATTTCAGGTCGAGGCTGTGACCGGGAGAGGCGAGGCAGTAGCTGTGACCGGCGGCTGAGGCGTAGTCGGCAAACTGACATGCTTCGTCGGAGCGGCCGTTGAAGTGCATCGGGATGAAATTGTCGACCTTGACACGGTCGAGGAACTGGCGGGCGCCGCGGGCAAAGTCGCTGCCCTGACGCGGGTCGACGGCCAGCATGGCGAGGAAGATTTCGGCATTGTCCTCAGCGATACGGTTGAGAATCTTGGTGAAAGCCACGTTGGCTGCTTCGACTTCCTTGAAGGTCGACTCGTCCTGCCAGTGCCAGTTGTTGAGGTCACCGCCGTGGAAAATCTTGCGGCCGTCGGGGAGCGTGACGAGGTAGCTGACGCCTTCGTCGGTCGAGCCATAGGCCTTGACGCTCAGACCGCCGGGGAGGTTCTCTACATAGTCGCCTTTGCTCATGCCCTGCACTTCGAGTGTCGAGGGCACCTTCATAGCGGGGATGTCGTTGCTCAACACATACACGCGGCGGTGATTCTGTGCAATCTCGTAGATATCGGGATTGTAGTGGTCGGGGTGACGGTGTGATGCAAAGAACACTACGGGTGTCTCGGGCATATTGCCGAGGATGTGGTTGAGCGAGTGTGACGGGTCGCGGTAGTAGTCAAACACCATTATCACCTTGTCGGTGGTGATGACAAAACCGCTGTTGTCGAGATATGTGACTTTCATTATGAGGCGGGTTGATATTTATACGGATGTTTCGACGGTCATCCCGTCGAAACCGAGCACCACACCGTCGGGGAGCAGACGCGACGTCTCGGCATGGAGGCCGATGCCGTGGCTCATGTGGGTAATGATGGCTTTTCGGGGAGCCGTTTTCCGTATAACGTCAAGTGCCTGTTTAAGGTTCATGTGCGTTGGATGTAGCGTGTGGCGGAGAGCGTTTATCACGAGGGTGTCGAGCCCGCAGAGGGCTTCGACGGTCTCGGGAGGCATATCCTTGCAGTCGGTGACATAGCCGAAGCGGCCTATGCGGAAGCCGAGAATGGGGCGCGGGCCGCCATGGCTTATCGGCAGAGGCATCACGTCGACGCCCCCCACCGACACCGTCTCAAACGGCATGGCGCGGACGACGGCGAAGCGGGGCACGCGCGGCGACGCCACCTCGCGGAAGCAGTAGGGAATGCGTGCGCGCAAATCAGCCTCGACGTCGGGGGCACACACCAGCGGGAAGCCGTCGGGCAACCCGCAGCAGTAGGGACGCAGGTCATCAAGACCGCCCACGTGGTCGTAATGGCTGTGGGTGATGAGACAGGCGTCAATCCGGGGCGAGCCGGCGGCGAGGAGCTGAGGGTGCAGGTCGGGGCCGGCGTCGATCAGTATCGACGGGCCGCCGGCAACGTCAAGGATAGCCGACGACCGCCGTCGACGGTCGCGAGGGTCGACAGAGAGGCACACGGAGCACTCGCAGCGCAACTGCGGCACACCCGACGAGGTGCCGGTGCCGAGAAAGGTGAGTCGTGCGCTGCTCATCGTAACGTGCGCGACAATATGCCGTCGACAAATATCAGGCGTATGCCGTCGGGGTAGGTCCATGATTCATACAGGGCGTTGTAGCCGGGATTGCGCGATATCTCTGCGGGCGAGCCTATCGACAGGCGGCACTCGTCGCGCGTCATGCCCGGCACCACGCGGCCGGCCTGTATGTTGGCCCAGGCCGCATCCTCGATTTTAGGATAGCGCAGGCGCGGGTCGGTAAAGCTGAATATGTCGGCAAAGGTGCGCATCGAGCTCCCGATGTCGGCGCCGGGCGACGACATCGGAAGCGTGAAGTAACGCCGTTCGCCCTTGTCTTTCAGGGTCGTGCCGGGGTTGACGAGAAATTTGTCGGAGGGTTCGTAGGATAGCAGCAGCCGCAACGGATAGATGCCGTCGCCGGCCGCCACGTCCTCAATCTTTACCGAGATATTCTTGATGCCGCGCAACGACTGGCCGGCCAAATCATTCCACACCGAGGTGATGACAAATACGTCGCGCCCTTTGAGGCGGCTCCTCACCGAGTCGACGGTCACCTGCTCTACCGTGTATGGAATGGTAAACGATGCGCGGCGCGACAGCGAGTCGGCCGATATGTCGGTGCGGTAGCTCACACGGCCTGCCGGGGAGTCGAAGCGCAATATAGCCTCGGGGTGTCCGGTGATAGAGGTTGCCTCGTCGACGCCGGCGTAGGTTATCACCGCGTTGGAGAGGTCGGCTCCAAACAGGCGCTCCGACCGCGGATCAATCACTTTCCACGCCTTGCCCTGACGCCACTGTGCCGGGGGCTCGGGCAGTATGTCGGCGAGAAAGCTCTCCTCGGGGCGCTCGGCATGCTGCACACGACGCAGGTCGCGCTCGCTGATACGCGGCGTCGACTCCACTCCGGTAAAGCAACTCTGCATTAGCGTCATGGCGGCAAACGCCGCCATGACAGGTATGTTTAGCTTACGGATAGTCAAGGCCGGTTATTTAGTGGGGTCGATGCCCATGTTATAGAAGATGAACGCATAGCGGTCAGCAAGTTCGCCGATAAGCTTGCTCACGGGTTTACCCGCGCCGTGACCCGCATCGGATTGTATGCTGATGAGCTTGGGGGCGTCGCCGGTATCGGCGGCTTGAAGCGTGGCGGCATACTTGAACGAGTGGGCCGGCACCACGCGGTCATCGTGGTCGGCCGTGGTGACCAGAATTGCGGGATAGGGAGTGCCGTCGTTGCGGATAGTGTGGAGAGGCGAGTAGCCGAGGAGATAGTCGGCCATTTCCTTGGAGTCGGCCGAGGTGCCGTAGTCGTTGGCCCAGTTCCAGCCTATGGTGAAGAGGTGGTAGCGCATCATATCCATGACGCCCACACCGGGAAGCGCCACCTTGAAGAGGTCGGGGCGGAGGTTGACTGTCGCACCCACGAGCAGACCGCCGTTCGACGCTCCCTCAATAGCGAGATAGTCGGGCGAAGTATAGCCCTCGCCGATGAGATATTCGGCAGCGGCGATAAAGTCGTTGAACACGTTGAGCTTATTCATCTTCGTTCCGGCCTGATGCCATGCCTCGCCATACTCTGAGCCGCCGCGCAGATTAGCCTGGGCGTATATACCCCCGTTTTCGAGCCACACCAGTCGCTGGCTGCTGAAACCGGGAGGCAGGCTTACATTGAAACCGCCGTAGCCGTAGAGATAGACGGGGTTCTTGCCGTTGCGCTCGATGCCTTTCTTATAAGTGAGAAACATCGGTATCTTCGTGCCGTCGGCCGAGGGGTAGAACACCTGCTCGGTCACATAGTCGTCGAGGTCGACGCCCTTGATTGTCGGCTCGCTCACAAGCGTGCTTGCGCCGGTGGCAGTATCGAAGCTGTACACCGCAGAGGGGTAGGTAAACGACGTGAAAGAGTAATACACCTCGTCGCTGCCCTTGTCGGTGCTGAAATAGGCGGTGCCGAATGTCGGAAACTCGACGGCGCCAAGGCGGTTGCCCTTGCGGTCGTAGACATAAGCGCGGCCCGACGCGTCCTGCTCATAGCTCACAATCATTTTGTCACTTCCGGTAAGGTCGACGGCGGTGAGCACGCCCTCCCCTTCTGGTATAACCTCGGTCCAATTCTCCTTGGCCGGCTTTTTCGGGTCAGCAGCCATGAGGCGCTTGTTGGGTGCGTTGTAGTCGGTGATGAAGAGAATTTTGCCGTCGACCACGTCGACGGGAGTTATCTCGTAGTCCTGCGAGGGCTCCATGACGGTCCAGGCGTCAGGCTTGCCGTCGGCGCAACGGAATATCACCGAGTTACCGTTGCCCTCACCCGCTCCGAGGATGAAGATATACTCTTCCGAGTCAGGCACCCATGAGGTGTGGAAGTGGAGCGGCTTGGAGGGATTCTCGTATATGAGCGCATCGGCGCTCTGCGGGGTTCCGAGCTTATGGTAGTACACCTGGTGGTTCTCGTTGGCGTTGCTGTACTCCTTACCCTCCTCAGGACGCGGATAGGCGCTGTAAAGGAAACCCTCGCCGAGCCAGTGCGGCTCCGAGAACTTGGCCCACTCGATATGGTCGGGCAGCAGCTCGCGCGAGTCGGTATCCATCACATATATCTCTTCCCAGTCGGAGCCGTTGCGCGATATGGTGTAGCCTGTGTAGCGGCCCTTGCCCACATTCGATCTGAACAGGCCCGAGAGCGCCACGGTGCCGTTGTCGCTGAGAGTGTTGGGATCGAGAAACACCTCCCCCTGGCGACCCACCGAATCGGTGCGGTAGATTACCGACTGGTTCTGGAGGCCCGAGTTGGCATAATAGTAATAGCGTCCGTCGGCGGCACGTTCGGGCACGCCCACACGCGGATAGTCGAAGAGCTGTGTCAACCGTCGGCTGAGACTGTCGCGGAAAGGTATCTGCGACATATATTTGCGCGTCACGGCGTTTTCGGCCTTGACCCATTCGAGGGTTGCTTCGGCCGTGTCGTTTTCGAGCGGACGGTAAGGGTCGGCCACTTCGGTGCCGAAATACACGTCGACCGTGTTGTCCGACGGTGCCTCAGGATATGAGAGCGCCTTGTTGCCGGAGCATCCTGTGCCGATAGCCGCGGCCGCGCCCAAGGGGAGCATCATAAGCTTTATGCGGTGGTTCATCGTTGTTAAGCGATAATTAAAGTTAGAGGGAGATGTGAAAATTTTTGATTGAAGCTGCAAATATACCTATAATATGAAGATAACAGGCCGCCCAAAGCTCGCTTAACCTTATTTAACTAATAAAAGAGCCGCAATATTTGGCGGCGCGAAAAAAAGGTCGTACCTTTGCACTCACAAACGAAACATCGCGGGGTGGAGCAGTGGTAGCTCGTTGGGCTCATAACCCAAAGGTCGTAGGTTCGAGTCCTGCCCCCGCCACCAGTAAAGCGCCGAAGGCATCAGCCTCCGGCGCTAACTTTTTCCGCCCTGCCCTGCCGCATCATAGCGCCCGACGATATTGCGGACGAGATTAAGGTGGACGCGCTTTGTCTACCTCTCGGTTGAATAAGGCGCTGAGAAACTGTTCAAATTTTATTGAATAAAAGTCAAACAGTTTCTCAGACAGCCTTATGTGTTTTCACCTACTCAGGACGAGGCGAATCTGACCATAGCAGGGTAACGACGGGAGCGCTTTGCAGTAGTTGCCCCATGCTATCTCGGGATAGTCCCAGCGATTGTCGGCATAGAGCGACAATACTCCTTCTTCATCATGCGAGAGGCGGCATGCTACTTCTGCATCAGGCGATACGACGGATATCGATGGCTTGTCTTGCCCCTGGCTTAGTGTGTACCAGTTTACATTCTCTTTCATCGCTTTGGCGGCCATAGTGAGCGGCCTGTTGCATGGAGCGCCGCGGTCAGACCAATAGTAATAGTCATGCGTATCGCGAGCCCACTCCTGCTCGGGACGCATGCCATAAGCGGGCACATAGGAATTGAACAGATCTACCGAACCTGTATTGCCCGACATGGAGCCCTCGGGATAATTATCCCAATATCCTGCCCGATCCCATGAGAGAGTACGATAAGTGTCAGGCAGAATAAACGCAAGGCCCGTCTCACGCAGATACCCGTCGGGGAGTCCATCGACAGTGTAATCAACATTGATGTTTCCGTTTGGACTCACCGAGATTGCGTATTGTACCTGAATATCGTTATATGAGCCGGTGATGTTAACAAGGATATTTTTGCCTGCATTATTCCATGAGAGCGACTCCTTGACCCAATCGGCAGGATTGATTTCGATATGATCGGCCATCTTCCTGACCTCAGCTCCGGTGAGATGATTGAAGTTGACGTAGGCATTGAGATACGGCCCCTTTTCAATCACTTTGACACCATCGACCTCGGCGCCGGAAATCAAGCCGGTGACGTGGTCGAACGGCACTGCAAACCCATCGCCATGTATCGTGATTCCGTCAGCACCCTCGGTGACCGACAGGGATTTTGAGGCATTCAGTCCGTCGGGATAATCGATTGTACGGTCGCCAATCGTAAACAGATAGCTGTCGATGATAGCCTCCCGGCAATCCATGAACTCAATGAACAGTGAATCACCTGACTGATAGTCAATCGGAGGTATCTGAAGGATTGCTTTCTGATGAGGAGCGGCCGCAGGCATTGTCAGGGGAATAGTGCGCCCCTTATAGCGGGCCTGCGACTTTACCTCACTGAGATTGGTGTGGTCGAAACGATTGAACACCGTGAGCTGCAACGGTAGTCCCGCTATGGGATGAATAATCCGTTGATTCTCTATGCGTATGGGCGAATAGGCCTTCTTGGTGGCCCAGAACTCAGGTTTAGGACGGCGCCATATATCCACTATACCCCAGTCACCGTAGCCAACGCAATCCCCACGGAAACCATCAGGCTTTGCCGTATGTGCAAATTCCTTCCAATAGTCGGTACCATATCGGGGGCTGGGCAGGTGAAACACTTCGTCGACATATCCCCAGATGGCTCCACCAAGCGCACCGGGAGCATTGTAGACACCATTCCACATCATATCGAGCGACTTGCCCCAGAACTCACGTATATTAGGGTCTTCACGAAGAGTAGCATAAGTGTAACATGCGGGGTGGGCCCACTCATCGAACAGGGCGGGGATGCCTTCACCCTGAAATCCTGACGTATGCTTGCCCCATTGCCACAGATTGCCGTTCACATCCTGATAGTGCATGCTCAGCAAATCATATATCGGTTTAGTATCGGCCGGCTGCGAGCCGGGATAGCTGAAAATTATCGGACGGGAAGCATCATAATCTCTCAAGAAGTCATGGCTGAGTTGGAAGTTGGTCCCATAGAGACTTTCATTGCCGATGCTCCAGAAGAGGATTGACGGATGAGGCTGAAACGACTTGGCCATCTCCTCGAGTTGTCCGAGATATTGGGCCGTAAACGTCGAATCGTTCTGAGAGGCACCCGGCGCATAATTCTTCTGCCGGTAAGTATCGACAAAACATGCGGCGGCCTCACACTCCACATATATGCCATAGCGATCGCAGAATTCAAGGAAACGCTCCGTAGGAGGATAATGTGATGTACGTACAAAATTCATATTGGCCTCCTTGAAGAGCACGGCGTCAATACTGTCTATTTCACGCGTTGTGGCGCGTCCGAGCTCGGGATGGATGTCGTGGCGGCAAGCTCCGCGCAGTTTCACAGGCTTGCCGTTGACCAGCATCCGGTCGTTGTCGATTCTTATCTCACGGAAACCTATCTGCTTTGTCATAGAGGCTTCTGTCTTGCCGGATTTTATCAGATCAAGCACGAGCCGGTAAAGATTGGGATGCTCGGCGTCCCACTTCGCAGGATTTGCTACTTGAAGCGTGAGATGATTCGATCCATTGTCAAGACTGATTACCTTCCGAGCCACTTTGAGACCCTGTGGTGACAGAAGAGAGACAGCCAGTTGGGCCTGCGGCTCACCTTCATAATCAAAACCGATTTTCAAATCTGCATCGCGGTAAACGGAGTCAAGCGACGTCTCAACATGAAGATTGCTGATATAGTCAACGGGAACCGCATACATTGTAACATCGCGCAATATGCCGCATACAGGATGATGAGCATAGCCCGATGCATACGATATTTCCTCGACCGGATCAATCAGGCGCAATTCTATAACGTTCTTTTTGCCCGGGTGTACAAAGCGGGTAATATCAGTCTCCCAGCGACTGAAACCACCGCGGTGTTCGCGCACGGTCTTGCCGTTGACGACAAGAGTAGCGTAGCTGTATGTGCCATCAAATCGTAATATTATCTTGTGCCCTGCGAAATCCTTGGGAATGTCCACGGAGCGTCGATAAGTCACCGCCTCGTCATGTTGCACACCGTAACCCTGCATGGCGATTTCGCCCGGAACATTGATTTTTGTCCACTTCGACGAAGGCGAGAATCTAAAATCCCACTTGCCGTTCAGGTCAATGGTGTGGCGCTTCACACCCGTCACCGTAGTGGGAATTATACGACTGTGAACGGCATATGATTCGTATGGTGCATATGCTGCACACTCGGTCACTCCGTAGCCCAGCGCCACGATAAGCGTAATCACTCCGGCAATAAAGTTTCTTATGTTCATGATTGGATAATTTAATTCTTCAAAAAGAAATACTCTCAGCTCAGTATACCATAGGAGCTATTCCCGTTATATTCACCCATTGTCTGACTCAAAAACTCACAGATGTCCACTTTCCCGCAGGGAGATCTACGGTATGCGTATCGCCACGGAACGCAACTTTGAATCTGCCACCCCGCTCTCCTAACATACGGACATCAGCGAGCTGTCCGTTCTTAATATCTGCGCTGACCAGCACGGCTCCCTCTGCACGAAGTCGGGTGAAGCCTACATCAGTCCAGTCGGAAGGTATGGCCGGAAAGAGACTTATGACACCTGTATGGCTCTGCAACAGCATCTCCTGTATGCCTGACGCAAAAGCAAAATTTCCTTCGAGCGTGAAAGGGCGGTAAGTGAACCGTGATAAACCCGAGGCCGTCTGGTCGCCGTTGACGTGGAATGTATTTGGCAGACAAAAAGCGCGTGCGAATGTCGACAAGGCCTTGGCAGCGCCATCGCCGTCGGCATTGCGGGCCTTCATGTTACCGAGCCACGCATAGGAGTATCCGGCCCAGTAGTCAGGGCCGATTGAGTCAAGACGAGCTATTGTCGCCTCGATTATTGCGGCCTCTTCAGGGCCGTGACTCCGGTCTATAAGCCCGAGCGGATGAATAGCCATGGCATGCGAGAAGTGGCGATGCGACACATTATAGGCATAACCGGGAGCGAATGTCAGCGAACCGTCATCACCAAGATCAAGCTGCGGCAACTGGTCAAGGTCGGCGCGCCAACGGCGGCTGTCATCGGAAAGTCCTAAACTGTCGGCCATCTCAGCAGCAATGCCAAACAGATAGCGCGTCAGCGATAAGTCGTAGTTGGTCATATCCTTGAACCATGCAGTAATGTCGTTGTCATTTATCTCCGGACTTGAACTGAATTCCAGTCTGCGCATTCCGTCCGGAGCGACCTCGGTCTGCTGTTCAAGAAAGACAGCAACATCACGGGTAAACGGATAAGCCCGTGAGCGCAGAAACTCATTGTCGCCGCTGTAACGCCAGTGCTTGTGGAAATGCTGTGCAAGCCACGCGCCGCACACCTGCGACATGCTATACTGTATCCAGCCACCCATCGGCTCTCCGGTGAGAGTGACCACACCCGGCACATTCATGCCTTCTTTGCCAAAATATTCACGGGTATATTTCTTATACACATCGCGCTGTTTCCAAAGCGTGTTAAGATAGCCCAGACCTTCTTCAAGATGATTGCCGGCATAGACAGGCCAGTAGCTCAGCTGTGTATTGAGGTCATGATGATAATCTCCTTTCCACGGGGGGAGATAACCGTTGTCGGCCGTCCATACGGCCTGAAGCGATATGGGATAGGAATCGGCACGGGATGCGCTTCCAAGCTTGTACATCTCGTTGTCATACTGCTTTTGCAGCAACGAATCCGGCAGACGCACCGACGATGCCGTATTAAAAGCATTCCAGTAGTCAAGATGTGAGCGAAAATCAGCCTCCATACCGCGTTCCATAGCCTTACGCACCTCATCGACAGCGTTATTATCAGTGAATGTCGACGTAACACTCCATGCGCCGCGAAGCGTCGACCCGTGCCGTTCCGAAGCCGACGCCACATCATAAGCAAAGTTGCTCCAGCCAGGCTGGTGATAGAGTTCCACACCGTCGTCAAGGCGCTCTATGGTGCCTTGCTCATAGCCCAGCCGCCCCAAAGCCGCGCCCGACTGGTCGGTGCCTCTACTGTCGTTAGGCACGGAGTAGACAGGAGCCACTATGACCGGGGCTGGCAGCACCGAGTCGGGCAAGTTGGTAAACTCGTACCACCCCACCGGCGCTCCGGCATGGACAAATGTGACGAGCCTCACACCCGAGGGCCAGATTACCTCGCAGGCGGCATCGGCAAGCGATAGCCTTACGCTCCGCGGCTTGCCGAGTGCGGCTATGTCAAATTCCAGAGCCGCCCCGGGAATCTTCGACGGCGCAGCCTCTATGTCATAGGGTAAATCCATTTTCTTCTGGACAGGAGAATAGTCGCCACGGCGAATGTGCTCCTTAACCCATTCAAAACTGTAATTGGGTCCGCTCAGCGAGTCTGACGCGCGAAGATCCCACAGATCTGTACGATCAAGCGACATACGCAGACGGTCGCCATTACGCCACACCAACGCTCCCACAGTAGCGTTTCCAAGTGGCACAGCCTCATCCCAACGCGTGGCCAGCGAATCGAACACAAGATCACTTTCACCGGCATGCACTTGCAGATTCCTTGAACCCGTACAGGATATTAAGGCCTGAAATGCAATAGCAGTTGCACCTATGACAGATAATAGTATTCGCATCTGTAAATTGTTTAATATTTATGGATTGATATTGTTTTTTTATGTGATAGAAGAAAAAAACATTTCTCGACAAAATATTTCCTGAAAATTAATATCTGATTCAAGAGCGCAAAACTTAATACGGTTCAATATCTCCGGAATCCGATTTCTCTCGGTGTGCCTGAGATTGGCACAAGCACCGGATAGAGAAGAATTAACGATTTTGCAGAACTGTCCTATTTCAAAATCTTTAAACAGACCTAATGCTTGCATTTTGGCGAGATTGATATGATAGCCCATACCTCCGGTGAGATAAATCGTCTTTAAACGCGACGGCTCTATCCCCGCTTCTTTAAGCAATAATTCCACACCTGCCGACAAGGCTGCTTTGGCAAGCTGAAATTCTCTAATATCCTGAATGCTGATATACACATCAGGGGCAAACGAATATAACTCAGTCTCAGAATCGATAAAAGCTCCCGTGAAATCAATTTTTGATGATGACAATAGATACTCTATCGCTTCAATCAGACCACTACCACAAAAGCCTCGCGGCTTGTCACCCGCAACCGTCAGAAGCTTAGGCCCTTCATCTTCATGCTCTATTGCATACACCGCGCCGGCCGAGGCCCTCATCCCACATGATATGTTAAGACCCTCAAATGCGGGGCCGGCAGCCGTGGAGGTGCAGAATATACTGTCGCGGCAGCCTAATGCTATTTCTCCGTTCGTGCCAAGATCTATCAGCATCTGCCATTCGTCACTGTCAGCGATACCACAGGCCTGAATGCCACACAGAATATCACTCCCTACAAAATGACTGATATTAGGGAGCAATTCCACTTTACAGGATTCCTGCAACATATCCCAACCAAGCTGCGAAGCTGAATAAGAATAGGAACCGTTGGTCAACGAACAAAAAGGAGCACAAGACAGCCGCTCCACATTAAGCCCGGCAAAAAAGTGGTGCATCGCAGTATTCCCTGCAATTATCACACCGGTAATATTTCCGACATGGATATGATTATGAAGCAGACGGTAGATGTGGTCGCCTATGCACTTCCTTGTCATATCCGTGAGCGACTGGGCATTTGATGGTGATTTCATTGCGAATGCTATACGCGATATTATATCAGCACCGGCCGAAGTCTGGGGATTTATGCCCTCCGACGAAGCAATCACCTGCTGTGTGGAAAGGTCAATGAGCTGCGCAACGATAGTTGTGGAACCTAAATCAACAGCTATCCCTGCCGGATGCCGACTTTCAATGCATGGAGCAATCGGATTAGTAACACCCGGATTGATCAGCATATCATTAGAGGGCAATTCTATCACAATATCATCTTCAATCCTACTCATACAAGCCAGATACCACGAGTCATCAAGATGCTTCCGCTCAATGACAGCTTTATGTCGCCGGTTTTTTGCAACAGTACCTTTTATCACACGCACCTTACAGTTGCCGCATACGCCCCTGCCCGCGCATGGCATCTGAAGATTATATTCAGAGAGAATATCAGACAAAAGTGTACCATGTGCGACACTAATGGTTTTGCAATCAGGATACAATGTGAGTTTATGGTATTTCATCTGCACTGATTCCTATAAAAACAATAATCAAGACCACAATCCGAGCAACCGCTAACATGATACTTTACGTCATATCCGATTCCAATCACTCCGGCCAACGACTTCATAGGCAACATCAACATCGAATCTGTCAGCGAAACGAGTTTTTCTGCTCCCGGGATGAGACTAATAAATTGACATTGATCTGAAAGCGGCCACAGGCAATATCCGGGCCCCCAGTTAGAGGTTATAGACATTCCCGATTGTGCCGCCATCTCCGAAATCCCGGTTCTGATATGGTTTAGCATCCTGTCAACAGCCACATTTGCCAGCTGATCAAGCCAATATGCCATAAGGTAATCATAACTGTTCTGCAATCTGTTGTAGCACTCCGTAACTTTGTCACCGAGGGTTGCTACAAATACCGCGGCAGATACAGCTCCTTTAAGCGCACCGGCAATTCTTGACCCACATTCAAAACATTTGCCTCCCAGCGATATGGAAGTCTCACCGACTTCCATATCGTTGTAAAGAACAATTAGTGATTTGCCTCTCATCGTACCGTTCAACAATGTCGAAACGGCACGACACTCGTCAAGCATCGCATCAGAGGGTTTAAGAACTCTGATGGCTTCACTTGAATCGAAACTGAGATTGAAATTCACCTCATGGATTTTCATGGCATTGCACGTAACCATTGATTACCTATCTAACCTATCATCTATTATTATACCTATCGGTGTATCATCATTCCCTGAACAAGCCAGACCTAACTATTTAAGTCAACTCGGGGATGCGCCGTTATACTCCGACAATGCTTCAAAAAAAGCGTCTATATTCCCTAAGGGAGTATGTGGCGGCAGATCGCATCCCGTAGAAAGCACAAAGTTAGGATGACCGGCAACACGATTAAGAAGGTCAAGAGTTACCTCCTTGACTTTTTCAGCTGTCGATTGCTTCATGACGCCTACGGGATCTATATTACCCATGACAATCATATCCGGCGGACATTCAGCAAGAGTACGTTCCATATCGATAGCATTGCCGAAATGAAGACTTGCCGCACCACTGTCAATCATGGCCTGAGTACATTGACCCTTGTTGCCACAATCGTGGTTTATAATGGCAAAACCATTGTCCTGCAACTTATCGGCTATGGATTTGATATATGACGACGACCACATAACGCAATCTTCATTCGACAGCAGGCCGGCCGCCGGTTCAGCCATGAGGACACCATCTACGCCTATCTCTTTCAATGCTTTGCAGTACTGGTAGATAAAATCGGCGCACTTATTGAGCAGACGCTCTATTACATCCGGTTCGAGATAAATATCCGTCATAATCTCGGATATGTCGTACAAACGGCCTGCAAGCGTAAACGGTCCGATGCATCCTGCTATAATAGGACGATCTTTTATATTCTGTACAGCCAGACGCGATGCTTTCAGGAACTCGGGGAGCCTGCCGGATTCAAGCGTCGGCACTTCAAGACGGTCAACCGACTCGGCATCCTTAACCAGTCGGCCGATGACATGGGGTATGTCATCGCGTTGAAATTCCACCGTTGCTCCAAAAGCCTCCGCTTCCACGGTGAGATCCATGATGGTGCAACATGCTGCCGAGTCATATCTGTCGGCCAGATATTTCAATGCCTCATAATGCACACTGCCGTTTTTGACAGCTTCTTCCACTGTGTGGCCTGTGGCTTCTATTCCGGGATGGGTCATTACCGGAATCGCCAACGTCTTTTTGTTGTCGAGTATGTTTTGTAGCCAGGTAACCATAGTTAGCAAGCTGTTAAGGAATTAAGTATTTCCACAAGTTCCTGTGGACCGTCGGTATAATAGTCGGCCTTGATTTGCTTTGCAAAATCGGCAGTCACAGGGGCGCCACCGACAAAGGTCTTGACATTAGGGTCTACCTCTTTAAGCATACGGTTTACAGTCTCCATGTGGGGCATCGTAGTGGTGAGCAATGCCGACATGCCCACGAATGCACCGGGGTTTTCACGAAGTGCATCAACAAACCTATCGGCCTTGACATCAACTCCCAGGTCAATCACCTTATAGCCGTTGCCTTCCACCATCATCGTGACCAGATTTTTTCCTATATCATGAAGGTCTCCTTCCACGGTTCCGATTATGAATGTGCCCGGACTCTTCATACCGCCGGATTCCGAGAATTTAGCTTTAAGATGGCGCATACCCATAGCCATAGCCTTGGCGCTCATCAGTACCTGCGGAACAAATACTTTGTTGACCTTGAATTTGACGCCTATACGTTCCATTCCAAGAATCAGTCCGTTAGTGAGAATATCATCGGCACTTATGCCGTTTTCAAGTGCCTGTCGGGTCAGTTCATCAGTGCCGGGCTCTCCGGGCATTATTCTCGGAGGGATATTTTTATTTATCTTTCCGTTTTCGACCGCCGTGGCGATACGTTCCAATATTGTATCCATATATAGTTTTTATATTATATTTTACCAAAAGAATGAGTATATCATCACAAGAATGAGCACAATCACAAGACTGAGCAGTTTAAACAGTCTTGATGTCTCAAACATCCTTCGCTCAATTTCTATGTGGCGAGCGCCGGGATTTCTCTTGAAGCACAACCCGAAAATTACTATCAGCACCACGCAGATCAGGAATGTATAAGCCATACGGTCGATAAAGCCCACCTCAGGCACCCATATCTTCATTATTATCGAAACGACAAAGGTCCCGATTGCGGCGGCGATAGCTCCGTGTTCTTCTGAACGTTTCCAATAAAAGCCCATGACGAATATGGCCAAAGCACCCGGGCTGACAAAGCCTGTAAATTCCTGAATAAACTGGAACACCTGTTCGAGATTCGACAGCAACGGGGTGATGGTTACCGCGATAAAGAGGCTCAGGCCACCGACAATACGTCCCACCTTCACAAGACTGCGTTCGTCTGCCTCACCCTTCCTTATTGTCCTGTATATGTCCATCGTGAATATAGTCGAGATACTGTTGACCATCGAGGCCAGAGAACTTATGACAGCGGCAGCCAAAGCGGCAAATGCCACACCCTTGACACCTGATGGAATAAAATTGTGCATAAGCCATGGATAGGCTTCATCAGGTTTGTCGATGGGTGCATCGAGTGCAAAGGCCACAATACCGGGTATAACCACTATTAGTGGCAGGATGAGTTTCAGCAGACCGGCAAATACCAGCCCCAGCTGTGCCTCACGTATACTCTTGCCCGCAAGCGCACGCTGGATGATATACTGGTTACATCCGAAATAATATAGCGCGCTTATCCATAGACCTCCCACAATCACACCTACTCCCGGCAGATATTCATAGTTGGGATCTGAACGGTCGAGAATCATGTCAAACTTCTCAGGCGCAACGGACAGAAGCTTTACAAAGCCGGCAAAAGGACCTTCACCGGCCGCAAAATGGTCAAGTGCAAACCATGTGGTCAGTATGCCACCGCCTATCAGGAATATGACCTGGACTATGTCTGTCAGAGCCACAGCCTTTAAGCCACCATACACGGCATAAATGCCGGCAAAGAGCGCTAAGCCTATGATACTCCACACAATGGGTAGTCCTACAATCTTGTTTATGGCGAGCGCGCCAAGATAGATTATCGACGTGAGATTGATGAATATGAAGACGAGCAGCCAGAAGAAAGCCATCATCATCCTTACAGTCTTACCATAGCGCAACTCCAGAAACTGCGGCATAGTATAGATTTTCTCTTTAAGAAAGACAGGAAGAAAGAACACCGCAACAACTATAAGTGACGCCGCTGCAATGAACTCATACGACGCTATCCCGAGACCTATTGCAAAACCGGAGCCCGACATGCCTATGAATTGCTCGGCAGAGATATTGGAGGCTATGATCGATGCGCCGATCGCCCACCATGCAAGACTGTTGCCGGCAAGGAAATAATCTTTGGAGTCTTTTTGAACTCCTTTTTTACTTCTGCCGAAGCGCAATCCCATGGTCATAATCATAATTGCATATGCAAAGATGATCGCATAGTCTATTGTCTCAAATGAAGTCATGGTGGTAGATTTAAAGGCATTGAAATGCTATTACTGCTTGACGTAATGACAGTGCATTGTCGCGCCGGTCATTCAATTCTTAGTGTCACCGAGCCACTCACCTTATCTCCGGTTTTAATGGGATTACGATAAGGAGCATAGTGCCCTGCCAAAAAGAGTTCATCTCCGGCTGTGACAAAGTCGGCCACAAGGAACCGGGTTGAGTCTCCCTCACGCCAGGAACGCCAGTGCTGTTTACCATCAGAGACAGCCGTGACTTTGCCGGCACCGGATTCGTTTTCCAATCCTGCGAACCAGATATTACGACGGGTGGCTCTGAAATCGTTGCTTCCAAGCTCGTTTGAATCATGGCTCCATGACCATGCAGGAGCCACACGAGGATTCTCTACTGCCGGCACCTCAGCATAATGACTGCTGGCCTTTCCGAAAGGACGACTTATATGGTCATCGGGATATACGCTCCATATTCCATCTCTGCGCCAGAATGTGGTGTCGTATCCTTTCGCTGTCGCAAACACAAGGCCTACCTGACGGGGATTGACATCGGTCTTGCTTGTGAAATCATAGTCGACACGAATCTCTCCGTTGGCGTTGACAAGCATTGAATATTCACCTTCAAATTCATTATAACTGCCCTTGACAATCACTCTTACATCATCGCCTTCGGTCTCGGCCTTGACCGACACCGCCTGCCACTCATGACAAGTGTCATTGAACACCGGAGTATTTGCGTTATGGTTGGGGTAGCATCCACCGCCGGTAAGGGGCAACGCCATCAGCCACGGGCCGCCTGCCAACACGGTATGTCCGTCCTTTACCATCGACAATATGGCGCCGGTCACAGCACTTATCTTGCAGTTGAAGTTCTTGCCACGTATTTCAAATACTTGTTTCCCTTTTTTCAGACGGGTCTTCTCACTCGCCTGAGCAGGAAGCCGATTGAGCGTCTGCTCGCCTACGGGTATAAGATACTCGTCAGCGACAAAACCCCTTGGATCCACAAACTTAATCGACAGCTGACCGGAGCTGCTACGGTCATCTACCGGGATAGTGAATTGACCCTTATGTCCGGGAGCGAGACTATAAACAACCTTACCATTTTCCGGGCCGAAAGACCACTGTATGTCTACTTCGTCGAGGTTTGTGAACGTATATCGGTTTTCCAGGTCAATGACAAAAGGCTTGTTCGGGTCAAGACTCTTCGTGCCAAGTTTCACCGGCGTGAAAATCTTCTTCATATCCCAATACTCCGGTTTAGGACGGCGCCATCCGTCAATCGGGCCCCAGGCTCCATAGCCTACGGCATTGCCGTCAGGAAGCTGGAAAATATCATCAATACCCGACCATATCGAACCTCCGAGCACGGCATCCGTAACATACATGTTTTCCCACATAGGTTGCAGAGCAAGGGCCCAGTCACTTCTGATTCCGGGGTCAGTGACGAGTTCGCTACGGTTGTAAACATTCAGATGACAGAACTCTCCGTAAGTCATGGGGCGGTCTTGCTGGGCTACCGTCTTATATCCATTAGGGCCGGGATAGTGGATATTGGCAATAGGTGTGTCGCTGCCCTGATTGTTGAATCCGCCATAAGCCTGGTCGTGGAACGAATACGGGCGTGAAGGGTCGGCTTTCTTCATATATTCCGAAATCTGGGCAAACTCTTTATTCCAATATGACTCATTAGCCATCGACCACATGATGACAGACGGATGATTACGATAGAAATGCACGGTCTCCATATTGGCCTGCAACACATAATCATAATACTGAGGATCATCATAGCGCAACTTCTGCCAATTTTCGTTAGCTCCGTGCCCTATCCAGCACACCGGAGCTTCAAGCTCTACGAACAGGCCCATTTCATCGCAATAATCGATAAACTCCTCGGCGGGTGGATAATGGGATGTGCGTATGAAGTTGCAGTTTGCCTGAAGATAAAGCTCGGCATCCCTACACCACTGTTCGTCGGTAAGAGAGCGTCCGAGAAGTGGATGCGCCTCGTGGCGGCACACGCCACGTAGCTTGACGGGCTTGCCGTTGACCAGCACGCGCGTACCCTTAACTTCGATTTCCCTGAAACCGATGCGTTTCTGAACCTGTTCCAGACTTCTACCATTTTCAGAGAGGCTGATATTTACGTCATACAGGTTAGGATGCTCGTTATCCCACAATTCCGGTCGCTTTACCGGGACATTTATCAATCCCGTCCATGTCTTTCCGGGCGCTATCTCCGGAATCTTCACCGATGCTGACGTCGTGTGCCTGTCAAGAGTAACATCAAAAACAGCCGAATTTACAGGCCTTGATGTCATGTTTGTCACAGAGGCATGCATCTGCATCACCGCATCATGGTAGGTGTCGTCAAGATCGGTCACGATACGCAGATCACTGATATAGACATCGGGTACGACATAAAGTGTTACCTTTCGCAGAATCCCTCCCATCTGATGTGCGGCATACTGTGTCAGGCTGCCCAGCATATCGGCCTTTGACTCGCTTCGTACCTGCACTTCAAGTTCGTTTTCACCTTTTTGCAGGAAAGGAGTGACATTAATCTCGTAGGGGGTCATGCCGCCCATATGATAACCGGCCTTCTTGCCGTTGACCGATATGGTGTATTCACTGTGAACGCCATCAAAGCGCAACATCACCTGATGACCCTTCCAGTCCGTCGGGATTTCAAACTTGCGCTGATAGCGTGCGAAAGCGGCTGAGTCAACCTTAAATCCCTGCATGACCCATTCACCCGGCACTTGAATAGGATGCCAGTCGTCGCCATGCGATTTCTCGGAAAAACGCCATACGCCGTTGAGCGTCACCGAACTACGGTAGACACCGGCAACGCTCTTTGCCATAGGCGTATACGAAGGCAACACCTTCTCTACGTCAACATCTGTATCTACAATATAAGCTTTTGTTGATTTCAGCGATTCACGCGCCTCCTGCCTGAAAGCCGACAATCGGGCCGGAGCATCCGAGAGCAGTCGGATCTTGCTCACAACAGCATTGGCACCTTTTTCCGGCACAATCACCAATACCAGCTTGCCATAGGCATACGAATGACGCGGCAAATCTATCACCTTAGTTATCACTTCGCCTTCCGGCAACTCTACCGGCTCGCACACCGCATTGCCATCGGCTATTAGACCAATGCGCCTGTCGTGGTCGGCCAGAAAGGTAATCTCCATCCTATACCTGGCCTGAATATCCATGCCATCATAGGCATATATCACCTTACCACCGAAATTACAGCTCCGGTCGGCCTCTGACGCCTGATACTTATCGGGCATCATATAATTCTCACCCAGTACAAGGTGTGGCTGGGCCTCAGGATTGCCGCTGTCGTCAAATGCCACCTCAACATATTCCGCTTCCTGTGCCTGCATATTGATAGAGGCAAGCATGACGCATAGCGGAGCAACTATCCAATTTCGTAATTTTGACTTCATATAAATCAGGGCTTTCCCTCTGCCATTACGGGTTCAACATACTCACAGCCGATAGTTTTCAGCATATGGAAGAAATTATCCATAGGCGTGTCAAGCTGCACATGGTGGGTCGGAGCGCATATCCATCCGCTATTTCTGCCAAGAGAGCCTGACAGACGCTTATATTCATTCTCAATATCTTCGTGAGTTCCCATCGGGAGTGTTGACTGTACAGCCATACCTCCGAAGAAACAGAGCTTGTCGCCATATTTATCGGCAAGAATCTCCGGACTCATACACTCTGTCTGAATAGGGTTGAGTACATCAAGACCGATTTCGATAAGATCTGGAATAATATCATAGATACATCCGTCAGAATGATAGGCCACCTTTATATCCGGTTTTATCTCTTTTACCGACCGAATTATTTCAGCCATACGGCCTTTGAAAAATTCACGCCAGAGATCAGGATCAATCAACATAGCATCCTGTGCGCCCATATCGTCACCCAGCCATATCATATCCACCCCTATACGGGCAAGGTTCATCGCACATTCCTTATGGTACCCGTATGTCTCATCAAGAATATGGTTGGTCAGATCGGGATCACAATAAAAATCGGTCATAAGTGTATCAAGACCGCGCAGAGCCCATGCCGACTCAAAAATCGTGCAATGTATACGTCCTATGATGTAATATTCATCGCCATATTCCCTAACAAGACGTCTTACGTTGTCATAAATCTCAGGCCTGTGTGGGTCCGGAGCTTTAAAGGCCATGGCTTTTGCATCATCATTGCGCAACGGATTGCGGGCAATATTGGTATAATGTCCTACACCATACGGGGTTTCGTATGGATCGACTTTCCACTCTACCCCCCATTCGTCCGTATAATTCTCAGATTTAAGATAATAACCTGTCGACCAGCCGACACTTGCTTGCAGCAGGTCCTGGCAGGTTAGCTCTTCAAGCTTGTAGCCATACCATTCACGATGATGAGGTTCTGAAAATTGTTCAGGCAGCCCGTACACACGTCGCAGCCGGTCGGCAAATTCCGGTGTAAATGTTGCCTGAAACGGTGGCCGATCAACGGGTTGATGATTCAGCGCCCGGATCACTCTATCTCTGTGTTTCACTGATTTAGGGTTAAATGTGGAGATTTTACAACTTATGCGGTTATCCGCAATATCATATTGCAAAATTATAATTTGCAAATAAGATTTCTATCAATTATATTTGCATAATAATCCTCGATTTTTGCCGGATTGCATTTTCTGGACAACTTCGGGAATATATCCTTATTCATAAATACCATGGCTATAAAACCAACACGTGAAATAGTCAATAATGCCGTCAACACATCGTTTGTATTGACCCATTACGTCAATCCCTACTTCGAAGCCCCGTTTCATTTCCATCCCGAGTATGAACTGATACTTATAGAGGAGGGTGACGGAGTAAGATACGTAGGAGATTCCGTGCACAAGATGCGCCCGGGTGATTTTATGCTTATAGGTTCCAATCTCGCTCATTTATGGATGAGCGACGACCGCTTCTATATGCCGGGGTGTAAGGAGACCTGTCATTCGATCTATTCCCAGTTCAGTCCCGAAGTCTTGCCCGGCAATCTGTCATCAATACCTGAATTTCACAATGTCGATCATCTTTTGCGCGAATCGGTACGCGGGCTTTTATTCACAGGCGACAATCTTGAACGTCTGGCCCAACAGTTTCGCGATATCGTCGACAGCAAAGGGGTACGACGATGGACATGTCTTCTGACACTGCTTGATGATCTCAGCAGTCATTCCGAATATAAATATCTTACTACCAGCTCATATGATGTCACAACCAATACCTGGTCAGATAAAATCGTAGAGCGTGTCAACCAATACATTGCCGTGAACTACTGTCAGGATATTACTCTTAAAGAGCTATCCGACATAGCACACATGAATGAAAGTTCATTATGCCGCTACTATAAGCGAGTTACAGGACGAAGGATTTTCGATTATCTGGCTCAGTCACGCATAGAATACTCCCTGAAATTACTGCGCAGCACATCCTATCCCATATCACAGATTGCAATGGAGTGTGGCTACAACAGCCCGTCACACTTCTATCATCAGTTCAAGACAATTACCGGGTATTCCCCTACCGAATATATCAACCGTGTATTGAAAGTCAAAAGATCGACCGCAGGCCTGAACTGAGACCCTTTTAGCAAAAGACCGACACTTCCGACCCGAAAGTTATACGGACCGGAAGTGTCAAATATGTCTATAACCGCAATTACAAGGTTAAATATCTGAATCTCGCTTTATCAATCAAAAGACAGAGATACGCTGCCTTCTACTTTATCTCCGGGACAAAGCGGCCGATAATCAGCCTCAGCATGTGACACCAGATAGGTATCACGACCACCATTCGTATAGTCGGCCACAAGGAAAAAAGTAATGTCATTGTCGATCCAGGGGCGCAGATGCTGAGTGCCGTCGCTAACTATGTTGATGCGGGATGAGCCGTCGTCCGTCGTCAGGCTGGCGCGACGGATATTGCGTTTTGTCGAGCGGAAGATAAGCGCCCTGATGTAACAACAAAGCCGCTAACGACAGTGATAAATAACTGAATACCTTTCTCATTACAATATATCTTAACTATGATATGCAACAACGGCGGGAGGAGATACGCCTTTTGAATGGTGTAATACCTCCTCCCGCCGGGTTGCGGGGTTCTATATACTTAAAATCCTTTTATCGTTCGGATGATATACTCTTTCTTATCGCCGTTGGCCGCACGTACACAATAAAACCGGTCCTTAGAGAAATCGCCGGGCGCCCCGAATCGTGGCGAACCCTCGATGGGAGCGACGACAGCAGCATCGGGAATCGACACATAGACCACCAGACGCGAAAGTCCTTCGGCGGCTATTTTTTCCTTGAACATCTCGTAGAGCTGAGCTTTGGTCACCGAACCCTGGGGGCCTGTCTTCTGGACGCAGTTGATGTTGTGGCTGATCGTTGTTGAGAAACCGGAGCGTCCCTCAACCTCGATTTTTGAGAAATCGTCTTTTGTAAATATCACCTCACACACGCGGTCGTTCTGGATTTCCTCGTTGGCCGTACCCTTTTTAATCGTATCATTATAGAAGAATCGATAGGTGTAGGTCACGTTGGTCATTTCGTTCTTGTCGGAATCGATGATGTCCTCGGCTCCGTATGATAGGCAGCTGCTCACGACAAAAGTCATCAAACAGCCTATTACTATGTTTATGGTTACTTTCATGATAGTTCAGTAGATGGAAGTCAGATTATTGTTGACACTGATATGTTCGTTATTCCCATCCGGGATTCTGTTTTATGCCTGCACGGATTGCAAATGCTCTGTTGACAGGCAACAGATAGCGCCTGGGAGAGAACTTGGCCTCGCCAAGCGGATTGGTTGTCTCGAAGAACTCATAAGATGTGCCGTCGCGGGATATTTTTATACCGTGCATCACACCTTGCATCTCGGGTATGACAAATCCGTTCTGCGCATACGAGCCGTCGCCGTATCCGCCACTCTGCCGGATACCCCAACGCAACAGTGACCAGTAACGATCGTTACACTCATATACCATTTCCACATTCCTCTCTCTTTTATAAGCCTCAAACAAAGAGTCGAAGTAACCGTTGCCGCTCAGCGGTGCAAGATATTCATGAGCCTTGTCGGCCGAAAAGCCACCGTGCTTTACCATTGTCGGTATCATGAAGTCTTTGGCTGCCTCTTCGTTGCCTTGCATGAGATAGGCTTCGGCCATGTTCAGGTAGGCCTCTCCATATCGAAGAGCGACGAAGCAGTAGTCGAGCATCTGTTTCTGCGGTTCGGCCAGGCTTATCACATTATCGTAGTGATACTTAATCATAGCATAACCGGTGTCGGAATTATAGTTGTCGCGGTCACCTGCCTTATACCCGTATTCTTCTTCTGAACCGGCATTGATCGGACTGTTGGAATTGGATGCGTTACCATCGCGACGGAAGAAGATTCGCTCCGACTTGTTGAAATACAGACAACTGTCGTATAACACCGTAGCATAGAATCGCAGATCGCGGTGATGCGCATCGCTAAAATACATTTTCTGGTCGACATTGGCTCCGGTATTGACGTAGGAGGCTTCCTGCCACAGCTTAATCGAGCCATCCGTATCGCGTACCATATAATCATCAACCAGATCCTGAGTAGGCCACGCACCTCCGTCCATTCCCCAGAAGTTCATTGTCTGGTTTATAGGAAAGTGCTGTTTTGCATATTCCGATATATTGCCCGTATACCACAGGCCCTGATACTGCATCGGCACACCATAGAGCGAAGTAGTCAGTTTTGACGCATCGACAGGCAGAATGATTTCACCCGACGCGACAGCAGTCTCATAAGAGCTGAACATGTCGGCATAAGGACTCAGCTGCGACCCCGATTGATTAAGGCCCAATGCCTCACCGGCACGGATAGTCGTAGTGTAATATCCGCTGTCGGCCTTACCGCCGTCGACGTAGGCCGCCGCGGTGTTGGCCACACGCATCAAAAGTGCATACGCGGCCTCGCGGCTCAGACGGCCACGCTTTACATCCGACCACCGTGGTAACAATGAAGCTGCCTTCTCAAGATCGGCTATGATGAAGTCATAAGTCTCCCTGATGTCTGAGCGGGGAATTATCATATCATCTTCAAGAGTAAGCACTCTGTCGATGAGTTGTAGACCTCCGTACTGACGAGCGTAAAGGAAGTAGTGCGCTCCGCGCAGAAAAATCAGTTCGCCCATCTTTTCGTCGATAAACGACTGCGGGAATATCTCGTTTTGTGAAAGTTCATCCATCGCGGTATGAATACGCCACAACGTATTATAGCTGATCCAGCCATAGTTGTCATCATTGGTCAGCCCCTCTGCCATGTCTTTGGACCAGTATGAGCCGTTGAGAGTGCCCTGACGAGCATTTTTAGTACTGCTTTCCGAACGCATCGCATACACACCGCTATATCCGGAGAGCCACAGGTTTTCAGTGAGCACACTTGAATAGATAGAGGTAACGAATGCGTCGGCGAGCTGTTGGTTTGACCATGTCTGGTCGCCTATTATCTTATCGTATGGTTTGGTATCCAGAAAATCATCTGAACATCCGGTATTCACTGTGGCTACCAACAGCGCCAGAAGAAAAGTTACAGGATTATATTTGAGTTTCATTGTAGTGCTGATTATATGCTGTTTAGAATCCCAACTGGAAACCTACTGATAGAGTGCGCATCATAGGATACGTGTATGAATCAAACGAGGTAGCCTCAGGATCTGAATATTTGACTGACGGTCCTATGGCAAACAGGTTCACGCCCGACACAAAAAGAGTGGCGTTGGAAATCCAGTCCCATTTGCGTAACACATATTCTTTGAAGTTATAGGACAGTGACAGCGATTTAAGACGGAAATACTGAATATCCTGTGCCCACCAGTCGGAACCCGCAAAGTTATTTCCGCTGTTGACAGAGTTATTGGTGGATCTGGGGAAACGTGCATCAGGATTATCAGGCGACCAGGTATCAAGCTGATACTGGAAATCAAGTCGACGCTCGCCCTCCTGAGCCATAGGATAACTACCCATCAACCGCTGAGCTTTACCTATTCCCTGGAAATTTGCATATAAGCTGAATCCTTTCCATCCGAGTGTGAAGTCAAATCCATATATGAAACGTGGTGACGATGAATTGCCGAAGCGGCGCTGATCCTGTCCGTCAATCTTACCGTCACCGTTAAGATCCTGATACCACAGGTCGCCGGGGCGCAGATCCTTGGAGGTTTCACGTCGTGGATTATTGAGTATCTGCTCGGGATCGGTATATATCTTAGTGCCTACATATCCTGTGCTGAGGAAGTCGCGGTAGGTGCCCTGGGTGCGCGTCCATGGATTGCTCAGGGATTCTTTGGTCTCGTTTGTCTTGAAGGCATAGGTCTGATACCATGTAAAATTCACTCCGGCAGAGAATGTGAAATCCTTGCCAAAGTTATCGCTGTATTTTAAAGACCCGTCTATACCCTGCTGACGATCTTCTGCGTCAGATACAATCTGAGGAAGGGAATATCCCAAGGGATCAACAAAGTCATAGGCCGGCGAAACGAGATAGCCTCTCGTTGTCTCGTAAAAATAATCCAGCGAGCCTGAAAGATGACTGTGTAGGGTTGAGAAATCAATACCTATGTCGGTTTTTCTACGTTTATACCAGGTTATGTTTATACTTGGTGTCGCACCCGGAGTAAGCGAATTTACAAGCTGGCCATCAAATACGTAGGCGTTATTGTTGTAATTGAATGTCGTAAGGTAGGAGTAATTTCTACCTGCCCCGTTGATACCCACTTCTCCATAAGAGCCTCTGACTTTCAGAAAATCAAACAGGCCCATATCTACGAGAGGTCTGGCAAAACTTTCACGTGTAGGCACCCACGCAAGCGCAAACGATGGGAAAAATCCATATCGACGATTCTTCGGGAAGCAATCGGAGCCGTCATAGCGACCGGCAAATTCCGCTATATACTTCTCATCATAGTTATACGTCACTCGGCCTACATAGCCCTCGGAAGCAGCTTCACTCTCGCTGCTTGAGCCCCAGATGCTTTCTGCATCGCCTTTCTGCACCAGCTGTATTGCAGAGGTATAGAAGGTATTGGAACCGGTGGAAAGAGAATATCCGTGATAATATTGACGGTTGAACACCAGGGTCACACCGACACTGTTAAGGCCGAACTTGTTGTTATAGTCAGCACGGAAATTATAGTCATAACGGTGCTCGGAATAGGCAGATCTACTGATAGAAATATCCGACGGAGCCTGGGGTGTGCCATTTCCTTCCGCATCATAATAAGTGGCTTTTTCAAGCCAGTCCTTTCTGTCTTGGGAAGTATGATTGTAGTTGCCGTCGAATCCTACGCTGAGACCTTTTATCCATGGAAGACTCCACGAAATAGAGCCTGTAACCTGATTATATACAGTGCGCAGCTTAATCTCACCTGGCGATCCAAGAATAAGTGCGGGATTGTCAAACTGATTGGAGATTGTGCCGTCTTCGTTATAGGCCCTTTCGAATGGAGTGCGGTCTTTAATACGTGAGAATATGGTCCAGGCGCTTTCTATCGGGTAATTTTCATCGAACAACTGACCGTTGGCACCCATCCTTACCTTTACACCTATTTTTTCAAAGTTGCCGGTACCGTTCACGCGATAATTATATCGCTGCATATTGGTGCGGTCTGCCTTAAAGATACTGTGTTGGTCGAGATAGTTGAGCGAACTGAAAATGTTGACAGTCTGATTGCCTCCGCTCATAGCTATGGTATGCTCTGACTGAGGCGCACTATTACGTAGCATCTCCTGTTCCCAGTTGGTATAGTCGCCTAAATGTGACCGGATATCGGCAAGCTCGGATTCATTCTTGAATGAATAAAGACCATTGCCGGTAGCCGACCACAACTTGTTTACAGCCGTTGCATATTCAAACGCATTCATGCGTTCCGGAGTATATGACTCAGAGTTCCATGCAAAATTTGACTGATAGTCTACCTGCAGCTTCCCGGAGGTTCCCTGTTTGGTTGTCACAACGATAACACCGTTGCCGGCATTCATTCCGTACACAGCAGTCGAGGCCGCATCTTTAAGAACAGTCATCGACTCGATGTCGTTCTTGTTGAGCCTGTTGAATTGAGTGGCTGTCGACACGAACCCGTCAATGACGAAAAGAGGGGCTCCATTACCACGGATTGAAATACTCGCTCCGTTCTGTCCCGGCTCTGCACTGCCTTGTACAACAATCACTCCCGGCACTCGTCCTTGAAGAGTTGAAGTCATATCTGAAAATGGCACTTTGATTGACTTCTCGTTGTCGATTTTTGTTACTGCGGTTGTACTCAGTTTGGGAGTGGTAGTGCTATAACCCACCACGATTACTTCGTCAAGAATCGTTTTGTCCTGAACGAGAGTGATATTTAGAGTCTCCCCATTTTTAACCTTGACTTTTACCGGTTTACAACCTATATAAGCCACCTCAATAGTTGACCCCACAGGAACATTGATATTGAAGTTTCCTTCTATATCAGTCACAGCGATTACCGCACTTCCGGCTGCCTTGATATTAGCACCTATCACCGGTTCTCCATCCGAGTCTACGACATGTCCTCTCACCTTCACGAGTGCTCGGTTCTCGGTCGACAAGCTTGGCCATGGAGAAGCATGTCTGCTTTCGGTAGCATTGACGGAATATATGCCACCCGTCACGCAAGCCGTAGCAATGAGAATTTTTAATACTTTACTCATACTTTTTTTGCCGTATATTGATTGGTATGTTTATGTAGTTTCATGGAGTTCAAGGTCATTTCCACAACCTCAGATGTCAAACCCCTTTTTGGGGCACTGATATTGACTGCCACAAATTTCCTGATAATTTCCCTGCCCGGTCAGTTATATTTTGACCAATGCATCAATTATTTTTGCTTACAGAATTTAAGCATCAAATCAATCAGCGGCCGGGAAAATATCAGTCAAGTGTCATGTAAGCAAAAAGAGATGACAGGACACAGCCAAGGAGGCATGCGCGACATATACGTCACTTATCGTCCTCCTTAATATGACCGGCAAATCATACCGCATGAAAGAAACTCAAGAACACAGGATTGGCGGTAGGTTTTGTAGTGATGATGGTACTTGAAGTAGTGTTGGGTTAGACGTTTACCCTATTGTTAGTAACTCTTGACACATCAATAATGAACACTATTTTTGTTTGTTCATTGTTTGCGGCTTATCTGATTGATTTACAATTAACAATCGGCAGCTCACCACTATTATGTATTGTGTATTCAGCTGTTTACGAGTAATTTTGCAACGAATTACAGAACGCAGTTCTTTTATGCAGATTCTTAAACAGGATATAAACCGCCGTATTCTCGATGTGGCCCGGCAAGAGTTTTCACATCGTGGATTTTCAAAGGCTTCCATGCGCGACATCGCCGCCAAGGCCGGTGTAGGCGTGGGAAATCTGTATAACTACTATCCAGGTAAGGATGAGCTTTTTTGTGCCGTGCTTGCGCCGGTCGTTTCAGCCTGCTATGCCATGTTTGACAAACATCATGGCGAATACGGGCAAGATGCTCTGTCTATGACACAGGAAAATTATCTGCTTTCTGCGGTGGCGGACTATATGACTATATTGAAAGGGAACAGGACATTGTTGAAAATCCTTCTTTTCAAAGCGCAAGGTTCATCATTGGAGAATTTCAAAATAGTGTTCACCGACCGGGCTACGGTGCAGGTCAAGACATGGTTCGCCAATAATAAGTTGCGTCATCCCGATATGAATATAGCAGTCAGCGACTTTATGATTCATCTGCACACTGTGTGGATGTTCACATTGTTAGAGGAGATAATAATGCACCGTCTCACCGGCGATGATATGGTGCGTGTGATTGAGGAATACATAAAATTTGAAATCAACGGATGGAAGTATTTATTAAACATCGGATAGAGTTTCCAATACACAATAATGTGCAGGAGAGAATTTCGACATTGAGATTCTCTCCTCTTTTTTTGAACAAAATTGCATATTGTTCATTATTGAATCTTTTTTCCTATTCGAATCAATATTATGGAACAATCTAAAATAAAACCGATTGAGCCACAGATTGAAGGCATTAAGGCAGCGTTCTTTGCTGAATTGAGCACTCTGTGTGGCAGTGCAAAAGCACAGGAGATAACCGAAATGGCTTGGAAACAATTTCAAACCAACATACCTCTGATCCCTGACGTCAGCGAAAAGTCGCCGTGGATTAAAAACATTATCGTCATCTGTTTTGAAATTGGTATATGGAGACAACTTGAGGCAGAAGGAATGTCGCTCTATGAAATATCGGCACTGACTTGTAAAATACTAACAATGGCACTGAGCAAGTTACCGCCAAAAGTCATAGAAAACTCGCAAAACATGATGCTGTCCGGAACGTATGTGGGAAGAATTGCTGATGACTCGGAAAAGCTCGATAGCAGTTGCAACTGGAAGATCAAAGCGATATATCCTACGGAGTCTGACACATTTGATATAGGAATGGATATACTTTTGTGTCCTGTAATTGCTCTATGCAATAATCTTGGAGTCGCTCGCTACGCTCCCTATCTTTGTCAGAATGACTATGCAACACATTCGGCTTTCGGCATAAGACTGATAAGGACACGGACTCTTGCAGAAGGTGGGGATAGATGTGACTTCCGACTCTCAAAAGAACCTATTACAACAAATAAGATATGAATCAATTCAAAAACAAAGTTTCGGAAACTCTTTTGATTCCGCTTTATATGCGAGCGAAAGAGAGT
>CAMWIJ010000030.1 GCA_947174275.1 uncultured Muribaculaceae bacterium
CACTTTTACTAATTATAAACGTGGAATTTAGTCTTAAGTTAGTGACATTGCACGGTTCGTGCGTCCGATATTAATCGTTGATAATCAGTGTATTGGCGGACGCACGAGCCGTGCGTCCCTACAATCGCGGGTGTCAGTCTGCAGGGGCGGGGGCGTCTCGCCCCCGCAGTTGCCCGGAGGCGTCAGTATAAAACAGACATGCTGCGTCGCAGATGTTTGCAACGCAGCATGTTATGAGTTATAGGCAGGGTGGCCGGTGTCAGCTTGCTTCCTGCTCGGTGAGATACATGTCGAGGGCGGCTGTCACGGAGGGAGCTTTCACTGTGGGAGCCTCCATGTCAAGACGGAAACCGGCGTCTTTGATAGCCTTGGCGGTGGAAGCGCCGAAGCAGCCGATGCGGATATCGCCCTGGTCGAAACCGGGGAAATTCTTCTGCAGCGACGCGATGCCCGAGGGGCTGAAGAAAAGGAGCATGTCGTAGTCAAACGGCTCGTCGGGAGTGAAGTCGTTGCTGACCGTGCGATACATCACTGCTTTGGTATAGTCGATTTTATTGTCGAGGATACCGGTGTCGTCTTTGTGCACGTCGGAAATCGCGTAGAGGAATTTCTCTTTTGAGTGCTTTGCAAGGAACGGCAGCAGGTCGGCAAGCTTGCCTGTCGAGGCATGAAAGATTTTGCGCTTGCGATACTGGATGTATTTCTGAAGATAGAGCGCGATTGCTTCTGTCGTGCAGAAATATTTCATTGTGTCGGGAATAGTGATACGCATCTCTTCGCAAAGGCGGAAGAAATGGTCGATGGCCGTACGCGCCGTGAATATCACCGCTGTAAAGTCGGGAATATTAATTTTCTGCTGACGGAACTCCTTTGAAGAAAGGCCTTCGACTTTGATAAAGGGGCGAAATACCACTTCTACATGATGACGCTGTGCGATATCGAAATAAGGAGATTTGTCAGACGTCGGTTTAGGCTGAGATACTAAAATCTTTTTAATTTTCACGCTGTAAATTCTAATAGACGCAGAACGGATAGGGATAATCTGCGCAAGATTAATAGGGGTGTTATTTCCAAGGCGCAAAGATACAAAATAAAATAAAGCAACGAGCCAAAATTGGTGTAAAAAATTCTAAATCCTTTGCAAATAAATAGAATTCGTGTCAGAATGTAACAGCATGCGGCCAATATCAGCATTATTTCCGTCATTCCCGGATAGAAGAGAGCCACGAGCGCCGGCACCAGAAGCAGCATCGACAGCAGAGTCTGCGATGCGTTGAAACCGGCTACCCACTGGCGCGTGGCATCGCGGTCGGCGAAGGCATATCCTACGGCGCGATACACCGCAAGCTGCCACAGGTAATATCCGAGCGCGCAGACTCCGAGCAGCATTGTCATGCCGAGCACGCGGGTCTGCTCCATGACTATTCCTGCCGCTGCGGCGGCCGAGAAGAGGAGTATGCCCTCGCTGAGACAAAGCAGGACGATGATGATGCAGAGTGTGCGCGTCTCGTTGGCGGTGCGGTTGTCGAAGACGTTGGCCCGCTGACGCATGCCGATGAGGTTTTGCCGGAAATTTTTAAACAGCTGACGGCAATGGCTGAAGTTGAGGGCAATGACAACGAGCATCGCCACGATTATGGTCGATAGCCATGAGTTTTCGCCGTATCCCACGGGACGCGGAGTGCCGTCGATGCCCAGCATGAATGTCGATGTGGGTTTCGACGGTGTAAGCCGGCTCTCGGCGATCGAGAACGGAGCGTCGGCCTCGGTGCAGTGTAGTGAGAATTCGTTGTTCAACGCAGTCGGTTTTTAGCGGGAAAACACTCTCTTGATTGGATTATTCCGCGACCGGGCTTATCGGCGCTCGGCGTCGGGTGTCGTGTCGAGTTTCTGAGAGAACGCTCTCGTCTCGACGGGCTTCAGAATGCGGGTCACGGCATCGTCGACCGAGTCGGTCACATACCACAGCGTGCGGTGGTCATCGTTCATGAAATGTTCGGCAACGGAGCGGTCAAGCATGCCGATGAGCGGGTCGTAGTAGCCGTCGACGTTGAGTATCACCACATGCCCCTGATAGAGGCCGAGCTGACGCCATGTGATGATTTCGAGAAGCTCTTCGAATGTGCCGCAGCCGCCGGGCAGCGCCACTGCCGCACGCGACAGCGAAGCCATGGTGTGCTTGCGCTCGTGCATCGTCTCGACGGTTATCATCTCGGTCAGCGAGGGATGGTTCCATCCGCGCTCCACCATGAATGCGGGGAGCACTCCCACGGTCCGTCCTCCGGCATCGAGCGCGCCGTTGATGGCGGCTCCCATGAGCCCTTCGCGGCCGCCGCCCGACACGAGTGTCATGCCGGCGGCTGCCAGAGCGCGGCCGAGGGCGTAGGCCGCTTCCTTATATACGGCCGCCACGAGCGGAGATGAGGCTCCGTAGACGGTGACGGCCCGTCTTTCTTCCGTGTTGTCAGTATTCATCGTCTTCCGTGCTGGAATTCATTTTTCACCGTGTCGACCACATTTATGATGTAGTCGCCGGTCTTTTCGAGTGTCGACACTATATCCATATAATATATGCCGGCCTGATATTCGTAATGGTGTTCCTTGATGTTCTCGATATTTGCCGAGCGGAGGGTGTTGCGCATGTTGTTGATCTCGCGCTCGCGGTTATAGGAGGCGATGATATCCTCGCTGTTGTTGTTCTCGAGATTGCGGAGCAGCAGTAGCATGTTGTCCATCGCCATCTGCACGTAGTCGAACATTACGTCGATATTGTGATAGATTTCCTCATTGAAATTGACATTGCCCTGCTGTTTGCGCAACAGTATCTTGCCCACGCCCGAGCAGGCGTCGGCTATGCTCTCAACTTCCGACACGATGGCGAGCATCGCCGAAATGTGGCGCTTGCCCTCGTTTGAGAGGCGACCTTCGGCGCATCGGTTGAGATAGTTGGCTATCTCGAGCTCCATCCGGTCGGATATATCTTCATATTTCTCAAGCCGCGACGACAGTTTGTTGAACTCCTCGGAGCGCTCTTTGGTATGCACAAGCTCCTTGGCCATGGCGAGCATGCGGTTGACACGGTCGGCAAACACGGCGATTTCCTTCTCGGCCTGGGTGATGTTGAGCTCCGAGGCCGACAGCATGCCCGACGAGATGAATTTGAGCTGGAACTCGTCGTCGCCCTTGCGCTTGGCGGGCAGCAGCCATTCCACGATCTTGACATAGACTTTGGTGAGCCATATCATGATCGACAGGTTGATGAGGTTGAACAGCGTGTGGAATATCGACAGACCGAACGATACCGATATCTGCAGCGTCATGATGCGGGTGAGATGTCCGGAGATGAGCGGGTCGGCGTTGGGGAGCTCCGACTGCATCACCTGCGCGTAGACTGCCTCTGATGAGCTCTTGAGGTCGGTGACGTAGGAATAAAGCGCCGTCGGGTCGCCCTGTCCTATCTCCTGTGTGACCCATTGCGTCAGGTCGACGAAGGGGAAGAATATGGCGAGAGTCCACACCGTGCCGAGGAAGTTGAACAGCAGGTGTCCCATCGCCGTGCGCTTGGCCGCGACATTGCCGCTGAGCGAGGCGAGCAGAGGGGTGATTGTGGTGCCTATATTAGAGCCGAGCACGAGGGCGCAGGCAAGGTCGAAGGTAATCCATCCCTTGCTGCACATGATGAGCGTGATGGCGAATGTGGCCGCCGACGACTGTATGATCATCGTCACCACGAGACCTACAAGGCAGAATATCAGCACCGAGCCGAAGCCCATCGAGGTGTAGCGCTGAAGGAATTCGAACATTTCGGGGTTCTGCTGCAGATCAGGCACATATTTGCTGATAAGCGACAGACCCATGAAGAGGAAGGCGAAACCGATGCCGAATTCGCCTATCGACTTGGTGCGGCTCTTCTTGGAAAAAAGCAACGGCACCGACACGCCTATCAAAGGCAGTGCGAATGCCGCTATATCCACTTTAAATCCGAAAAGGGCTATGATCCATGCGGTGAACGTGGTGCCGACGTTGGCGCCCATTATCACAGCCATTGACTGCGACAATGTCATCAGACCCGCATTTACAAAACTCACCACCATGACTGTGGAGGCCGAAGAGCTCTGAATCAAGGCGGTGATAAAAAATCCCGTTATTGTACCGGTAGCACGATTGCGGGTCATTGCTCCGAGTATGTTACGGAGACGGTCGCCCGCGGCTTTCTGCAGGCCTTCGCTCATCACCTTCATTCCGTAGAGGAACAAGCCGACAGCTCCGATAAGGCCCAAAAGGTCAAGTAAACTGTAATTCATCTATGTCTAAATGGTAGATTGTAATCTACCGCAAAGATAATGAAATAAAATATCTCTCCAAAATATTGCATGCGATTTGCATATTTTTGCTATCGTCTGACTTGTCGGACTATCCGCTACGGGTTCACTCTCCAGAGATAAAGCCGGTCGGACTGACGTATCTTCACCGGCACGGCGATGGAGAAATCGTCGCCTTTGACAACCGTGTCGACCGGACCGGAGTCGAGACGCATCTCGTCGAGCTCGAGCTCGACCACTCCTGTGGTGGGTCCGATGATGAGTATGGTGTCGCCGCGGTGGAGTTCGCCGGTCTCCATGTGAAATTCGGCCACTCCCAGCCGCTGGAACCAGCGCGTGGCCTTTGCCATGTAGACTTTGGTGCGGGTTGCCGACGAGCCGTATTTGCCCGACCACTCGCCGAGTCGTTGCCCCAGATAGTATCCGTCCCAGAAATCGCGGTTGAAGATGCGGCGCAGGCGCTCGTCCCAGCCTTCAACCTTCTCGCCGCCGTAGCTGCCGTCGACAATGGCATCGAGAGCCTCGTTGTAACAGCTCACGGCAGTCGCCACATATTCAGGTCCGCGGGCGCGTCCTTCGATTTTGAACACGCTGACACCCGCGTCGATCATGCGGTCGAGGAAATGTATCGTCTTGAGGTCTTTGGGCGACATGATGCGCTCGTTGTCGATTGCGAGGCTGTCGCCGGTCTCACGGTCGGTGACGGTGTAGGTGCGGCGGCATATCTGTGTGCACCCGCCGCGGTTAGCGCTCGAATTCATCTGGTGCAGGCTCAGATAGCATTTGCCAGACACCGCCATGCAGAGTGCTCCGTGACAGAACATCTCGATGCGTATCAGCCGGCCGTGCGGTCCGCGTATATCCTCGTCGACGATGGCGCGGTGTATCGCCGCCACCTGGTCGAGATTTAGCTCGCGGGCGAGCACCACCACATCGGCCCACTGCGCGTAAAAGCGCACCGCTTCTATGTTGGTGATGTTGCACTGCGTTGAGATATGCACCTCGACATTTTCGTTGCGCGCTATCATGATGGCGGCGATGTCAGAGGCTATCACTGCCGATATGCCGCTCTCGCGCACCGCACGGCATATCTCGCGGCACTTGTCGAGCTCGTTGTCGTAGATGACAGTGTTGACCGTAAGATAGGTCTTGACTCCGGCGGCATTGCAGGTGGCCGCGATGTCGCGCAGGTCGTCGAGGGTGAAGTTAGCCGACGAGCGGGCACGCATGTTGAGCCCCTCGACACCGAAATATATGGCATCGGCGCCGGCATTGATTGCGGCATGGAGCGACTCGAAGCTGCCCACAGGCGCCATTATCTCAAAATCTTTTCTCTGCATAAATATGTATGGACCAAAATTTACCGCAAAGTTAATCCAAATTAGCCTCACGGCAAAATAATTTTGAACACATACTTTTTATCCGAAAAATTCAATTGCGGCTGGAAATTTGTTTTTATAACAGCAAATTTTGTTTAACTTTGCAATCAACAGGTGAAATTGTGTTTCACAACGTCACACTCCGCATTGCTAAAACAAACAACAATATACAATAAATGGAAAAACAGAAAAGATTTATTCTCCCCGAAAACGAGATACCCCGCTATTGGTATAACATCCAGGCCGACATGCCCACGAAGCCGATGCCGCCCCTCAACCCCGCCACACGTGAGCCGCTCAAGGCCGAAGATCTCTATCCGATCTTTGCCGAAGAGCTGTGCCGTCAGGAGCTCAACCAGACCGATGCGTGGATCGAGATACCCGACGAGGTAAGGGAGATGTATAAATATTACCGCTCGACACCGCTGGTGCGCGCCTACGGACTTGAAGAGGCGCTCGGCACTCCCGCCCACATCTATTTCAAAAACGAGAGCGTCAGCCCGATGGGCTCCCACAAGCTCAACTCGGCAATACCGCAGGCCTACTACTGCAAGAAGGAGGGAGTAAAAAATGTCACCACCGAGACAGGCGCCGGACAGTGGGGCGCATCATTGGCCTACGCCGCACGTCTGTTCGGGCTTGAAGCGGCCGTCTATCAGGTGAAAATCAGCTACGAGCAGAAGCCCTACCGCCGCAGCATCATGCAGACATTCGGCGCGCAGGTCACTCCCTCGCCCTCGATGTCGACACGCGCCGGAAAAGACATACTCACCGCCAACCCCAACCATCAGGGCTCGCTCGGCACCGCGATATCCGAGGCCGTGGAGCTCGCCCGCACTACCCCCGACTGCAAATACACCCTCGGCTCGGTGCTCAGCCACGTCACTCTCCACCAGACTGTTATCGGTCTTGAGGCCGAAAAACAGATGGAGATGGCCGGCGAATATCCCGATACCATCATCGCATGCTTCGGCGGCGGATCCAATTTCGGCGGACTTGCCTTCCCGTTCATGCGTCACAACATTCTCGACGGAAAGAAAACACGCTTCATAGCAGCCGAACCTGCATCATGTCCCAAGCTGACACGCGGTAAATTCAGATACGACTTCGGCGACGAGGCCGGTTACACTCCGTTGCTGCCTATGTACACCCTGGGTCACAACTTCGCTCCGGCCAACATCCACGCCGGCGGTCTGCGCTACCACGGAGCCGGTGTCATCGTGTCGCAGCTTCTCAAAGACGGCATGATGGAGGGGGTCGACATCGAGCAGCTCGAATCGTTTGAGGCCGGCACACTGTTTGCACGTGCCGAGGGCATCATCCCCGCGCCCGAATCGTGCCACGCCATCGCCGCCACAATCCGCGAGGCAAAGAAATGCATCGAGACCGGCGAAGAAAAGGTAATACTCTTCAACCTTTCGGGTCACGGCCTCATCGACATGGCCTCATACGACAAATATTTTGCCGGCGACCTCGTCAACTACAGCCTCTCCGACGAAGAAATCAACAAAAACCTCGAAGCCATCGACTGACGCAGGGGCGGGAGCGTCTCGCTCCCGCGCACTCACGGCTTCCGCCCGCAATGGCGTTGCACAACACAGAGAAGTGCCCCCAAATGTAGGGACGCACGGCTCGTGCGTCCGAGTCAACAGATTGAATATCAAGTATTCACACGGACGCACGAGCCGTGCGTCCCTACTATTTCGGGGCATTTTCCGAGTTATGTAACACCCTCTTGATGCGTGGTTGCAGCAGTTTCCACAGAGGCGGCACGAAGAGGGTGCCGACCACGGCGTTCATCGCCATGCCGAACACCACGGCCGCGCCCAGACTGATGCGGCTCGCCGCGCCGGCGCCGGTGGCGAAGAGCATCGGCATCACACCGAACACAAAGGCCAGGGCTGTCATCATGATGGGGCGGAAGCGTATATTGCCCGCCTCCTGTGCGGCCTGCGCGGGTGGCACTCCGCTCTTGGCAAACGACCGTGCATACTCCACGATAAGGATAGCGTTTTTCGCCGCCATGCCCAGCAGCAATATGATGCCTATCTGGGTGTAGATGCTGACGCTCTGACCCATGATGATGCAGCCGAGTATTGCGCCGAATATGGCTGCGGGCGCGGTGATGATTACCGCCAGCGAGTCGGCCCACGACTCATATTGCGCGGCGAGCACCAGAAATGTTATGATGAGCGCGAATATGAACACCGTGGCTATTGTCGTGCTCGACTTCGTTTCCTGATAGGCTTGTCCGGTCCATGCGAAGCTGTAGTTGTTGCCGGCCACCTGCTGCAATGTCTCCTCCATGGCTGCTATGGCGTCGCTGCTGCTGGTGCCGGAAGCGGCTGTGCCTGTGACCGAGGCGGTCTGATACATGTTGTAGCGCGATATGGTGGCCTGCCCCATGACAGGCTCGATGGTGGCGAACGAGGCAAATGGTATCATCTCGCCGCCCGAGGTGCGCACACTCAGGCGCAGTATGTCGTCGGCGCGTTCGCTCGCGGCTTCATCGCCGGCCATGATTACCTGATACACACGGTCAAACTCCACGAAATCGTTGATGTAGCTGCCGCCGGTATAGGCCGAGAGTGTGTTGAACACGTCGGAAATCTCGAGTCCGGCAAGTTTGATTTTGTCGCGGTCGATGGTGAGCCGGTATTGCGGCACTTCACCCTCGTAGAGCGAGGTGACTGATGCCAGACGGCTGTCGCGGGCGGCGGCCTGGCGGAATGCGTCGACGGTCTTTGCCATCTGCACGGCGCCGAGACTGTTGATGTCAAGTATCTGCATCTGTTCGCCCGAGGTCATGCCCAAACCCGGTATCGAGGGGGGATTGATGCTGAACACCACCGCCTCCTGCTCCTGCGCGCCTATCTCGTCGCATCGTTTTATCACAGCTTCCACGCTGTGCGCCTTCCCTTTGCGCTCGTTCCACGGTTTCAGCACCACGAACAGCGAGCCCAGATTGCTCCCCGAGCCACCGGCAATGAAGCTCTGTCCGGCAATCGAAAGCACATGGTCGACCTCCGGCTGCTGCTCGATGGCGGCGGTGAGGTGCCTGACCACAGAGTCGGTGCGCGACAGCGACGCCCCTACGGGCAGTTCGACCGAGGTCATGAAGTCTCCTCCATGGCTGCTATGGCGTCGCTGCTGCTGGTGCCGGAAGCGGCTGTGCCTGTGACCGAGGCGGTCTGATACATGTTGTAGCGCGATATGGTGGCCTGCCCCATGACAGGCTCGATGGTGGCGAACGAGGCAAATGGTATCATCTCGCCGCCCGAGGTGCGCACACTCAGGCGCAGTATGTCGTCGGCGCGTTCGCTCGCGGCTTCATCGCCGGCCATGATTACCTGATACACACGGTCAAACTCCACGAAATCGTTGATGTAGCTGCCGCCGGTATAGGCCGAGAGTGTGTTGAACACGTCGGAAATCTCGAGTCCGGCAAGTTTGATTTTGTCGCGGTCGATGGTGAGCCGGTATTGCGGCACTTCACCCTCGTAGAGCGAGGTGACTGATGCCAGACGGCTGTCGCGGGCGGCGGCCTGGCGGAATGCGTCGACGGTCTTTGCCATCTGCACGGCGCCGAGACTGTTGATGTCAAGTATCTGCATCTGTTCGCCCGAGGTCATGCCCAAACCCGGTATCGAGGGGGGATTGATGCTGAACACCACCGCCTCCTGCTCCTGCGCGCCTATCTCGTCGCATCGTTTTATCACAGCTTCCACGCTGTGCGCCTTCCCTTTGCGCTCGTTCCACGGTTTCAGCACCACGAACAGCGAGCCCAGATTGCTCCCCGAGCCACCGGCAATGAAGCTCTGTCCGGCAATCGAAAGCACATGGTCGACCTCCGGCTGCTGCTCGATGGCGGCGGTGAGGTGCCTGACCACAGAGTCGGTGCGCGACAGCGACGCCCCTACGGGCAGTTCGACCGAGGTCATGAAGTAACCCATATCCTCCTCCGGGACATAGCTGGTGGGCCATTTCTCGAATGCGAAGAATGACGCGCCGAGTATCGCCGCGAATATCACGATGGCAAGCAGCGGCTTGCGCAGCAGGCGTCCGGTCAGGCCGTCATAGCCTTTGAGCACGCGGCCGAAAAACTTGTTGAACCAGGTGTAGATGAAAAATCCCGATTTTTTGCGCGGACGAAGGAAGAGCGCGCACATGGCCGGCGTGAACGTCAGGGCGTTGAAGCCCGAGAAGGCTGTCGACACCGCTATCGTCAGGGCGAACTGTTTGTAGAGCTCGCCGGTGATGCCTGAGATGAAAGCCGTGGGAATGAACACCGACAGCAGCACGAGCACTTCGCCCACTACCGGCCCCGACAGCTCTTTCATTGCCTTGACCGCCGCCTCGCGCGGGGTCATCTCGCCTTTGTCGACGATGCGCGAGCAGTCTTCCACCACCACTATGGCGTCATCGACCACAATGGCTATGGCAAGCACGAGTCCGAAGAGTGTCAGCGTGTTGATGGAAAATCCGAGCAGCTTCATCACGGCGAATGTGGCGATGAGCGACACCGGGATAGTAAGCATCGGTATGATGGTGGCGCGCCAGTTCTGGAGGAATATCATGATGACGAGCATCACGATGAGGGTGGTCTCGACGAATGTGACGAGCACATCGTCGATCGATGCCGTGACAAACTCGGTGGAGTCCATCACAATCTCGCTTTTGACTCCGGCGGGGAAATATTGTTCGAGCTCGGCCATGCGGGCCTCCACTTTCTTTGCCACAGACAGGGCGTTGGCTCCCGGAAGCTGCTGCACGGCGATGAGGGCGCATTGACGGTTTGACACGGTCGCCACCTGAGAGTATTCCTGCGAGCCGAGATCGATAGAGGCCACATCGCGCAGCCGCAGTACCGAACCGTCATCGCCGGTGCGCAGCACGATCATGCCGAACTCCTCGGCCGACTGCAGGCGTCCGCGAGCGGTGACCGTGTAGGTGAATGCAGCGTCGCCGGCCATAGGCTGTGTGCCGACGCTGCCGCCCGACACCGCCATGTTCTGGCTGTCGATGGCGTCGGCCACGTCGGTGGGGGTGATGCCGTAGGCGCGCATCTTGTCAGGGTCGAGCCATACGCGCATGCTGTAGGAGCCGGCACCGAAAGCGTCGGCGCTTCCCACACCGTCGATGCGTGCTATCTCGTCGGTGATGTTGAGGCTGGCGTAGTTGGTGAGATATAGAGCGTCGTAAAGCTCGGGGTCGTCGGCGGTGAGCGCGATAAACAGCACGATGTTTGACGAGCGCGAGAATACCGACACTCCTTCGCGGCGCACCGCTTCAGGCAGTGTGGCGTCGGCGAGGCTGATGCGGTTTTGCACCTTGACGGCCGCCATATCGGGGTCAGTGCCCTGTTCGAAAGTTATTGTCAGACTGTAGGAGCCGTCAGAGCCTGATGTCGAGCTCATATACATCATTCCCTCGATGCCGTTGACCTGCTCCTCGATAGGCACGCCCACGGTCTCGGCCACGGTCTGTGCGTCGGCTCCCGGATATGAGGCGCTGACAGTGACCGACGGCGGAGTGATTGACGGATATTGCGCCACCGGAAGTGTCTTGACCGTAATCAGGCCCGCTATGAGCATTATGATTGCGATGACAGTGGCGAAGATGGGCCGGTTGATGAAAAATCTGGATAACACGCTGCTGAAGTTTTAGTGGGTCATGTTTTCAATGTTTGTTGACAAGACGCGGGGTCACGGTCATGCCGTCGCGCACCTTCAGAAGCGCCTCGGTGACGTAGCGGTCGCCGGGGCGGAGTCCTTTGGTGACTACACGCATGGAGTCGTTGACAATCTCGCCGACGGTTATCGGTGTGTAGACCACACGGTCGGAGTCATTGACTACATATACATATTTGCCGAGCTGGTTGGTGGCAACGGAGGCGTCGCGCACCAGCACTGCGTGGGGCAGCACGGCCTTGGGCATCATGATCTTGCAGTACATGCCGCTGCGCAGCTCGCCGTCAGGGTTTTTGATGTCGGCCTGCACGGTCATCGAGCCGGTGGTCTTGTCGACGGCGGGCGACAGATAGCTCATGTCGGCGGTGTATTTACGCCGGGTGTCGGTGTCGAAAGTCAGCGGTATGCTGTCCATCAGTTTCATCAGTGCGGGGTCTTTGCGGGAGTTCTCGATGTCGGCAAGTGCGGCGTCGTCGACAGCGAAGCTGACCGTTACCTTGCTGTCGTCGTAGATGGTAGCCAGTCTGACCGGCTGAGCCGAGCCGCTCAGAAAAGCGCCTACGCTGTAGCTGCATTTGGTGATACGGCCGTCGAAGGGAGCGCGCACGGTGCAGTAGCCGAGAGTGGTGCGTGCCGACTCAAGTTGCGCGCGTGCGGTGCTGACGGCTGCAGTGGCGCTCTCAAGCGAGCTTTTGGCCTCGAGCACTTCCATGCGGCTCACCGCATCGCTCTGCAGTGCCTTTTCCATTGCGGAGTAGTGGCTGCGGGCGTAGCTCTCGGCGGCAACGGCGTCGGCAAGCGAGGCCTCGGCCTGCTTCACGGCGTCGGCGTAGGCGGTGTCCTCGATGGTGTAGAGCACCGAACCAGCCTTGACGAAGATGCCGGAGCTGTCGGGCTTGGATGTGAGGTAGCCGTCGACGCGGGCCACAAGGTCGACCTCGCGTGTGGCTGACAGATAGCCGGGATATTCGTCGTGCACTATCACGGAGTCGGTCTCCACGGCTGCGACATCGATGACGGGAGTGCTCTGTGACTCACTTTTTTTCTCTTTTGAGCATGACGAAGCCGTCAGCAGCAGCGCCGAGGCTGCCGCGATGACGGTTATACTGTTTTTTGCGGTGAACATGGTTGTAATGTATATATTGTTATGTGGACTCCCTGTTATTGGATCGACGGAGAAAACGGGCCGCCCACGGCCTTGTGGAGGTTTATGAGCGAGATTATGGCATCGCCGCGCGCCTGGAGCAGTTCGTTGACATTCTCGAGATATGACATCTGGGCCTGGGCTACGTTGATGTAGGGCGACAGACCGCTCTTGTAGTTGTCGAGCGCGCGCCGGTCATAGCCTTCCGAGGCGTTGACGACAGCCTCGAGCGCCTGGATGCGTCGCACTCCGGCGATATATGACGCCAGCGCGTCAGACGCCTCCTGCATGGCTGTGCACAGTGTCAGGTTGTAGCTGTCGATGGCGTTTTCCATAGCGAGCCGTGCCGACTCGGTGGCATATTTGCGTGACATGCCTTCGAAAATGGTCCATGACAGTGTGGGGACAACACTGTAGGTGAAGCTGTTCTTGCTGAACAGATCGCCTGCGTTGTGGCTCTCTGTGCCTGCGGCAGCCTCGAGGGTGAGTCGCGGCAGCCACTCTTTTTTTGTCACTCCGAGGGCTTCGGCGTTGACGTCGACAGTCTCTTCGGCCTGCACCACGTCGGGGCGTTGGCGCAGCATGGAGCTGTCGACACTCTTTGGCACGATGGCTATATATTCGGGTATCTCCCCGGAGCCGAGCAGCGGAGTCAGTGAGTCGGGTGTGACGGCCAGAAGTGTGGCGAGGGCGTTGATTTCGGAGGTGATGCCGTATTCGATGGCGGGGATTGACGCCAGCGTGGAACTGTAGACCTGCTGCGCTTCGTCGACATCCATCATTGATGCGAGGCCGGTCTCGAAACGGGCTTTCGCTATCGACAGGGCTTTCTGCTGGCGGCCGAGGTGCTCTTCGGCGATTTTGAGCTGAGCCTGGTCGACCCGCAGGGAGACGTAGGTCGAGGCAATCTCGGCTGCAAGCGACAGCTCGACGCCGTCATGCTCGGCGCGGCTCACTCTGACCCGGGCTTTGCTTTCCCTGACCTGTGAGGTGATGCGTCCGAACAGGTCGATTTCCCACTGCATGTCGACGCCGGCCTGCCAGTAGCCGTAGCCGGCGGCTTTGGTGCCGGGCGACGACTGCATGCCTGACGACTGCCCCTTGTTGTAAGAGGCTGAAATGCCGATAGTGGGGTAGTAGGCGGCTTGCGCGCTGCCTGTGGCGGCGCGGGCTATGCCGATGCGGCGGGCGGCCATCGCCACGTCGTAGTTGTTGCGCAGGCCGACATCGACGAGCGAGTCGAGGGTGGCGTCACCCAAAGCGGTCCACCAGCGGGTGTCGCCCGAAAAATCAGTGTCGCCGGCAGCGGCTGCAAGATGCAGCACGGCGATTGCCGAGGTGAGGATAAACAGTTGAAAACGTCTTAACACGGTCAAAATTTTTGAAGTGAAATGTTACGCGCAGTGCGCGGTGCAGGCATCCCCTTGCTTGATTATAAACCGTCAAACCCTCAGTTTGGTTCTATGATAAGACGATAAAAAAACCTGCCGGAGCGCAATGCCCCGGCAGGTTTTTCATATTCGTTATCGGTTAGTGATATCAGTTCATGCGGATGAATACTGGTACCCAAGCCTGCACTGACACTGTGCCTGACACGGTGCCGCCGTTGAGGATATCCTCGCCGGTGCCCCCGATGCTTACCGAGGTGTTCTGCTGTGAGAAGATGCATATCACCTTGTTGCCTGTCTCGGCATCGGTCTTGGTTATCACCTCGACCTCGTTGCCGATCTGCTGACGCTGCACGCTGCCACGCCACAGGGCGGGGTTCTCGCTGCGGGCCTTGAACACTTTGGCCACATAGTCATGGACGCGCTGCTCGTTGGCGCTGAAGCCTGAGATGCGACCGGATGTGCGCGCCTTGTTGTCGGCATTGCCGTTGCCGCTCTTGTCGCCGATTTCGTCGCCGTAATATGTGCAGGCGGGGCCTGAGTAGGCTGCCACTGCAGCATGGCGTGTCATGAGTCCTTCGGGTGAAGAGTTGATGTCGACGAAGTCGCCCACGCGCGATGTGTCGTGGTTGCTGAGGAAGATGGTCGGGTTGACGCCTGCGTCGCGGTAGCCGCGTGATGCCGCGTCGCTTGAGAGGAACCAGCCGATTGAGCCTACGCCGGAGCTGAGGTTGACGAGGTTGTCTTTACCGTCGAAGTCCATTACGCTCTTGAGGCCGTCCTGCTGTGTCACGGTGATGCCGCCGGCGCTTGTCCAGTCTTCACCTACCATGTAGCCGAGCGTGCCCCACTGCTCGCCGCGGTTCTTGCGTTCGTTGGCTACAGCCTCGACCTCCATGCGCAGGTCATACCAGTAGTTGTGGCCACCCTGATATACCTGATAGCACTGGTCGAGACGCCATCCGTCGACTTCGAAATTTTCCATCCAGTATCTCACCACTTCCTTGAAGTAGGCGAGAGAGCCGGGGAAGGCGATGTTGCCGGCGTCGGAACCGCGCACGTTGGCTGCAGTGCGGTTGTCGACATAGTTGCCGTTGGGTGAAGCGCCGGTGCAGTTGCTGTGGTGGCCGAACACGCCGTCGAGGATAATGTACATGCCGCGGGCGTGAGCCTCGTTGACAAGTTCGCGGAATTCGGCTTCAGAGCCGAAGTGAGGGTCGATTTTGAAATAGTCGTTGGCGAAGTAGCCGGTGGCTTTGAGGCGTTCGTCGCCGTTGCCGCCGTTTGAAGAGTCAAATACGGGAGTGAGCCAGATGGCGTTCATGCCGAGGTCTTTGATATAGTCGAGCGCTTCGGTGACACCCTTGAGATTGCCGTTCTTGCGGTGACCTTCCGGCCCCCACATCTGGCTGTAGCCTGAGGCTCCGCTGTCGCTGTGCTGGAATGAGCCTACCATGACCTGATAGATCGAGAGCTCGCGCCAGTCGCCGGTGAGTCCTGACACGACAACGGTGTCGTCGCGGTTGAATGTGGCGCTGAATTCGGCGGTGCCGAGCGCGTTTGAGGCGCTGACGGTCAGGGTGCCTTCCTCACCGTCGGCGAGGTAGTCGGCCACGGCTATCGAGTTGGTGCCGTTGGCAAGCGAGAGGGCGCGGCCGTTGAATGAGCCTGAAATCGAGGTGGCTTCGTTGGCGATATCGATGGTGATTACCGACGAGCCTTTGACCTTGCCCGAGGCAGGGGTTACGGTGATGGCGGGTTTCTGCGGGCCTTCGGGGTTGGAGGTGTACCATTTCTTGTCGCTGAGCAGATACCAGCCGTGGTTACCCTCGAAGTCGAGCGCGATGCCGGGCTGCTGGTCGGCGGGATAGCGTTCGCTGCCGTTCTCGCCGGTGTTGAATATGACGAGCGCGGTCTTGTCGGCCTCGTCGGGGAGCGAGAGAGTGTACCAGCCGTTTGAGGCGGCTGTCAGCTGAGAGCCGGGCCATTTGCCGCAATATTCCTTAGCGGGAGTGGAGTTGCTGTAGATGTAGGCGTAGGGAGTGCTGCTCCAGTTGCCTTTGAAGTGGATGGTGCGTCCGGTCTCGATGACGTTGGCTGATACGTTGACAGTGTAGGTGGATGACGCTGAGCCGCTTGCCACCTTACATACGATGGTGTTGGCCGAGGTGGAGAGTGTGGCTACGGAGTGGTTGCCGTGCGAGATGCCGTTGACAGAGAAGTCGACAGTTGCGTCGGAAGCAGCCGGTGCGGCTGACACGGACACAGTGACCGGGAGAGCGTCGACGGTCACGTCGTAGCTTGTGGTCGAGGGGTTGAACCCGGTGACGATATTCTGTCCGGCCGATTTGATTTCGAGCCGGTTGAGAGTGGTGTTGCCGCTGTTGACAGCCGCAGTCGCGGTAGCCGTGCCAAGAAGTAAGGCCACCCCGAGCGAGCGCATTGTGAGCTTGAGTTTGCTTATTGTATTCATGAGTCGGATTACTTCTTGATGATTTTGAATGTTGAGAGATTGGCGTTGATGTCAGTCACGTTGAGTATGTAGATGCCTGCGGGCATGGCTGACAGGTCGAGAGTGAAGCTGTAGTCGCCTGTGCATTCGGCCACGGTCATGCGTGCTCCGTTGAGGTTGTAGAGAGCCAGAGCGGCCAGCGGAGCCGTGGAGTTGACGGTAAGCGGGCCAGCGGTGGGATTGGGGCCTGCGGTGACGATGTCGGTGAGGTCGCCGGAGGTGACGGCACCGATAGCATCGAGGCTGCTGTAGAAAGTCTCGGGCAGGGTGCATGTCTGAGCCGATATGCCGCGCAGCGCGGGGTAGCTTTTACCGTCGTCGGTGCGCCATTCCCACACATTGTCGAAGTCCCAGCCGGTCACGGTTTTGAAATTGTCGTAGTCGGCGATATGGTCGGCGTCGAGCATGTCGGCGTGGTCGCCGAAGGCGGTCCAGTTGATGTGTCCGGCCGTGATGTCGTCCCAGCTGATGTTGCTTGTCGAGATGTTTTCGGCGTTGTTGTTGCCACCGAAGCGTGCGGCATAGTCACTGGCCGAGTTGACGCTTGCGTTGAGCGCCACTGAATTTTTTACGGTGCCGTAGTTTGCTCCGGTGACGCCGCCGGCATAGTCGAAGCCGAACACGTCGCCTGTGGCGTAGGTGTTGACTATTGAGCCGTTGTTTTTGCCCACGAGGCCGCCTGTGGCGTAGTCATCGCGGTTGTCGACGGTTGCCGTAGAGTAGCAGTCGGTCACCGTAGCGCCGTCGTTGCAGCCGACAAGACCTCCGACACACACTGATGTGCCGGTCACAGAGCCTGTAGAGAAGCAGCGCTCAATCGAGCCGCTTTTGGCGTATCCGGCGAGGACGCCCACGTAGGAGCTTCCGCTGACACGGGCGTTGACGAGGCCGAGGTCGCTGATTTCAGCGCCGTCGATTGCGGCAAACAGACCTGCTGCCGTGCCGATACCGTCGGCTGTGGCGGTGAAGTTGCTGATGGTGTGGCCGTTGCCGTCGAAATGACCTTTGAACGGATTGGCAACAGTGCCTGTCATGCCGGCCACTGATGAAGCGTCGATGTCGGCGTCAAGACGAAACCATACCGATGCGTTCCAGTCGTCGGCAGTCTGCGACAGTGTTGAAAGATCTTCAGCGGTGGCAATGATATAGGGGCTTGAGGCAGTACCCTCTCCGCCGGAGTAAGAACTTGACGCTCCCTGCTCGATAGTGACGAAGCAGTCGGCAGTCTGTGAGCCTGATGATGTCTTTGCGATAAATCCGAGTTTGCGGAGTCCGGCAAGCTCGTCGTCGCTCAGACCGTAGAATTCCTTGATGTTTGAGATTGTGAGCGTGTACTCGCCGTTGCTTCCCGACATCCTGAACTTGTCGGTGTTGACATCGTTCCATCCCCACGGCGATTTTGAACTGCCGTTGATGTCGGCACACCATGTGTAGCAGTAGACTTCGGAGCCGAAATTGTCGGTCCGGATTGTGACCTCCAGCGGTTTGTTGGAGACTGCCGGCGACGGACTGGTGGTGACGGTGGCATTGCTTCCCGCACTCCATGCGGAAAATGATGTCAGCAGTCCGAGCAGACATAAATGAAATTTTTTCATTCGAAATTAAATTTGATGAAAATTAATAAAAATGTAAGTATATGTATTGTAAATAGCTTCTCGCTTATATCCTAAAGCTCACACAAAGTGAATGAGTCATCAAGTTTAATTGATACCTTGTTGATATTCAGCCGTATATTTCTTTGTCGGAATAGCGCTGAACTGCTGTTGAATTTATAATTGTACGTATTGTCCGCTGCAAAACTAATATATTTTTTTAAATATACCAATATTTTATATTTCATTTTGTTTGAAAAACGTGTGTGATTGTTTCAATTTGAAGTTGAAGAAGTCCGGCTTTTTAACTGTCGGCTAAAAAAATAATTAAAAATTCGGCAGCTATGAATATTTTTTCATTATCTTTGTGTTATATCCGGCGTAGATGTTCTGTCAGAATGAAATAAAGGGATGAGAAAATTTTTTATCGCAATAGGCTTTGTTGTGCTGTGTCTGGTCTGTGTGACGGAGACCGGAGCAAAGCAGCGCACTTCAAAGAGTGTCAGGCAACAGCAGCGCCTGACCGAGCAGAAGATAAAGCAGACCGACAGCCGGATCAAGGAGAACGCCCGTCAACTCAAATCAAAGCTCAACGACCTTAACAGGCTACAGGCCGAGTCGCAGAGCATCAATGCCGCCATCGCCGGAATTCAGTCGTCGATCGACTCGCTCGCCGCAGTCGAGCAGGCCGCGCGCGACTCTGTAGAGACTCTCGATCGCAAGCTCGCCGACCTGCAGAAGGCCTACGCCGCCATATTGCGCGACAGCCGTCATTCGCGCATGGCTATGAGCAATCTCGCATTTATATTCTCGTCGAAATCATTCGCGCAGGCATTCCGCCGTGCAAACGCGCTGAAGCAGTTCTCGCGGTGGCGCGAGCGTAAGGTAGGGCAGATCAATTCGGTAAAGGCCTCGCTCGACGAGCGCCGCCGCTATATCGACACTCTGATGACGCAAAACCGTCAGCTCGTGGCAAGCATGTCGGCACGCCATGCCGAGCTTGGCAAACGGGCTGCCGAAACCGATAAAATTGTGACCTCGCTCAAAGGCAAGGAGAGCGACCTGCGAAAAATGCTGCGCGAACAGCAGCGCCAGGCCACGGCTCTCGACCGCGAGCTCGACAAAATCATCAAGGAAGAGCAGCGCAAGGCGTTGATTGAAGAGCAGAAACGCAAGCAGCGCGAGGAGGAGCAGCGGCGTGCGGAAGAACAACGCAAAGCCGAGGAGCGCCGCAAAGCAGAAGAGCAGAAAAAAGCTGACGCAGCCGGAAAACCATCAGCCGATGCCACGAAAACGACCCCGGCCAAACCGACGCAGCCTACGCCGAAACCGGCTCCGCAGCCGAAAGCCGAAGAGCGCAAGGCATCGCCGTCGCCGGTCAACTCGTCAGATTTCGCCGCCAACAAAGGGCGTCTGCGCTATCCGGTCAACCCCCACAATATCGTGCGCCGTTTCGGCCGCCAGCAACACCCTGTCCACAAGCAGGTGATGACCGACAACGCCGGCATCGACATGGAGACTTCGAGCGGAGCCACCGTGATGAGCGTCTTTGACGGCGAAGTGTCGGCGATATTCTGCCCTGACGGCTACAACAATGTGGTGCTCGTGCGCCACGGTCAATATCTTACCGTCTATGCCAACCTGGGCACGCTCGCAGTGCGCACCGGCGACAAGGTGAAAGCCGGCCAGAGCCTCGGCACAGTCTATGTCGACCAGAGTGACAACGGCCGCTCGATACTCCACTTTGAAATACGCAATGCCGTCAATGCCAAATCCGTAACCAAGGAAAATCCTGAGGTATGGCTGCGGTGAAAAGCGCCCGCGGCAATGTGTCGGGCAAGGTGGTGAAGACGATGTGGCTCTTCTCGTGGGTGCAGCTTGCGGGAATAGCGTGCAGCATCGTACGCACAAAGCTGGTGGCTCTGTGGATCGGCACGCTCGGCATCGGACTGTTCGGCCTTTTCAACACCGCTCTCGACACTATCACCACCCTCACGCAGCTCGGCATCAGGCAAAGTCCGGTGCGCGACATCGCGGCTGCCGACCGCAACGCGCTGTGGCGCATAGTGGCGGCGGTCAGGCGCTGGTCGTGGCTGCTCGGCATAGCCGGAGCTTTCCTTACGCTTGTTTTCTCGCCGCTGCTGAGCCGGCTCACGTTTGGCAACGGTGACTATACCCTCGGGTTTATAATTCTCTCGGCGGCGGTGATGCTGTCGGCTGTCACCAACGGAGAGCTCGCCATAATGCAGGGGATGGACCGCCTTAACCGTCTGGCACGGGCCACGGTGTGGGGCACACTCGGCGGGCTTGCCGTGTCGGTGCCGCTCTATTATTGGTTTGGCGAACGGAGCATCGTGTGGTCGATAGTGGCATATTTCGCATGCCAGGCTGCGGCGGTGATGGCTCTGCGTGTCAGGAAAGAGGCCGCTCAGCCGTGCGTCAGGCTCACCGGCAGGGAGATGCTTGCCGAGGGGAAAGGCTTTGTGACGCTCGGCATTTACATGACGCTGTCGGTGTTTATAGCGATGGCCGTCAACTATGTTTTCATGGCCTATCTCAATCATGAGGGGGGCATTGACGAAGTGGGCCGTTATCAGGCGGGCTACACGATAGTCAACAAGTATCTGGGGCTGCTTTTCACAGCCATCGGCCTTGAGTTTTTTCCACGGATAAGCAAAGTGCAGGCGTCGGTGTCGAGGGTGTCGGCATTCATGAGCCATGAAGTGATGGTGGCAGTGCTGGTGGTGCTCCCCGGAGCGACGCTTATGATGACATTTGACGATGTGATTATCAAGCTTCTGTATAGCAGCGAGTTCATGCCGGCTGTGGGATATGTCAATCTTGCGCTTGCCGGAACGGCTCTGCGTGCCGTGTCGTGGTGCATGGCCTACACGCTTCTTGCCAGAGGCGACGGCCGGGTGTATCTCCTTACCGAGAGCGCCAGCGGGGCTGCGTTTCTGCTTTTCAGCTTCATCGGCTACCGTGCGGGCGGTCTCGACGGTCTCGGCATCGCCTACAGCGCGTGGTACGGTCTTTATGTCATAATAATCGGCATAGTCTATTTCCGGCGCTACCGCATGCGCATCAGCCGCAAGGTGGCGCTGCTGTCGGCAGTTGCGGTGATTGTTACGGCAGGCTGCGCGTGGGCACGGGTCGAGGGGCTGCGCTTTGTCCCGGCGGCAGTGGCGGCGGTGTCGTCGGTGATGGCATTCAGAGTGTTGCGCACGATGATTGCAGGCCGACGCCGCCGCAAGGACAATATTGAATAAGATATAGAATTACACTTATGGCAATGACAACAAAGATACAGGTCAACGGACTGCGCATGCAGGGTTATCACGGGGTGTTCGCGCAGGAGACGCGTGTGGGCAATCTGTTCAGTTATGATGTAGAGGTGACGGTGCCGTGGCTTGATGCCGCCGGCAGCGATGACATCAGCCTTACGGTGAGCTATGCCGACATCGTGGCTGTGGTGCGCGAGGTCAATGCCGAGCCGTCGCGGCTGCTCGAGCATCTGGCTCTGCGTCTGCGTCAGGCGTTGCTCGGCCGCTTCGGCGAGATTGAGGGGGGACGTGTCAGAGTTGCAAAACTCACACCTCCGGTGGCGGGCTCCGAGATGGACTCTGCGGCGGTGGTGATAGAGTGGTGACAGGGCGCGATGCGTCAATTCGGCACTTTTTTGACACAAATGCGCTTTTTTTCGGCAAGAAAGGTGTCAAACCTACCATAAATAGGTGTATTAATAGTATTTGTGACAGGTAAATATCAGTAAATTTGCTTATAGACTCAACGGGGCTCCGACAATTGTCCGCTTCGTTTGTTATTAAAGAAGCGGCTTCGGCAGACGCCGCGAAAATATCGATTTTTACCTAATATCAAATCCTTAATATCACCATGTATCTTCTCGGTTACGACGTAGGGTCGTCGTCAGTCAAAGCATCGTTAATTGAAGTGAACACAGGGCGCACGGTCGCCGGCGATTTCTATCCCCGCGCCGAAGCACCCATAAAGGCATTGCGTCAGGGCTGGGCCGAGCAGAGCCCCGCCGACTGGTGGCGCTATCTGAAGGAGGTGACAGCCTCGGTGCTGGCGCAGTCGAAAGTAAATCCCGCCGACATAAAGGCCATAGGCATATCATATCAGATGCACGGCCTGGTTGCGATAGGCCGCGACGGCGAGCCGTTGCGCGACGCCATAATCTGGTGTGACTCACGCGGTGTGCCATACGGCGAGAGCGCTTTCGAAGCAATCGGAGCGGAGAAGTGTCTGAGCCGACTGCTCAACTCGCCGGGTAATTTCACCGCTGCCAAGCTGCAATGGGTGAAAGACAACGAGCCTGAAATTTTTGAAAAGATATATAAAGTGATGCTTCCGGGCGACTATATCGCCTATCGTCTGACCGGCGAGATATGCACCAACCCCGAGGGGCTCTCGGAATACATGCTGTGGGATTTCAAGGATAACGCTCCCGCACAGTTTCTGCTCGACCATTACGGCTACAGCAGCGACATCCTGCCAGAGGTAAAGGCCACGTTCGGTCCGCAGGGCGCTGTCACCGCGGCAGTGGCGGCGGAACTCGGCCTCGCGGAGGGCACTCCGGTGACATACCGCGCCGGCGACCAGCCCAACAACGCCCTGTCGCTCGGTGTGCTTGAGCCGGGGCAGGTGGCATCAACAGCCGGTACGTCGGGAGTGGTCTACGGCATCAACGGCACTGTCGACTACGACCCGCTGTCGCGTGTCAATAATTTCGCCCATGTCAACCATAGCGCAGGCAACACCCGTATCGGTGTGATGACATGCATCAACGGCACCGGCATACTCAATTCATGGATAAAGCGCAACGTGGCGCCGCAGGGGTGCGGCTATGCGGAGATGAACGCTTTGGCCGCCGAAGTGCCTGTTGGAAGCGACGGGGTGACGATACTGCCGTTCGGCAACGGCGCAGAGCGTGTGCTTCAGAATAAAGACACCGGCTGCTCTATCCACGGCATCAGTTTCAATATACACGACCGCCGTCACATCATGCGCGCCGCGCAAGAGGGCATAGTGTTCTCGTTCATGTATGGCATGGAGATAATGAAAGGTCTCGGCATGAAAATCGACTGTATATCAGCCGGTCGGGCCAATATGTTCCTGTCTCCTTTGTTCCGCGACACGCTGGCCTCGGTTTCGGGCGCCACAATCCGTCTTTACGAGACCGACGGCTCGGTCGGGGCAGCCCGCGGCGCGGGTATCGGCGCGGGAATATACCGCGATGCGGCTGAGGCGTTCGCCTCGCTCGAGCTTATCGGGGAGATAGCCCCGGCGGCCGATCGCACTCCCTATCTCGAGGCATACGCGCGCTGGAAATCAATCCTCGAAAACACAATCAACCGACAATAAATAACTAACATAAAAAGAAATAACTAACATAAACATTTATATTATGGAAACAAAAGAATATTTTCCCGGTATTGGAAAAATCAAGTTTGAAGGAACAGAGTCATATAACCCGATGGCTTTCCGCTATTACGATGCAGAGCGCGTGGTGCTCGGCAAGCCGATGAAAGAATGGCTTAAATTCGCTATGGCATGGTGGCACACGCTGTGTGCCGAGGGTGGCGACCAGTTTGGCGGCGGCACAAAGAAATTTCCCTGGAACGAAGGCTCGACCGACGCCGTGGAGCTTGCGAAGCAGAAAGTCGACGCAGGTTTCGAGTTCATGACAAAGATGGGAATTGAATATTTCTGTTTCCATGATGTCGACCTTGTGAGCGAGGGCGACTCTATCGAGGAATATGAGGCCAACCTCAAGGCCGTGGTGGCATATATAAAGGAGAAGATGGCCGAGACGGGCATCAAGAACCTCTGGGGCACGGCCAACGTGTTCAGCCACGCCCGCTATATGAACGGCGCCGCCACCAATCCCGACTTCGACGTCGTGGCCCGCGCATGCGTGCAGATCAAAAACGCCATCGACGCCACTATCGAGCTGGGCGGCACCAACTATGTGTTCTGGGGCGGCCGTGAGGGCTACATGAGCCTTCTCAACACCGACCAGAAGCGCGAGAAAGAGCATCTCGCCACAATGCTCACAATGGCGCGCGACTATGCCCGTGCCAAAGGGTTCAAAGGCACCTTCCTGATCGAGCCCAAGCCGATGGAGCCGTCGAAACATCAATATGACGTCGACACCGAAACGGTGATCGGTTTCCTCAAAGCCCACGGTCTCGACAAGGATTTCAAGGTTAATATCGAGGTGAACCACGCAACTCTGGCCGGCCACACTTTCGAGCATGAGCTCGCTGTGGCTGTCGACAACGGCATGCTCGGTTCGATCGACGCCAACCGCGGCGACTATCAGAACGGCTGGGACACTGACCAGTTCCCCATCGACAACTATGAGCTGACCCAGGCCATGATGCAGATTATCCGTAACGGCGGACTCGGCAACGGCGGCACAAACTTCGACGCCAAGACACGTCGTAATTCTACCGACCTCGAGGATATCTTCATCGCGCATATCGCCGGTATGGACGCTATGGCGCGCGCGCTCCTCTCGGCTGCCGACGTGCTTGAGAAATCGCCCTATAAGAAGATGCTTGCCGACCGCTATGCGTCGTTCGACGCCGGTGAAGGCAAGGCGTTTGAAGAGGGCAAGCTGTCGCTTGAAGATGTCGTGGCCTACGCAAGAAAGAACGGCGAGCCCGCTCAGACATCAGGCAAGCAGGAGCTTTACGAGGCTATCGTCAACATGTATGTGTAACCGATTAACAAAGAGGGTGTTGGAGAGCGCCGTGCGTCCCTACAACGCCCTCATATCAATACCATGAGCAACTATATGAATTTACCACAGAAGGGATCGATGGGCTATCTCTACGGCATTGTGGCCGTGGCGGTGCTTGGCGGTCTGCTTTTCGGCTACGACACAGCCGTGATTTCGGGTGCGGAGAAAGGTTTGCAGGCATTCTTTTCGGGTGCAAGCGATTTCACATATACCGACACCATGCACGGCATCACCTCGTCGAGCGCGCTGATAGGATGTATACTCGGTTCGGCGCTGTCGGGGCTGTTTGCCTCGCGTTTCGGGCGCAAGCGCTCGCTGCTGATATCCGGAGTGTTCTTTTTTATTTCCGCACTGGGAAGCTATTGTCCGGAATTCCTGTTCTTCGAGCATGGCAAGCCGTCGCTGAGCCTTCTCTATATGTTTAATCTCTACCGTATAATAGGCGGTGTGGGTGTTGGCCTGGCGTCGGCAGTGTGTCCGATGTATATCGCCGAGGTAGCTCCCGCCAACAAACGCGGCGCTCTGGTGTCGTGGAACCAATTTGCCATCATTTTCGGCCAGCTTGTGGTCTACGTCGTCAACACAATCATACTCGGCGACCATCTGCAGCCCACTGTCGAACAGATCGCACAGCATATCTATCCGGCCGAGGCGCAGTGGACTGTCGAGACCGGATGGCGATATATGTTCGGCAGCGAGGCGTTTGTGGCCGGCGCGTTCATCATTCTGGTGTGCTTCGTGCCGATGTCGCCGCGCTACCTTGCCATGAAAGGCCGCGACGACAGGGCGCTCTATGTGCTTGCGCGCATCAACGGAGCGGCAAAAGCGCGCGAGATACTTGCCGACATCAAGGCCACGACAAGCGTGAAAAACGAGCGGCTGTTCTCGTTCGGCATGATGGTGGTGTTTGTCGGCATCATGCTGTCGGTGTTTCAGCAGGCTATCGGCATCAATGCGGTGCTCTATTACGCGCCGCGCATCTTCGAGTCGATGGGCATGGGCAATCCGATGGTGCAGACCGTGATCATGGGAGTAATCAACATAGCGTTTACCGTGCTCGCAATCTTCACCGTGGAGCGGTGGGGGCGCAAGCCGCTGCTCATAGCCGGCTCGATAGGCATGGCGGCGGGAGCGTTTGGTGTGGCTCTGCCCAATGTGGTGGCGCTTCCTCCCGTGGTGTCAGTGGCAGCCATCATGATTTATTCGGCGTGCTTCATGTTCTCGTGGGGCCCGATATGCTGGGTGCTTATCTCCGAGATATTCCCCAACACCATCCGCAGCGCGGCTATTGCCATTGCGGTGGCCTTCCAGTGGATATTCAACTTCATCGTGTCGTCGACATTCATTCCGATGTATAACATGAAACTCGGCTCGATGGGCGATGGTTTTGGCCACGTGTTCACCTATGCGCTCTATGGCGTGATATGTATCCTCGCCGCATGGTTCGTGCTCCGTCTGGTGCCCGAAACCAAAGGCAAGACGCTCGAGCAGATGACCGGCTACTGGCGCAACCGCCGCAACAAGGCATAGACAGATATTTGTCGGATCACGGTTAAAAACAGTGGCTACTACCACGCTGATTACCAAATCGCTTGTATAGTAGCCGCGGTTTTTTTACCGCGGAAAATAGAGTTCTGCAACCCTCAAAGTATATTTTTGTGCAGCATTCCTGTGAACCCGGATTTTGACGCCGCTTTTCAGAATAGCTGGCGACGGAGCCATTCGCCCATAAATCTGTCGTATATTATATATCCGGAGTCTGATTTATAAACGAGTTCATTCTCAAGCAGTCTCTTCAGCGACGCGCTGACGCTGCTCGCTGCCTTGAGATTGTTTCTGCCGATAAAGTCTCCCGCCAGAAGCTCGCTGACGCAACCTTCGCGGGCGATAGCTTTCAGAAGACGTACCTGCCCGAGGGTATATGCTTTCAACATATCGGCGTAGGAATAGCTCAGTTCGGAGACAATCTGCTCGCCGGCATACGCTACCAGTTCCATATCGGCATCGCGGTTGTAGCTGTACAGACGGTTGAGGATATTCTGGATATACCATGTGTGTCCGTCATATTTACCGTAAATCGCATCGAATGTCGCTTGTGAAAGCCGTACGCCGTGGGATGCAAAATGGGATATGGCAAAATCAGCATATTTTTCTTTGTCGATTGCTCCTATGGTAAGAAGCTGTGTGCTTTGGTAAAAAGGTCTTTTTGATGATGCAAACATTTCCTGCATCACATGCTGTTTGCTTCCGGCAAAGATAAAGTTGACGTTAGGTACGAACTGGATGTAGGAGCGCAGCAGTGCCTCGACCCCTTTTTCAGGATATTCTGCAATCTGCTGGAATTCGTCAATGGCAATGTAGCAGCGTTGCTCTGACGATGCGAGATATTCGAATATTTCTTTCAATGTGTTTTCTTCATCGGCAGGTGCTACATCTACCGTCACTTTAGGCACTCCGGTGAATTCATCAAATGTGAATACCGGACGGCAGCTGCGTATAAACCGTCCGATGCGGCTCAATGCCTTTTGATGGGTATTGTCCAACCGACCCAGCACGGTGTTGGCAAACAACCGGATGAAATCGCCAAGCGACTGCGTGGAATATATATCCATATACAGGGTGACAATCTCCGGTTCCTTTTCCTTTAATTTATGGAACGCATGGCGTATCAGGCCTGTTTTGCCCATACGTCGCGGTGCGACCAGTGTAAGGTTGCGCCCGTTATGGAGCGCGTCGATGATTGTTGATGTCTCCGACTCGCGGTCGCAGAAATATTCGGGACTGTGGTATCCTGTAATCAGGAACGGATTGTTCGGTTTCATTTCGGTTTTGTCGTTACGTAAATTGCGTAACGCAAATATCGTAATAAAGTTTATGATAGCCAAAAAAACACTGATAAAAACAAAAAATACAGGCGGCATAAAGTCTGCGCTCCTGTCTGTTTCGCAATGGAATGGAGGGTAGGTGTTTACATATCAGCACGAGAGTAACCGTCAGGAATAACAAAGAATGGAAGGTAAGCACCTGCGATTAGTGCTTATCTTCCATTCAATATACAATAATAGAATAGCGGATGATTTCTTGAATATTAATTAATAGTTGCGATAGCTCAATTCATCAATCTTGTCCAAGATAGCCTCATACCGTTTTTTGTTGTTGTAATTCATATCATACATATAGCGGTCAAGACATGACTTGACATTTTCCATGTAGTAATATTCCTTTTCAACTTTCGTGCCCTTCAGCTTTGCCCGACGTTCAAGTTCCACATCATTAGTACGTTGTGCTTTATTGTAATCCCTGATGGGCTGTTCTATCTCTTTGATATAAGTTTCAGTGATGGATAGAAGCTCGGATATATCGCCATCTGACAATTCTATGCCCTGATTGTCTTTCTGAAGGATCGATTCAATATCAGCACTGGCTATGTCATTACTTTCGCTTGCAGTCTTATTGCAAGATGATAGAATTGACATTACACCAATAAATGCCAATATGGGAATAGTATATAAATACTTTTTCATTCTCTATTAGTGTTAAAACGGTGTAAATACAAATTTTCTATCTACATCAGAACGAGAAGCCTACGCCGGCAAAGGGGTTAATGTTGCCGTATCCTCCGCAGAGAGGGGTGGTGTAGGTTGCTCCGACCGATATGTTCACTTTGCTTATGCGCATCATCAGTCCGAGTTCGACCGGAATGGTGAATTTAGCTTTTTCAATATTAAAGGAAGTGGAGTAACCGTAGTTGTCATAGCCGTACTCATAGTCGCGGAGGAAATAGCCGCCTATGCCTACGCCGCCGAATGCGCTCAGACCTCCGTAAATAGTCTTGATGCCTCCTACGGTGAGTGACGGTGTCCATTTCCGGCTTTCATCGCGTTCGCGTCCGTCGTAGCAGATTCCACTGTTAAGTACGAACTTTCCGTACCAGCCCCAGTTGCGGCCGTAAGAGCCGTACATGGCGCCCAACTGATATCCGTCACTAATATTGTCATCAATATCTATTACCGCACCTCCGATAAGGTTGACAAACTGATGGTGTGCCTCCACGCGTTTGCGTGACGGAATGAATGTCGGCTTGCGGTTTTTGACGACTTTGCCTGCGGTGGTTGAAATCACGGGATTGACAACCACTGTGCTGCAGTCGCCGTTGACGGTGGCTATCTTCTCGGCGTCCTCGCTGCTCATGGGGCGGAAATCGGTGTAGGTGGCGGGATAGCCTGTCACAGTCACCGAGCCTCCGCGGAATATGCCGCGACGGGTTACAATATATTGTGGTTCGACCAGCACATCGGCGTCGTTGCGGTTGAGAAGGGCGTGGGTGGCTGATTCCTTCTGAGCCTTTAGCGAAATGGTCGACAGCGGGTTCCATTTCCAGTCGACTGTGACGGAGTCTTTGGCATTGGCCACTTTCATGTCGGCCACCGTGAGGTTGTAGAGCCGGGTGTCGACAGAAGCTGTCTGCGATGTGTGGGTTATGGTCGAACACGAACTTAATGCCAGCGCGGCAATGCCGGCTGCCAGTATCTTGCGTGTCATCATAAGTAACTGTTTTACTTGTTGATGATCACTTGTCCGCCGTCGAGTATGTTGACAATCTGAGCCTCCTGTGTAGTGGTGGGGTGAACGTTCTTGTAGGTTGCGGGATAGCCTTTGACGGTGACGTATTTGATTTTGGTTGTGAAGAGGCCGCGTGCCTCTTTTACTTCATACTGGGGAGCTACGAGAACATCGGCGTTGCCGTTGGCTTCGAGCGCTTTGGCTACGGCTGCGCGGATAACAGCTTTCTTGCCGGCACGACGATGAGATGCGTCGGGGTTGTAGGTGAACGAGATTTTCTGAGATGACACGTTGAGGTCGGCGTTAGAGCGGTTGAACATCTCGGTGTCGACGCTTTCTGTAGTTGCAGTGTGTGTGATTGTAGAGCAAGAGCTAAGCATCAATACGGCAGCGGCAGCTGCAAAAAGAACTTGTTTTTTCATTGTGATAAAAATTAAATTGGTTAATAAAAAAGTTAATAAAAAGGTATGAATTAATTAAGTTAAAAGGTTTGTGTATCCGCAGGTGGTCTGCGTGGGGTAGGGAGTGTGCCACGGAAGCCATGTCGCAGACCTCCGTGGCGACTTTGTGTGGGTGTCAGAGTCTTATTTTTTCAACAAGACCGTTGCTCAGCTTGATTATGTAGTAGCCTGGCGAGAGGGCTATTTCGTCATAATCGCTGGGTATGGTGTGTGAAGATACAACGATGCCGTTTATGCGGGCGACGTAGCATTCGAGGCCTGCCGCGTTATAGATCTTCACTATCGAGTGCTCTACCTTGACAAAGGGCATGTCGCAGGGTATTTCTTCCACCTCTGAATATCCGGCATTAGAAGCCGTGAAGCCGAGAGTGGGGCCGTAGATGGTTTCGCCCGATTCGGTCTTGACGAATGCCCTTACGTTGTAGTCGCCTGCGGGAAGTTCGCCCGGAGCGAAGACATGCTGCATCGACTCGTCGGTAGTTACGATTGCCGGCGACTGTGCTGCGAGCGGGTGAATCGCATTCGGATTTTTCTTCCAGTATTCATATCCCTGGCTTACGATGGCCTCGGAGCCGGCGATATAGTATCCGCAAAGCACGAGGCTGTTGTTTTCGCGGTCGGTGCGGAATATTGTGTAGACCGATGCGGGATAATATACATATTCGGCTTCGGTACGGAATGTCGCCCAGTCGCCGTAATATATCTTGTCTTTATACCTTACGGCAGTGCGGTACTGGTAGTCGGTGTCGGGGTCAAGCATACCGTTGACCAAAGCGACGGATATAGACCCGTCGTCGAGCTTGTGCCCTTTGGTGAATGCGGGGTCGCTGTTCCAGCCGATCATCTTTTTCCACTGGACTCCGAACTCCGCCGAGCTGCGGGTGTCGCAGTCGATTGTGCCGTTCAATGTGGCCGAACGGTTGGATATGCTTGTTGCCGACTTTGTGGTGCAGATTATTTCCGACGTCTTGATGGTGCGGAACTGAGAGTATACTTTGCCTCCCTCCGCTGTCTGTACGTAGCTTCGGACTGAGTATGATGTATTAGGCGATAGTTCGGTTAGGGTAATCTCTCTTGTGTCGTCGGTGAATTCATATTTGTCAGAACCGATTTCAACGCCCGACGATATCAGGGTGGCGTCGCCCTGAAAGGTGCTCCATCTGATTCGGGCAGATGTCTGTTGGATATCGCTTGTATAGACTGTAGCGGACACTTTTCCCGTTGTAAATGCAAATCCCGACCAAGAATATTCAATGCCGTTTATTTTGGCACCGATATATACATTATATTTTTGTCCAGGAGTCAGCCCGCTAAGGCTTAATTTTTCTGAACATTCAGTCCAATTTCCATAGTTGGATAAACGGTAACGCAGGTCGGTTACCTCGGCCTCCTCGCCTGCGTCAATGATAATATTCATTTCAGCCTTGGTCTGGGTGACGTTGATTATCTTTACGTCGACATCAGCTGCCGGAGTCGTGAATGTGAACCAAGAGCCATCCTGGTATACACTATCAAACAATGGACAGTATCTGCCATTCACCAGTCCGCGGAACATAAAGTTGTATTTGGAGTTGGGAAGCAGGCCGGTTAAAGTAATATTGTTTCCGCAAATCGAGTATTCTGCAGCATCCATAGGCGAATTTACGAGGGCATATTCTATTTGCGAAATCACGGCATCGCCATCCTGAGTTGCGTCAAGTTCCAGAGATATGGAGGTTGGAGTGATTTTTGTCGCTGTGGCCTTTATGGTTGCGGGTTTAGTTGCAGCATAAGCCCATTCGGAGTTTGCCGAGCCGGCATAATATGATTTTTCACCATTGACTATTGCGTATGCCCGCCATTTGAGGAATAGTCTGGGAGCAAGTCCGGTAATTGTGGTTTTTATTGTTTTTCCATCAGGTGTTACCGGTATTGTATAAATTTCTGATGGCACAAAATTATTCTCGTTCTCTAAAAAGCCATCGCAATATATATAATATTCAAATCCATACTCATCGACTGTGGTATCCTCGTCTACATCTGAAATGGTCGCCTCAAATGTGGCTGTCGTCTGAGTGGTATTGTTTGCGTTGCATGCAGTAAAATAAGAATACAAAGTCTTGAACTCCAATATATCGGAATAAATAACGTCGCAACCTGCGGGCTGTACGTAAGTCCGGGCTTCATATGCCACGCCCATTTCAAGATTTTTCCTGACAAGAGTATAGATAGAGTCATTGCCTCCGTCCTCTACTTCGTCCCATTCCGTAATCCCTTTCTTGCGGAACTGCATCCCGCGCTGATAGATATTGGCATCACCGAATATCACCTTACCCTGCAACGTCGCTTCATGCTGAGCCAGGTGGAGTATCTCGGGCGTCTTAGGCTCAACGGGCGATGTTGAAAAAGTGCCAATTGTACTATACACAGTATCACAATTTTGTGCCTTAGCATAACTCCGATATTCGTACGCTGAATTAGGGCGTAATCGCTCTACTTTTGCATAAATACGATTATTTATATTCAGAGGTAAATCAATCCATTTATCATTATTTTGCGCTTTATATTGCAAACCGCAACATTCAATATTTGCCCCACCGAAATCAAAATGGCCTTTTAAGGTACATTTTGTCTGACTGATTGCCTCCACACCGTCTATGAATGAATGAACATTATCGGTCTTAAAATAAAATTTTTCATTATAAACCCATTTTTCATTCATATCACTTAGCTCATTGGGACGAGATATACATACTCCATAATATGTAGTGACCGGACTTAATTTATCAAATTTTGAGGATATATCGGAGGCTGAATGTAATGTCGTTTTAAATGTAAAGTCTTCCTCCAATCCCGGAATGTCCAAATTTTTTACGCTTACATAATTTCCTACTCCACTACTATAAAATCCAAGATAATGCCTGCCTGCAGGAATTGTTGCTGAATATTTTGTAAATGATGTATCACCCAAGTATATTCTATTATAATCATCCCATTTATCCAAATAAAAATATGCATACTTTCCCTTTTCTACATGAGCTTCAAATATTATAACAGTCGGCTCTTTAAGTGTGACATAAACGCCGAAATTCGGGCCTTTCACATATTCCATATCTACACTATGGGTATAAGCCATTGGGCCTGGATTCAGCTCAACTTTTCGACCAAATGTATTTGGAGACAAAAGTGAATATAGAAGCAATGTACTATCTATGTAAGCTTTTCCATTATCATAATAATATTTAGGTTCTACTATGCCAATCGTGCTTTGAATATCAAAATCACCAAGTTCTTGTTCCCGGGTTACTACAGCGGTAGTTGCAGTTATATCATTTACACATAATTTTGATATCGAAATATCGAGGGTGCTAAATTGAGCCATATTGCTATAATTACCTGAATTATCACAAGCTCGATATATAATCTCAGACGACGGCAATAAATTAGATATTTGAACATTCGAACCCGACACATATTTCCACGTACCGGACGTTGAATTAGTAAAAACCACATTACGTACTTTTGCTAAATCAAGACCAATGCTTGTAGCCGAAGATTTATTGTAGCGCCACTCTATCTTATGGGTTCCTGCTGTGCTAATTTTATACTCAAATTTTTCAAAATCAATCAATCCCGATATGCTACTAATTTCGTTGTCATCTATTAATAAAGAAAGTAATCCGATATTATCTTCGGAGTCCACTGCCCATTCAAAGGATAATGTAGCCGGTTCTGTGATGGTTATCGTGGCAGAAATTGAGCTTGCCTGTCCGACAGGTACGGATGTATTGCTTTCCACCCAACCTTTTACACTACGGGCTGACCATGCATATTTGCCAGTTGTAGTGATTTGTACCGGGTCGGATTGCGGGGCGAGGGCAGTGCGGGAAAAGTCATCGATTTCTGGGAGTGTGCCATATTTGTATTGGAAACCGTGTTCGACGCTCAGGTCGGGGAAATCGGCTGAGAGAGTCGCTTTTGTCTGGGTCACGTTCGTCGCTTCGTGCAGTGTGATTTGAGCGGGAGCCTGAGCAATAGTTCCAACTGCAATCAGCGACAGCAACAATCGCAAGTAGTGGTGTTTCATGTGATAATAAAGGCCTGCATAGCTCCCTGTCGAGGCGATTGGTTTACGATATAAAAAGAAAAGCTCTAAGTTTGCAGCAGCAAAATAAGAGAGTGGAAAATTTATCTTAA